>NZ_JBITPH010000009.1:0-299254 GCF_050467685.1 Paenibacillus sp. NRS-1782
GCGCTGCGCAGCCTGCTTCCGCAAGCAGCCGCGCCTGACGCGTTGCCTCAGGCGGCGGCGCCAACGCCTGCGGCGGAAACCACCGCTGCGGCTCCGGCCACGCCAGAGGGCGCTGCGCGTACTGCCGCCGCTGGCGCACACGCCGCAGCGGCGCAGCCGCTTGCAGGCACGACGGCAGCACAGCCCGCCGCCGGAGGCCGCCGCACGCGGCTGGATGCAGCAGCGTCCCGGTTGGAGGCCGCTGCTGCATTGTTGAGCCCGTACCCTGCCATGCAAGCGGCAGTACGGGATTTACGCGCCCGCGCCGCTGCGCTGGAGGGCGGGCGGTTCACGCTGGCGCTGTTCGGAGCATTCAGCGCCGGGAAGTCCAGCTTCGCCAACGCTTTGCTGGGCGAAGCGGTGTTGCCTGTATCGCCGCATCCGACGACAGCGGCGATTAACCGGATTATGGCGCCCGCAAGCCAGGAGCGCCATGCCACCGCCGACGTCCATATGAAATCAGTGGACGCTTTGCGGGAAGACCTTAAATACTCGTTTCGGCTGTTAGGGCTGGGAGAACCGGGTGCAGAGGGATGGCAGGATACCGTACATGCGTTGTCCCCGGAAGGCATTCACCCTGCCGGGCGGCCCCATTACAGCTTTTTGAAGGCTGCCGCCGCTGGATGGGAAGAAGCTGAACGTTTGCTAGGCCAGCAGCTTCAAGTGAATCTGGAGCAATACCGGGATTTTGTTGCATCCGAGCATAAGTCATGCTTTGTGGAGCATATTGATCTTTATTATGACTGCCCTCTGACCCGTCAGGGGATCGTGCTTGTGGATACGCCTGGAGCGGATTCAGTCAATGCGCGTCACACAGGTGTGACCTTCAATTATATGAAGCATGCGGACGCTCTTGTATTTGTCACGTACTATAATCACGCGTTTACCCAAGGAGACCGTCAATTTTTGAACCAATTGGGCCGGGTGAAAGAGACGTTGGCAATGGATCAGACCTTTTTTATCGTCAATGCAGCAGACCTCGCTTCGTCCGAAGAAGAGCTGCAATCCGTAACCCGGCATGTGCAGGAGCAACTGCAAGCGAACGGGATTCGTAAGCCGCGTATTTATCCGCTGTCTAGTATGCTGGCGCTGGAAGCAGCCGAGCAAGGAGAGGCTTCGCTGCGTGCCGCTTCACGTTTTGATGCGTTTGAAGATGATTTTTCAGCATTTGCAGCCGAAGAACTGGCCGGACTGTCCATCGCTTCCGCCATGCAGGAGCTGGGTCGGCTGCGAAGCAGGATAGTGCAGCACGCCGCAGATGCCAGATATAGCGTGGAGGAACGCGAAGGACGGTTGGAGCGATTAACCCATATCCGTGAGGAACTGGAGCAAACATTATTGAGCTTGTCTGATAGCAGTGGTGCAGCTGTGTTGTCTGGGGAAACCGATGAACTGCTGTTTCACGTACGTCAACGGCTGGCTTATCGGACTGGAGAGTTTATCGCGGAGGCGTTTCATCCGTCTGTCCTGCGGGAAGGTGTGGGCGATCTTCGTTCAGCCTTTGCTTCCTGTGGTCGTGAACTGATGCGCCTGATCGAACTGGAACTGTCACAGGAATTGCTGGCAACCACGCTGAGGCTGGAAAAAACGGGGCAAAGCTTGGTACGCAAGGCTATACAGCGGTGTGTAGAGGACATAAACCATCAGCTGGAAGGACTGGATTGCACGGTTCCAGAACCCAGAGAATGGGCTGTTCCCGAATGGAGTGATATTTCCCTGCAGGAGTCCATCCATTGGAAAGAATATTGGGGCAGCTTTAAAAATCCTAAGCTATTTTTTGAAGGATCCGGCCGTGCAGGTCTGCAAGCCACACTGGAGCCGGTGCTGCGTGAGCGAGTCGGGGAAGCTGTAGAGCAACAGCGAGAACGAATGTCCTCTTTTTACATTATGCTGGTACAGGAGGAACAAACGTGGCAGACGACTCAGCTTCGGGAGCAGATGCTGGAGACAATTCGCGGTATGGAGCATGCACTTACGGGTGGTGAGCAGCCACAGGTTTGGGAAGAGCTTGCCAGTCGGATCGCCGCCTTGGAGCAGGAAGAATCGCTAACGTAATTCTTTTCGCACATTGCCAAAGTTCATTTTTCAGATGGCCTAATCAGCCGCCTAATAGCATTCCATTCATAGCTTGCGGGCTACCGCCGCTTCATGGACAAGCTATCTTTCATCAGGACACCGGGTTGCGGGACAACCCGGTGTTTTACGCATGCTTCAAAAAGACAGCAATACCGAGTAATTAGCCATATTCAATGATAAGAAAGCGATTTAATTTGTCTAATCACCCGCCAATTGCGAACCTGCCTGAAAACGGTCAGTTATCCTCTTTGCCCCCTTGGAATGCGAATGGTAAACTTCACTAAGCCATATAACAACGTCGTGCAACTAATGGAGGGACATTGACATGGAAGTGCTCAGGCAATTGCAGGGCTTTTTTCGTGAGAGGAGACATTATCTATTTCTTTCCATTCTATGCCTTGCGATAGCGACGGCCCTGGGACTGGTGTATCCAAACCTGCTCCAAAGGCTAATTGATAACGCTATCATTCCCGGTGACTTCGGGAAAGTCCCCGCGCTGGCTCTAACTGTGCTGGGAGTCGTGATCGTCAAAGGCTTTATGCAATTTTTACACGGTTTTTTTGGTGGACGGCTGGGTAACTATCTGGCATACCGACTCCGCAATGCTTGTTATGAAAAGCTTCAATTTTTGTCCTTCAGATATTATGACACTGCCAAAACAGGGGATCTCATGTCCCGTTTGACGGGTGATTTGGAGGCGATTCGCAACTTTATCGGGTTTGGTTTTGCCCAAATCCTCAATGTGGTACTGATGGTCGTATTCGGATCAATAATGATGCTGTATATCAACTGGCAGCTCACCCTCATTACGATGATCAGCATGCCCTTGCTGCTCTTCGTCACGTTTAAGTTCGAATCCCGAATTCACCCCACCTTTCAGGAAATGCGGCTTGCGCTCAGCGCCTTGACGACAGCGGTGCAGGAAAATATAACAGGTGTGCGCACCGTCAAATCATTTGCCCGCGAATCATATGAGGTTGAAAAATTTTCAGTGCGAAATGAGCAATACAAAAATAATCAAATTCAAGCTGCTTCCCTGTGGAGCCGTTTCTTCCCCGCCATGGAACTGATTGCTTCGGTCAGTGTCGTTCTTCTACTGGGCATGGGGGGCTATCTGGTCATTGAAAAGTCGCTGACTCTGGGTCAGCTTGTCGCCTTTTTTAGCTTAATTTGGTACATTATCGGCCCCATCTGGAACATTGGCTTCCATATCAATAACTATACCCAGTCCAAAGCTTCCGGTGAACGGGTCTTGGAGCTACTGAATCAATCGGTGGATGTTACCGATGAAGCTGATGCTCTGTCGCTCGATGCTAATGAGGTAGAGGGCCATGTCACCTTTGAGCATGTCACTTTTGCTTACGGGAATAAGCTGCCCGCTGTCGTTGACATCAACCTGGATGCGCCCCCGGGATCAGTCATCGGTATTTTGGGCGGAACCGGATCAGGTAAATCCACCATTATTCAGCTGCTTATGCGAGCTTACAATGTGAACGCAGGCAGCATCAAGCTGGATGGGACGGATATACGCCATTTGAAAATCCGTGATTTACGTGCTCAAATTTCTTCCGTGTTCCAGGAGACGTTCCTGTTCTCATCTTCCATCCGTAACAACATTGCTTATGGATTAAGCCATGTCAGTAAGGATGACATTATACGCGTATCCAAGCTGGCCCAAGCGCATGAATTTATTACCGAGCTGCCATTGGGTTATGACACAGTTGTCGGTGAACGGGGACTGGGGCTGTCTGGTGGGCAAAAGCAACGGATTGCCATCGCGCGCGCACTACTTAAAAATCCGAAAATTCTGGTGCTTGATGATGCGACCAGCGCGGTCGATATGGAGACGGAGCATGAAATCCAGACCGGTTTTCAAGAGGTTATGCGGGGACGGACGACCTTTATTATTGCTCATCGTATTTCTTCACTTCGCCATGCTGATGAAATTGTAGTGCTGGAGGAAGGGCGGATAGCCCAGCGAGGAACGCATGAACAGCTCATTGCCACTCCAGGTCCGTATCAGGATGTGTATCATATTCAATACGCCGACTACATAGCCCAGACTCCTGACGGTGCATCCGAAAGGCAGGTGAGATCATGAATGTACCCGCTGAAAAAGCCAAAACGATTCAAAAACCAATGAATGAGCGATTTGTGTACCAGGATGATGATATCATCGACAAACCGTTTAACTGGAACGAATTCAAACGGTTGCTCGCATACATGAAGCCTTACGCCCGGCAGATCCTGCCGATACTACTGGTCATGATGATTCTTGGTACCATCACCAAGCTGACTGTACCCTATTTGATCAGTCTGGCCATTGACAAGGCGATTGCTCCCGTAGGGCCTGCACTGCCGAGTGTAAAATTGCTGCTGCTTATAACGGGAGCAGTGCTGTTGCTATATTTAATTCAATGGGCAGCCAGTACGTACCGCATTAAATTCACCAATATTATCGGTCAACGTGTCATTTACGATCTGCGTGAGGATCTGTTCAAGCATATTCAGAAGCTTTCTTTCAACTTTTTTGATAAAAGACCGGCTGGATCTGTCTTGGTACGCGTTACGAATGACATCAACTCGCTTCAGGATCTATTTACGAATGGTGCGGTGAATGTCCTGATTGACTGTGTACAGCTCACTGGAATCATCGTCATTTTGCTGCTGATTAACTGGAAGCTTGGTCTGGCGGTCATCGTGACTGTTCCGATCATGTTTTTAATCTCTACCAAGCTGCGTGTGCGCATCCGCCGTGCCTGGCAGGAAGTACGCATGAAGAATTCCCGTATCAACTCTCATCTGAATGAATCCATTCAGGGTATCCGTGTGACACAGGCGTACACGCAGGAGCAGGAAAACATGGCTTATTTCGATAACATGAACAGCTCCAGCAAGCGATCTTGGGATAAAGCATCTGCCATGAATCAGATATTCGGCCCGCTCATTGATATTACCGGAGGCTTGGGTACGCTTGTGCTGTTCTGGTTCGGAGCGCATCTGATTCAGACGGATCAGCTTACGGTAGGTCTGCTGGTTGCGTTTGCCAACTATGTGGGGAACTTTTGGGACCCGATTAATCGACTGGGCCAGATGTACAACCAGTTGCTGGTAGCGATGGCTTCGTCGGAAAGAATTTTTGAGTTTATGGATGAACAGCCGAATATTGCGAATAAGCCGGGAGCCCAAGACCTGCCGTCTATTCGTGGCGATATCCATTTTGAAGAAGTTATTTTTGAATATGAAAAGGGGCGTCAGGCGCTTAAAGGCATTCATCTCTCTGTCGAGGCGGGTCAATCCATTGCGCTTGTCGGGCATACCGGATCTGGTAAAAGCACAATCATTAACCTGCTCAGCCGGTTTTATGACATTACATCAGGGCGACTTACGATTGACGGTCATGATGTGCGTGACGTAACGGTGGAGAGCTTGCGTAGCCAAATTAGCATCGTACTTCAGGATACATTTATTTTTTCAGGTACGATCCGCGATAATATTCGATTCGGTCGACTGGATGCAACGGATGAGGAAATTGAAGCGGCTGCGAAGGCAGTCAATGCTCATGAATTCATCGTTCATTTGCCGGGCGGCTATGAAACAGAGGTAGAGGAGCGGGGCGGGATGCTGTCCATGGGCCAGCGGCAGCTGCTATCCTTTGCCCGCGCTTTACTGGCTAATCCACGTATTCTCATATTGGATGAAGCCACAGCCAGTATAGATACGGAAACAGAGCTGAAAATTCAGGAGGCTCTTCAGGTGCTGCTGGAAGGCAGAACCTCCTTCATGGTTGCTCATCGTTTGTCCACCATTCGGAATGCGGATCATATCGTCGTGCTGGATCACGGGCAGATCCAAGAAAGTGGGAATCATGAACAATTGATGAAAAAACATGGAATTTATCGGGGGCTGGTGGAAGCACAATTTAGATTTTTGTAAAAAAAAGATCAAAAAATCGCGATTTTTGTAAATTTAAATGCGGAGCGCTATTGCATTCTTGGAGCTAAACCCTGAAAATAAAGATGAAAAGAGATCAGAGCAATATCTTCAGAGGGGGAAGAGTTCAAGATGTGGGGTGCTCCTTTTTCTGCCGGGGCTAAAAAGATGCTGCTTCTGGGTAGCGGCGAATTGGGAAAAGAAGTCATTATTGAAGCTCAGCGGCTTGGCGTGGAATGTATTGCTGTAGACCGCTATGAACTGGCTCCAGCAATGCAGGTGGCTCATCGTTCTTATGGTTTGGATATGCAGGATGCTGAGGCATTGAAGGCACTGATTCGCAAGGAAAAGCCCGACATAATTGTACCTGAAATCGAAGCTATTGCTACGGGTGCTTTGGAAGAATTGGAGCAAGAGGGATTTCACGTAGTTCCAACGGCCCGGGCCGCTCGTCTTACGATGGACCGGGAGGGTATTCGCAGGCTTGCTGCCGAGAAGCTGCTGCTTCCGACCGCCTCCTACCGCTTTGCAGATGATTTTGAGCAGTTGCGGTCAGCGGTTCATGAGCTGGGCACGCCATGCGTGGTCAAGCCCTTGATGAGTTCGTCGGGTAAAGGGCAGTCTGTATGCCGGACACCCGAAGACGCGGAATCCTGCTGGAATACAGCGTTGGAAGGCGCACGTGCCAAAACAACACGTGTCATTGTTGAAGCTTTTGTTCCGTTTGAAAGTGAAATTACGTTATTGACTGTCAGATCGGTATCGGGTACGACTTTTTGCCCACCGATTGGCCACATTCAAAAGGATGGGGATTATGTCGAATCTTGGCAGCCTCATGGCATGACGGACAAGCAACTTTCGGACGCGGAGGACATTGCCCGTACGATTACGGATGAACTGGGTGGTTACGGATTGTTTGGCGTGGAGCTGTTTTTAACGGCTGATGGCGTCGTATTCAGTGAAGTATCCCCCCGTCCGCATGATACGGGAATGGTAACAATGATTACGCAGGATTTGTCGGAATTTGCGCTTCATGTACGGGCCATTCTCGGATTCCCGATACCGTCTGTTACACTGCTAACCCCTGGGGCTTCGGCTACCTTGAAGGCAGAACAAGCTACACGGGATTTTGTAATCGGTGGTCTGCATGATGCATTATTGCTACCCCGGACACAGGTGCGAGTGTTCGGTAAGCCAGAAACCAAGCCGGGACGCCGGATGGCTGTAGCGCTTAGCGCTGCGGGAGATGTGGAAACAGCACGGAAGACGGCCAAAGAAGCTGCCAATATGCTGAAAGTGGAGGTAAATCATGTCTAACAGTGTGATGATTCCAGTACTGACAATTCGTTCCGTAGAGCTTGGCGATTGCGAAGCCGTAACAGGACTGCTAAGAGAAGTCGGATATCCGATGACTTGTGGTGTGATGAAAGAAGTTATGGGAACTACGCAGGAGGACTGCCAAGCCAATATGATGGTCGCAGAAATGGATGGTCGTGTTGTCGGCGTAATCGGCATGCATACGGCTCAAAGCCTGGCTTATCCTGATCCTGCCGTACAAATCACCATGCTGGTCGTGAGCAAGGAGTATCGCGGCGAGGGCATCGGCAAGCGCTTGGTGGCCTGCGGTGAGGAGTGGGGACGTGCACAAGGAAGCTTTCATTTGTTCATTACCGGAGCAAATAACCGCATCAAACAAATAGAGGCCCAGGCATTCTACAACCGAATCGGCTTTGAAAAGCAAGGCTATCGTTTTAGCAAAAAGCTTAAATAACAGCCCTGTACAAGCCCGGATTATATTCAGAGCCTCATTACCATAGATCAGTTCCGTTTAGGCCATTGCCGAACGGGGCTATTTTTTTTCCAACTTTTATACCATTGATCCTGCTATGAAACATGTTATACTGCTAGAGTAAAGATTACAAAGTTGTAACCAGGCAGGTTCACAACAAGGCATTATACAATAAGGAGATGACGAAATGAAGAATATGTTGAAAAAAACACTGGTGATGGGAAGTTTAACCGCTATGTTATCCGCAGGATTCATCGTTCCGGCATCAGCTTCACCAGCTGACGATTTGTCTGCCCAATTACAACAATGGTTCCAGGATAACGGATATACGGTGAATACCTCTAACGGAACGACTACGATTACGAAGACCGTAATTCAAGATTTGTCCGGACAGGCTCAAGCGAAAACAAAGACAACGAATCCTTCTTCCGACAAGCAAGTAGCAAAGCCTGCTAACCAAAAAGGTTCACAGCCTGCTACCAACAAACAGTCGAAAGCTCAAAATACGAATTCAGGAGCAGGTCAGTCCGCCGGGTCGGATGCACAGCTCAGTAAGTCTCAATTTGCTGTAGAAGTAGTAAAGCTGGTGAATAACGAGCGTAGCCAAAAAGGTTTAAGCCCACTCGCTTCTAACGCGAAGCTTACCGAAGTAGCTTTGGCCAAGGCAAAGGATATGAGTACAAACAATTACTTTTCCCATACATCACCGACTTACGGCTCACCTTTTGATATGATGAAGAAATTCGGCGTAACTTATACGTATGCGGGTGAAAATATTGCGATGGGACAACAAACACCGCAAGAAGTTATGAAAGCCTGGATGAACAGTCAGGGACACCGTGAAAATATTTTGAAGGCAGAATATACACAAATCGGTGTGGCTTACTATAATGGATACTGGGTACAGGAATTTACACGTAACTAAAAGTCGATCATAAAAAAAGCGTTTCAAACGTCATTATGATATTATACTGACAACCTAACGCTAAATTCAAGGCCTGCTGACACGTTCAGCGGGCTTTTTACGTTGTTTTCCCCTCTATTGGTGCGCTTATCTATCACTTTTACTTATATGCAAGAACAGGCATAAGTGCGACAAGTATAGTATGATAACACTAAACTATATTGATAACTGATAACTGATAACTTATGGGAAAGTCAGGTGAACGAATGAGCTACGAAATTGTGCATGAAGGTGCCTTTGCTATGCTCAAGGTACAGATGAACCCTGGAGAAACGATTAAAGCGGAGATGGGAGCTATGGTTTCCATGTCTTCCAGCGTGGATATAAAGGGGACTGTGGATGGTGGGTTGTTGCGCGGCTTAGGCCGGATGCTGAGCGGGGAGAAATTCTTTTTTCAGGAGCTGAGAGCATCTCGAGGGCCAGCTGAGGTGCTGCTTGCTCCGGCAAGTATAGGCGATGTACAAGCAGTGGAATTGGACGGTACGTATAGACTTTTGGTGCAAAAGGATGGCTTCCTGGCGTGTACGGAGGGCATTGAGGTCAGCACTAAAATGCAGAATCTGATGAAAGGATTGTTCTCGGGCGAAGGTTTTTTTATCGTTGAAATTAGCGGTCGCGGAACTGTGTTTTTATCCTCTTACGGAGCCATTTATCCGATTTATGTTGCACCCGGAGAAGAGCGTATTATTGATAACGCTCATCTGGTGGCATGGCCGGACTATATGGATTACAAAATTGAAAAAGCGTCCAAAGGCTGGTTGTCCAGTGTAACGAGCGGAGAAGCACTTGTATGCCGTTTTCGCGGCGAGGGGACGATATTGATCCAAAGCAGAAATCCGGGCAGCTTCGGACAATGGATCAAAAGCTTTATACCCGATACCAAGTGAGTTTTTCAGCTATGCAGAGGTAAAGGACGAACTGTATGAACCAAAAAGTCGTAATAAAAAGGATGGCGATATGCCATCCTTTTTAGCATGCTACAGCATTTTGCATCATTCGATTCCCAACGCTCGAAAGTACAATAGATAGACGAACTAAACCGTTTCGATTTCTATATTGCTGATTTGAAATAGCTCTTGGGATTGTTGCAAAATGCTCATGTATGCTTCATAACACTCAGAACGGTTTATTTGCAAAATGATATGAGAAGCTTTATGTTTATTTCACTAAGTTATCAGGAGGGAACACGAGTGAATTCATCAAAATGGATCTGGCGGTCTGTCGGTTCCGTGTCCATCGCCGCCACACTGCTATTATTGTACGGATTTATTGCCGCAGTACGAAGCATTACGGCTCCAGAGCCGCTCGTTAGCACCAAACCTGTAAATTCGGGTTCATCGCAGATACAAAATGCGCCATCCGCTGCAACTCAGACGGGGGAGTTTCGGGTAGCTGCCATTGGAGATTCGCTGGCGAAAGGAACTGGCGATGACTCAGGCAGCGGTTTTGTACGACGGTCGGTGACCTTGTTAAATGATCAGGAAGGCCATAAGGCTCAGCTCATTAACAATCTGGGCATTAACGGCCTGACGACTCAGGGACTTTTGACCAAACTGGATGAGCCTGGCGTGGCCTATGTGTTGAAAAAGGCCAATGTTATTATTGTGTCCATTGGCGGAAATGATTTGTTTCAGGGGGCACAAGCTGCCCAAACCGGCAAAGAGCCACCTACGCTTAATGGCTTGCGCAAGGCTCTGCCTGATGCAGCCAAGCGTTTACAAAAAGTGCTGTTAAAAGTCGGGAAAATCAATCCTAAGGCAAAAATTATATACGTTGGACTATATAATCCATTCAGTGACCTGCCGGAAATGAAAATTCCGGGAAATCTGGTCGTGACGGAATGGAATTTGGCTGCTATGGCAATTACCAATAAAAACAGTCATATGACGCTGATTCCAACCTTCGATTTATTTCAGCAAAATTTGCCGGTTTATTTATCCTCCGATCATTTTCATCCTAACGGACAGGGCTATCAGGCAATTGCTGAGCGAATCGCTCAAGGGTTTGCAGTAGCAGCAGCGGCTAAGGAAGGCGACAATACGGGGGATGGACAACAGTCCACGAGCAGTCAACCTGCTGAAGTGAAGAAGGGAGGGAACAAGTGATGAGCATCCAATCTGCTGACAAGACTGAGTCCGATGTAGCCAAAGATTCGACAAGGATGAATGGAGCATCCGGCTATCATTCCGACTACCAGATCGGAAGTCAAGACGGAGGCAGAAGCAACAACGAAACGGTTCTCTCTGTTCAGCACGTCAAAAAGCGTATTGGACGCAAAATGATTATTCAAGATGTAACCTTCGATGTGCGTGCGGGTGAAATTTTTGGCTTTCTTGGTCCCAATGGGGCTGGAAAAACGACGACCATTCGGATGCTGGTCGATCTGATCAAGCCTACGGAGGGCACCATTACTGTGTGCGGTCATAATGTGAACCGTGATCCGGAGCAGGCTTTGCGGCATATTGGTTCTATTGTGGAAAATCCGGAGGTATACAGCTATTTGACAGGGTGGGAGAATCTGGAGCATTTTGCCCGCATGCAGCGTGGCGTGAATGAACAGCGCATTCGTGAAGTGGTGGAGCTGGTGCGGCTGGATCGCCGTATTCATGATAAAGTAAGTACGTATTCTCTTGGGATGCGCCAGCGTCTCGGTATTGCTCAGGCATTGCTTGGCAGACCCAAGCTGCTTATTCTGGATGAACCGACAAACGGATTGGACCCCAAGGGGATCAAGGAAATGAGAGCTTTTATACGTCTGCTAGCGGCAGAGGGCATGGCTGTATTTGTTTCCAGTCACTTGCTTAGTGAAATCCAGTTGCTGTGTGATCGTGTCGCGATTATTAGCAGGGGAAGGGTGCTTGCTGTTGGCGGTGTGAGGGAATTGGTTGAAACACATTCGCGTATGGCGGTATGGCAACTGGAGCCCCATGATCAGGGTCTTGCCCTGTTGGAAGGCTCTCCGCATGTACAAATCATTACAAACGCCGATGAACTGATTGATGATAGCATTGTTGCAGGCAGCGGAGCGGATGCTATTTTTACAGAAATGGACGAAGAGCATATCGCGGAGCTGGTCGTACAAATGGCGGCTTCCGGCATTTCCGTTAAAGGTGTAACCAAAATCAGCCCTACACTGGAGCAGTTATTCCTGAAAATGACGGAAGGTGAGATTCTTGAATAACATTTTACCGCTCGTACAAAATGAAACACTCAAAATCATCAAGAAGAAACGATTTTATGTCATTTTACTTGTTTTGCTTGTGCTTGTGCCGATTTTTACGTACGCTCAGATGAAGGTGGCAGAAAATAACCGCGAAAAATTCGGCAATGACTGGCGGCTGGAGCTGCGTCAGGCCATTACCGACAACCAAAATTCGCTGGGCAGCGACCGGGTTCCGGAGGAATGGAAGACCTACAGGCGTGTATTTGTCCAACAAATGCAATATTATCTGGAAAATGACGTGAACCCGAATGAACCAAGTGGTGTAACCTTTACCAGAGAGTTTATGGACAATTCCATTAATTTGTTCGTTCCATTGCTTATTATGGCGATTGCCTCCGATCTGGTTTCAGGAGAACGGACGACGGGTACGATAAAAATGCTGCTGACCCGCCCTGTCAGGCGGTGGAAGGTGCTGCTAAGCAAGCTGCTAACACTGTATATGTTCGTTTCGCTCATCATTTTGGCTGTGTTTGTGATCAGTTATCTTATATCAGGACTGTTTTTTGGCTTTAAAGGCTTTAATGTTCCGGTATTTACGGGCTTCCAAATTGCTGGATCAACGGTGGATGTGTCGGCGGTACATGCGATCCCGCAATGGTACTATCTGATGCTGCAAGCCGGATTGATCTGGTTCGTCAGTCTTGTGATAGCTTCGCTTGCCTTTATGGTTTCGGTGCTGGTACGTAGTACGGCGGCAAGCATTGTGGTGATGATGGCTGCGCTCATTTCGGGCACGATTTTAACGAATATGGCCTCATCCTGGCAGAGTGCCAAATATTTATTTATGGTTAACCTCGAATTGACCGATTATTTATCAGGAAGTCCCGCCCCGATTGAGGGGATGACCTTGCCATTTTCTTTAGCTGTACTGGGCATTTGGGGGGCTGCGGCGCTGATTGTTTCATTCGCCGTCTTTACGAAACGGGATATATTGAATTAAAATGGACAAGGTAAAAGAAAACATCTGTTTGCATTTTTGGTGAAAATCATCAAGAATAAGGCAAAACACGGTTACGATTAGACAAAGGGGGAGCATGAATGGTCGACAAAATCGACTTGTCTGCGGGAGCGACCGGCACTCAGAACGGAGCTTCAGAATATGGCGTGGACGACATTCAAGTGCTCGAAGGGCTTGTGGCAGTTCGCAAACGGCCGGGCATGTATATTGGGAGCACCAGTTCTTCGGGACTACATCATTTGGTATGGGAAATTGTGGACAATGCGGTGGATGAGCATCTTGCCAAGTTTTGCTCCCGCATTGACATTACAATGCATAAGGACGGTTCCGTTACAGTAACAGACAACGGACGTGGTATTCCTACAGGAATGCACAAAACAGGAATCCCAACACCGCAGGTAGTATTCACCATTTTGCACGCCGGAGGTAAGTTCGGCGGTTCGGGATATAAAAAGTCCGGGGGTCTGCACGGTGTAGGCGCGTCAGTAACGAACGCTCTTTCGGAATGGCTTGAAGTGGAAATTTACCGGGACGGCAAGATTCACCGTCAGCGGTTTGAATATTGGCAGGACAAGAAGGGCGTGGAACATGTCGGGGAACCGACCACAGGCCTTGAAGTGCTGGGCAATACCAACAAGACAGGTACCAAAATTACTTTTAAACCGGATATTCGTGTATTTCAGGCGGGCATTTATTTCAATTACGATACGCTGGCCGAGCGTCTTCAGGAAATTGCTTTTCTGAACTCAGGTCTTCGTATCCAGCTTAAAGATGAACGCAGCGGGAAATCGGATGAGTATTTTTATGAAGGCGGAGCAAGCCAATTTGTTGCTTTTCTGAATGAAGGTAAGGACGTGCTGCATGACGTCATTCACTTCAACGCGGAGAAGGAAGACGTTGAGGTGGAAATTGCCATTCAGTACAACGCAGGTTATACCGAAACGATTGCTTCGTTTGTCAACTCCATTCCGACACGCGGCGGGGGTACGCATGAAACGGGCTTCAAAACCGCTTACACCCGTGTCATGAACGACTATGCGCGACGCACGGTAATGCTGAAGGAAAAGGATAAGAATCTGGAAGGCAATGATTTACGTGAGGGAATGATGGCCGTAATCAGTGTCAAGATGGCCGAGGTTGAATTCGTCGGTCAGACGAAGGATCAGTTGGGTAGCGCTTCCGCACGTAGTACGGTGGATGCAATTGTATCGGAGCAGATTCAGCGTTTTCTGGAGGAAAATCCGCAGGTAGCGCAAACGTTAATCAAAAAGGCAGTTCAGGCGTCCAGAGCGCGTGAAGCAGCACGTAAGGCTCGTGACGAAATGCGTTCCGGCAAGAAACGCAGTGAAAGCTCTAATCTGAATGGCAAGCTATCGCCTGCGCAGTCCAAGGATTTTACACGAAACGAGCTGTTTATCGTGGAAGGTGATTCGGCTGGAGGATCGGCGAAGCAGGGACGGGATTCCAAAATTCAGGCTATTTTGCCCTTGAAGGGCAAGCCGATGAACCCGGAGAAATCCAAGCTGGCGGATGTTATGAAAAATGATGAGTATCGCGCGATTACAGCAGCAATCGGGGCGGGGGTAGGAACAGAATTTACGCTTGAAGATAGCAATTATTCCAAAATCATCATTATGACGGATGCGGATACAGACGGCGCCCACATTCAAGTGTTGCTGCTGACGTTCTTTTATCGGTATATGAAAGAGCTGATTGATGCGGGACGCATATTTATCGCTCAACCGCCATTGTATAAAATAACCCGTAAGTCAGGTAAGCTCGAAACGGTACGTTATGCTTGGACTGATGAGCAGCTTGACAATTACTTAAAGGAATTTGGACGGAATTTTGAGCTTCAACGCTATAAAGGACTCGGGGAGATGAACCCTGATCAGTTATGGGAAACAACGATGAATCCCGAGTCACGTACCTTGCTACGCGTCCAGATTGAGGATGCAGCCAAGGCTGAACGCCGTGTGTCCACATTGATGGGCGACAAGGTTGATCCGCGCAAGCGCTGGATTGTGGAAAACGTAGATTTTACGGAATATGTAGAGTAGTGCTATCAAATGAGGTGTATACATGAGCTTATCGGAGCAATTTTTGCCAGCTTTTCTGGAGGAAGTGGTCGGTGACCGCTTTGGCCGATATTCCAAATATATTATTCAGGATCGGGCGATACCGGATGTGCGGGATGGGTTAAAGCCAGTACAGCGCCGTATTCTGTACTCCATGTACGATTCCGGCAACACACCGGATAAGGCTTATCGGAAATCTGCCAAAACCGTCGGGGATGTGATGGGTAATTATCACCCCCACGGTGACTCGTCAATTTACGATGGTATGGTACGGATGGCGCAGCCTTGGAAAATGAGTCACGTACTGGTGGACGGTCATGGCAACTGGGGTTCCCAGGACGATGACCCTGCGGCAGCTATGCGGTACACGGAGGCACGTCTGTCTCCAATCGCGATGGAAATGCTGCGTGACATTGAAAAACGAACGGTTTTGTTCAAGGATAACTTTGATAACTCGACCAAGGAGCCAGTTGTGCTGCCTTCCCGTTATCCGAATCTGCTAGTCAACGGCTCCAGTGGAATTTCAGCTGGATTCGCGACTGAAATTCCAACACACAGCTTACGTGAGGTCATTGACGCCAGCATTGCCGTGATGGAAAAGCCGGATATTGAGCTGGAAGAGATTATGACCTTTATTAAAGGCCCTGATTTCCCGACGGGCGGACTAATTATGGGTGGCGAAGGCATTAAGGACGCATATCGTACAGGCAAAGGACGTATTTATATCCGTTCCAAAACGGAAATACAGTCTTTGCGCGGAGGTAAGCAGCAACTGGTGATTACGGAGATTCCATACCAGATTGTCAAATCAAGGCTCGTAACCGCCATGGAGAATATCCGTCTGGAGAAAAAGGTGGAAGGGATTGCCGAGGTTCGTGACGAGAGTGGCCGGAACGGTCTGCGAATTGTTGTGGAACTGAAGAAGGAAGCCGATGCGGAAGGAATTTTGGCATATCTGTTGAAAAAAACTGACCTTCAGGTGGCTTACAGCTTCAACATGGTAGCCATTGTGAACAAAGCGCCGCATCAGCTTGGTTTGAAATCCATTTTGGAAGCGTATATTGCCCATCAGCGCGAAGTTGTCACACACCGTATCCAGTTTGAGCTGGAGAAGGCGGAGGATCGCGCCCATGTGTTGGAAGGCTTGGTTAAGGCGCTGAACATTCTGGATGAGGTCATTGCGGCCATTAAATCTTCCAAAAATCGCCAGGACGCGCAAAATAATTTGCAATGGATGTTTGGCTTTAGCGAACGTCAGGCAGATTCTATTTTGACCTTGCAGCTGTACCGTCTCACGAATCTGGAAATTACTACGCTGGAAAAGGAATTAAGTGAAATCCAGAAAAAAATTACACAGTACCGTTCTATTTTGGAAAGTGATCGCAAGCTGGTCAGCTTGATCCGCAAGGAACTGCTGGAAATCCGTGAAAAGTACGGCATTGACCGCCGTTCAGACATACAGGGTGAGGTTGATGAGATTAAGGTAAATCTGGAAGTCATGGTTGGGGCAGAGGATGTATTGTTGACTCTTTCCAAAGACGGCTATGTGAAGCGCACAGGTATGCTGTCCTTCACCCGCTCTGGTGGGGAGCGTTCAGCTTCCGGCGTCAAGGAAGGAGATTATGTCACCCAATTGCTTGATGTCAACACACTGGATGTGCTGCTCATCTTCACTCAGCGCGGACAATATTTCTTATTGCCTGTGCATCAGGTGCCAGAGTATAAGTGGAAAGAGCCGGGAACCCCGATTGTTAACGTTATTCCTTTAACCAAGGATGATCGGATCGTGAGTGTCATTCCGATCAAAAATATGGAGGAAATCGGCAAAAGTCTGGTGTTTGTAACGAAGAAGGGCCAAGTGAAGCGAACCGAGCTGAAGGATTATGCAACGAAACGTTCCAGTGCCGTAGCAGCCTGCAAGGTAGCAGGGGACGATGAGGTATTATCGGTAACGCTAAGCGACGGTACCCGGGATATTATGCTAATTACCCGTGCGGGGATGAGCATACGCTTCAAGGAGCAAGAGGTTAATGCAATGGGTCGCGTCTCGGCTGGTGTCAAAGGTATACAGCTGGCGGAAGGCGACGAAATTGTTGCAGCGCTGTGGGTGGAAGAGGATGAAGGAGAAGTGCTGGTGCTGACGGAATCCGGTTATGGCAAGCGTACGCTTCTACTGGATTATCCTGCTCAGGGACGAGGCGGTAAAGGAATCACCACCTTCGAATTCAAGGAGGGCAAACGGGTACGTTCGAACGGAACTCGGATTGTGGCTGCCTTCTATTGCCGTGAAGCTATTCAATTGTTTGCGATCACTGCAGATGGACAGACGATGTCCTTCCTTTCGGAAAAAGCTCCTTTGACTGACCGCAAGGATACAGGCAAGCTGCTGGCTCCTGTGGAGAAGAAGGACGAAATTGTGAATGTGCTGCCGCGTAGTGAGCCACAGGCTTCCCGGTCCATAGAATAACAGGAAAGTCAAGCGCTTTTTAGCTCGAAAAAGAGAGGTCCTCTCGTGCCATTCCGGCACGAATGAGGACCTTTTTGCCGTCATGCTGTCGAACCTTGACCAGCCTCCAAAACCGAAGTGAGACTTCCTTCCCCTTTTCAATTGATGCTCCAAAAAGGGCAGGAAACCGGGGCTGAATGGCGAAAATTTAATGTGATGAAATACAATCCGGACGGTGGCCCATACGGTAACTATGATGCTTTTACTGACCCTGTTATTCAAAGGAGTGAGGCAAATTGCAAACGACCGAATTTGCGAAAATCTGGTCCAGAATGGCTAAGGATTACAAGGTTCATATGGAGCAGAAGTTGGCTCCATCATTAACTGAGGCTCAGCTTACGGTGCTGGAGGTTCTGAATGATTACGGCCGCATGAAACCGTCTCAACTGATCCCGTATCTCGCAACCACACCTGCGGCGGTTACAATGCTGCTAGACCGGATGGAGCGGAATCGCCTGGTCACCCGCTTTAGAGACGTAAAGGATCGCAGAATCGTATGGATTGTTATTTCGGATCAAGGAAGAGAAGAAGCGGAACGGGGACTGCAAATAAGGGATGATTTTCTAGGCTCTGCACTAAACCGCATTTCGCAGCATAATCAAAATTTGCTGGTTTATTTGTTAGGTAAAATCACCACAAAAACGAAAACTTCTGCATCGGCAAACGAGACAAAGGCAGTAAAGGAACAAATGGAGCGAGCGGAGTAAGCATCTCCTCTTTCATATTCTAAATAAAAATGCGCGGATAAGGCTGGCCAAAGGGGTCACACATATCCGCGTTTTTGTGTTGAAAAAACACATTCTGTAGCTGGTGACACCTTTTTTAAATGGATTTCTGTATTCTGTAAGCTTCATCTGCTCTTTTCAATACTTATATTTGTTACAGGGGTGAATGTTGACATTTACATATAACATGATAAAATTATTATACATGAATAACATTTCGTATACGAATAGTTGCTTGATTATGTATATGGAATGTGAATTGGGTAATGGGAAGAAGGATGGTTCCAATGAGTGACAGAGAGGAAGACAAACTTGAGGTGTATCGGATTATTCAGTCGGTAAGGGAGGTTAACAAAACGATATTTTATGCCTTCTGGAATGAGGAGCAGCATTTGGATCTGACAGCCGTTCAGCATATGGCTTTGGCGATTCTGAATAAACGACCCAATATCGGGTTATCTGAGCTGGCAGACTTAGCCCATATGGGTTGTAGCTCCATGAGCGGGGTGGTTGACCGCTTGACCAAGGCAGGATATATCGCTCGCGGACGGCATGAGCATGATCGTAGATCCTTAGTGCTGACGCTTACGGCAGAAGGAAAAGACATCATGCAAAAAGTAGACGCCATGTGGATGGAGCGCGTCTTGCCCATTCTGGACATCCCGAAGGAGCATCTGGACATGGTCTTGGATATCCATAAACAAATGATGATGAAATTGACACCGAAGGGAATGAATCAACCTGAGCAGTCCTCAAATGACACTACCGGGTAATGTACGCAGAGCACCCATTGTGGCCGCTCTGTTGATTGGCGCGTTTGTTGCGATTTTAAACCAGACGTTGATAAGTGTGGCTTTACCGAAAATGATGAGTGATCTGAATGTAGATACCAATGTGGCTCAGTGGCTTAGTACGGGCTTTATGCTCGTGAACGGGGTATTGATCCCAGTGACCGCATTTTTGATTGCGCGTTATTCCACTCGTAAATTGTTTATTAGTGCAATGATTATCTTTTCAATCGGCACGCTGTTGTGCGCTATTGCGCCGAGTTTTAGCATATTGTTGATCGGACGTCTCATTCAGGCCGCGGGCGCGGGTATTATGATGCCTTTAATGATGGTCGTTATCTTGAACATCTACCCCATTGAGCGTCGTGGCCGGGCGATGGGAACACTGGGGATTGCGATGGGTTTTGCTCCAGCCATTGGACCAACCTTGTCCGGTTATATAGTCCAGCATTACGACTGGCGGGTACTGTTTTGGATCATCCTGCCGATTTCAGTGATTTCGATTGTGATCGGATTTATTTTTCTGAAAAATGTAACGGAGCAGTCCAAGCCTAAGCTGGACATTCCCGGCATCATTTTGTCTACGCTCGGTTTCGGCGGACTGTTATACGGCTTTAGTGATGCAGGAACATCGGGCTGGGGAAGTATTCCGGTTCTGTCTACGCTTATTGTGGGGACGATTGCACTCATTCTGTTTATTGTTCGCCAGTTGAAGGTTGATGAACCTATGCTGGAGTTCCGCATCTTCAAATACGATGTGTATAGCTTGACGACCATCATTAATGTCATTGTGACGATGGCTTTGTACGCTGGTATGATATTACTACCGATTTATTTGCAAAATATTCGCGGCTTTTCACCGCTTGAGTCCGGTATGCTCATGTTGCCGGGGGCGATTCTGATGGGGGCCATGTCTCCTGTGACCGGGGCTATTTTTGACCGAATTGGAGCACGCTGGTTGTCCGTGATCGGCTTGTTGATCATGGCTGTGACGACTTGGGAGTTCTCACGCTTGACCGAGACAACGACCTATATGACACTGCTGGTTAATTATACGGTTCGGATGTTCGGGATGTCATTGCTGATGATGCCGATCCAAACGGCCGGGTTGAATCAGCTTCCGCAACGATTGAATGCGCATGGTACGGCGATGAGTAATACACTGCGTATGATTTCCGGTTCAATCGGGACGGCAATTCTGGTGACGGTGATGTCGACTCAAAGCAGCAACCGTCTGACGAATATTGTTGCATCTGAGGGATTATCTGTTACAGATAAAGCAGAGATGCTGGCAGCAGGCAATCAGGCTACGATTTACGGTATCAACTCAGCCTTTATCATTGCGACGCTGTTGAGTGTGGCGGCCCTGATTTTGGCGTTTTTCATCAAGAATACGAATGCTCAAAACGCTCGGCCCCGTCAGCAGTTGGTGAACAGCAAGAAAGGGCAGTCTGTGGTCTCCTCGTCATAAGGATGGGAAGGTTAATAGATTTTTTTTAAAAAAACCCGTAATGCATGTTTGTTTGATTACATGCGTTACGGGTTCTTTTTGTATATTGATTTGAAGATATTAAAAGCTAAATACGCAGACTTGCCTGCTCAATTCTCAGCTTCGATCATGCTTTCATAAAGCGATTTAGGCCACTCACTCCATGGGAATTGGGCTGGAGGGAACGAGTGGAAGCTCATGTTCTCCTTGCTAACTGGATGCGGCGCTCCGGCAAGCAGAGACCAGAGCGCCAATTGTTGACCTGGGCGGCTCAGGCTGCCACCGTATTTTTGATCCCCGTATAGAGGACAGCCGATAGCCTGCATCTGTACACGAATCTGATGCGAGCGTCCGGTGAGTAGCTCAATTTGTACAAGACTGAGCCCATCTGCTTGTCCAAGTACGCGGTACTCCAAAATAGCCTCCTTGGAGCCAGCCGTGCCGGGACGAACCGCCTGAACAGTGTTAGTGCGGCTGTCCTTTAGCAAGTGATGGGTCAGACGGCCTTGTAAGGCCGTGGGGACACCGTTTAGAACCGCTACATACATCTTGCGGAAACTACGACCTCGAACCGACTCAGACAGCCGGGAAGCAGCTTTGGACGTCTTGGCAAAGATCATGGCCCCGCCTACAGGCCGATCCAATCTGTGAACCAGTCCCAAAAACACGTTACCAGGCTTATTGTGTCTGATCTTGAGATCTTCTTTGAGTAAAGAGAGCAGATCAGGATCACCGCTGGCATCCTCTTGTGTTGGAACATTGACAGGCTTCACAATCGCCAACACATGGTTGTCCTCATAAAGAACAGCAATGTCCGATTGTGTATGCCCATGCCGGATAAGCTTATCTGGAGTCATAGGAGGAATTAAGCCTCCCAGCGTCCGAGAATACCGCATGGCAGGTTCAAGCCCGAGCGGGTGATCGGCAATCCGATTTCACCAGCACTGATTTGACCGCCGTACTTTTGCTGCATCGTCATGCTCAGCATGTTGCGCAGTACGGTAGGGGAAATACCCGTGGTATAGGAGTTAATCAGCATGAATAGCGGTTGATCGGAAATGATACTCATGCAGGATTCCAGGAACGGATACAGGCTTTCTTCCAGTTTCCACGTCTCACCGTTGGGTCCGCGCCCGTAGGAAGGAGGGTCCATAATGATCGCATCATATCGGTTTCCCCGGCGTTGTTCACGTTGCACGAATTTGAACACATCGTCCGTAATGAAGCGTACCGGACGGTCGGCCAAGCCGGACAATTGCACATTCTCCTTCGCCCACTGTACCATGCCCTTGGCGGCGTCCACGTGAACTACACTGGCCCCGGCATACGCTGCGGCAGTAGTGGCTCCCCCAGTGTAGGCGAACAGGTTCAGTACCGAAATCGGTCTGCCAGCGCCTTTAATCTTATCCATCATCCAGCTCCAGTTCGCTGCTTGCTCCGGAAAAAGACCAGTATGCTTGAAGCTGGTCGGTTTAATGTGGAATTTAAGCGGCCCGTAGCTGATCGTCCAGCGCTCGGGAGTAGGCTTTTTCATATCCCAGCTACCGCCCCCGGAGGAACTGCGATGGTAATGTCCATGAACATCGCGCCACTCGGCTGTTTCTTGGGACAACGGCCATATAATTTGCGGATCAGGCCGCCGCAGGACAATATCGCCCCAACGCTCCAGTTTTTCGCCGCCGCCTGTATCCACTACTTCATAATATTTCCATTCTTGTGCTACATACATGTACAATCCATCCTTCAGCAGTCAATTCAGGATTCCGGCAGTCCTCTGCACAAAAATCCTCATATGGAATCTATTGTACAACAAACCTTAGCAACAATCGAATGATTCCGTGGTGAAGCAAACAGCCTGAAAGGCCAAAAATATTTTTTTGCCGAATACACTTGTAATTAGAGCGCTTCCATATTAAAATGAAATCAATCCCACTTGTACGTACAACTAATCATTTTTCATCATAATGTTGAGAAAAATATTAGATTGTACGTACATAATATTTTATCTATGAATACAGCTGCAATTATACTTATTTCCTGACTGGAGGAATTTTTAATTATGAAACCGTTTAAATTTTGGTTTGCTACAGGAAGTCAGCATTTGTATGGACCCGAGACGCTCGATCAGGTACAAGAGCATTCTCGTCAAATTGTAGAGGGATTGAACCGTAGTGGTCATTTACCGTTTGAAGTGGTACTCAAGCCGGTTCTGACGAATTCCGACGCGATTCGTCGTCTCATTATTGATGCGAACGGAGATGACCTGTGTGCAGGGATTATTACCTGGATGCATACTTTTTCTCCGGCGAAAATGTGGATTGCTGGCTTGACGCGTCTGGCAAAGCCTTTGTTGCACCTGCATACTCAATTTAACCGTGATATCCCTTGGGATAGTATTGATATGGACTTTATGAACCTGAACCAATCCGCGCATGGTGATCGTGAATTTGGTTTTATCGGTGCCCGTCTGGGTGTAACTCGCAAAGTCGTCGTAGGCTATTGGGAGGAAGAAGGCGTTCAGAAACGCATCGGAGGATGGATGTCTACGGCTGCTGCTTATAGCGAAAGCCAAAATCTCAAAGTAGCCCGTTTTGGTGACAATATGCGTGAAGTAGCTGTAACCGACGGCAACAAAGTATCTGCTCAGGCCCAGTTGGGCTGGTCCATCAACGGCTATGGTGTGGGTGATCTGGTTGAGGTCGTTAATAACGTGTCAGAGGGGGATATCAACTCTCTGTTCGAAGAGTATAACGACCTGTATGAGTTGTCCGCAGAAGCCAAGCAACCGGGTGCAGTACGTGATTCTATTTTGGAGCAGGCTCGTATTGAGCTGGGCTTGAAAAAGTTTTTACAGGATGGAGAATTCGGGGCCTTTACGACGACGTTTGAAGACCTGCATGGTCTGAAACAACTGCCTGGTTTGGCGGTTCAGCGTTTGATGGCTCAAGGCTACGGATTCGGTGGCGAAGGTGACTGGAAAACGGCAGCATTGACACGTCTGATGAAGCTGATGGCGAATAACGTGGATACTTCCTTTATGGAAGATTACACCTATCATTTGGAGCCGGGCAATGAACTGAATTTGGGTTCTCATATGCTGGAGGTATGTCCGACGATTGCTGTGAACAAACCGCGTATTGATGTTCAACCGTTGGGTATTGGTGGCAAAGCCGATCCGGCTCGTCTTATTTTTGAAGGCAAACCGGGTAAGGCGCTCGTAGCATCCATCATTGAGCTGGGAGGACGTTATCGTCTGATCATTAACCAAATCCATGCTGTGGAAAATAAAAACCAAATGCCGAAGCTGCCTGTAGCCAGCGTTTTGTGGAAACCAGAGCCTTCGCTGGAAGTGTCCGCAGAAGCATGGATTCATGCGGGTGGAGCGCATCATACGGTGTTGTCCTATGCTGTAACCACAGAGCAATTGCTGGATTACGCAGAGCTGACAGGCATAGAAGCCGTCGTCATTGACAACAACACGAACATCCGTCAGTTCCGTCAGGAGCTGCAATGGAATGAACTGTACTGGCGTAATAAATAATGGATGCAATATATAAACAAGCTGCTTGTTGAAGCAGCTTACTCATAGGGTTTATCTGCGAACAGCCGCATGCTATGCGGCTGTTTTGCGTATGTTGGACCATGTGTAAAACACATATTTGAAATTAATATTTGACAATGATAATCATTATCAAATATTATTTGAGTAATAGGGAATGAATGCGTTCCATATGTCAAACAAAAGTGAGGGATGAACTTGGGTAAAATCATGATTGCTTATGCCAGTATGACTGGTAATACAGAGGAAATCGCAGAATTGATCGCCGAAGGCGTCCGCCAGGCAGGACATGAGGCGGAGTTGAAGGCTTCGTATGATTGCAGCGCGCAGGAACTGCTCGGTTATGACGGGTTCCTGTTGGGTGTATATACATGGGGAGATGGTGAGCTTCCTGATGAATTTTTAGATTTTTACGAGGAACTGGATGAGCTTGATCTATCCGGTAAAAAGACCGCTGTATTTGGCAGTGGAGATACATCCTATACACTATTCTGCGGCGCGGTTGATCTGGTAGAGGAAAAAGTCAAAGAACGTGGCGCAGCTGTTGTTCAGGAGAGCTTGAAGATCGAATTCAACCCACTGGACGATGAGAAGGAAAATTGCCGGGCTTACGGAAGACAATTTGCACAGGCTGGTATTGGGGTGTCCTGAGAAGAGAGCGAGGGATAGGTATGCGCAACAGCGATAGCTTAAGCGGCTTTCCTCTTCTGCACGACTACCAGCTTGAGGAGATGTGGAGAACTCCGCAGTCTACACGTCAATCGCAGGGAAAACGCGGGCGTGAAGGCTGGAATTGGAGGCAGCGGGTTCAATATGCGGTAGGGCATGCGCTAAATGAATACTTCGGTATGGAAGTAGAGGTGCGGCGGGAAATCCCCGTCCAGTACGTACTGGAGAAATGGTGGCCCACACAGCCAGTCGGCTTCGAATCGTTGTTCCATTATTGGGACGTCAAAAATAAAGTGTCAGGCGAGCTGTCTAACATTTGTGCGTTAAATAGGGACTTGTCAGTGCCGGTGATGTTGTACGAGCAATTTTGCACGTCGGTCCCTGAGCTTGAGGTTGACATTTCACTTATTGTACAGTCGGCCTGGCAACTGTCAGCTGGAGCGGATTCCTTACTGATTCAGAAGTACATCGTGGATTATAATCCCAACGTTATTCATACATTTCAACATTTGACGAATGTTTTTTGTTATTATGCATTTGGCGCTCTTCCGCAGCTTATGGAGGTCTACTGTTTGCTGGAAGGCAAAAAAGTCCGCTTTATGCCTGGTGCTGCTTCTTTACAGCAATCTTTGGATTACGTTCAGTTATTGCGGGACTCCAGAAAGGATGTACACGCGACAACAGAACGATGTCGTTGCGGAGCCTGCATAGAGGAACAACGATCACAGGGCAATAGCAACAGGATGGATAAGAACAAAAAAGAGCAGCAGGAGGCCAAAAACCGTAAAGAACGGTTGTTGGGACCTATGCTTTTCTCTTAGTACATTTTTTAACCCTTTAAATGCGAATAATCCCTTTTCATTGAAGAAGCCTTGGGAAACAAGGCTCTTTTTTATGAAATTTTTTTTGAAAAACTGAAAATTTATATTGCCTGAATAGATAAATATAACTATAATACTTCAATGTAAGATATTTATATGAAAATATTTAAATATAAAAGGAGACGATGTGTGTGTGCATAGTCAAGGATTACCTACCTACATAGATCATGTTCTTTCTCTAAGCATGGTATCCTGCTATGTGCTTATTTTACGTTCACGATTGGTTTGATGGCCTAATATTTCAAAATTAAAATATTAGCGTTGAATAATAAAATTTTTTGGACAACAGGGGTGGAAGAAGTGAGTAAGAAAACCGTACTGCCAATTCTCATCATACTGCTCATTCTGAGCGGCGGAACCATTGGCTACTATTATTGGTATCAGGCAACACACTTTGTTAAGAGTGACGATGCACGTATTCAAGCGGATCAATATAAGGTAATGCCGCAAATTTCCGGAGAGATTACACACATTGATGTGGAGGAAGGCGATGTTCTTCAGCGCAATGAACCGATTGCCGAGCAGGATGTATCGGGGCTGGATTCCAGCATGATCAGCAAGTCTGTACTGCGTGCGCCGATCAATGGTACCGTTATTAAGATTTATTCGAAGGAGCATGAAATCGGTTCTCCGGGCAGTGCTGTTGCGACCATGGTTGATATGAACAGCCTGTATGTCTCCACGAATATTGAAGAAACCGATATTGACCGCATTAAACCGGGACAGCTTGTTGACATTACGCTTGATGCAGCAGGTGACAAGACGATTCAAGGCAAAGTTCGCAAAGTGGGCGAAGCCTCAAATGCGGTGTTCTCGCTCATTCCTGCGGTAAACACAAGCGGTAACTTTAACAAGGTGACCCAGCGTGTGCCTGTAGAAATAGCTGTTAACAAGCCGAAGGATATGAAGCTCATTCCAGGAACGAACGTGGAAGTTAAAATCCATACATCTTAAAAAGGAGGGGTCCATGTGGCTGCCAATGAAACTGCTGCTGCTCCTTCGACAGATTCCTCCAAAGAACGCTGGCTTGCTTTTTTTGCCATCGTTTTAGGCGCCTTTGTCGCCATTCTGAACAACAGTCTGATCAATGTCGCCATTCCTCGATTGACGACGGACTTAGGATCAACGACGACACGTATTCAGTGGGTTATTACAGGTTACACGCTTGCATCTGGTGTAATCGTCCCGATTACCGGATATATGGAGCAGCGCATCGGATACAAAAAGTTTTTAATACTTGCGCTCAGCGTGTTCTCGCTGGGAACGGGAATATGTATTTTTGCATGGAGTGATTCTTCCCTGATCGCGGCACGGGTGCTGGCTGGTCTGGGAGGCGGTGTTATTATGCCGCTGAGTATGACGATTATTTACAAAATCATGCCGCGTGAACAAATCGGGATGTCCCTCGGGATATGGGGGATCGCCGCAATGGCGGCTCCAGCCGTTGGACCTACACTGAGTGGCTATTTAATTGAATGGTTTAACTGGCGTTTCTTGTTTATTGTCAGTGTGCCGGTAGCTTTATTTGCAATTTTAATGGTTATTCTTCTGATCAAGGAGCCGCCTAAAGCAACACCGAAGCCATTTGATTTGCCGGGCTTTTTGCTGGCCGCAACTTGCGCAGGAACACTCTTGTACGCACTGACCAACGGTCAGCATGATGGCTGGACTTCTTTTAAAATTGTCTCTCTACTGTTCATCGCCTTCTGGGCGCTTGTCTTTCTTATTTATGTGGAAAGCGGAAAAGACAATGCTGTAATCGAAATTTCATTATTTAAAAACTCAAAATATACGATTAGTGTCATTGCCTCCAGTCTGGTCATGATGGGGATGTACGGAGGAACGTTTTTGACACCGTTGTTTTTGCAAAATATTCAGCATGTGTCACCGATTGATACCGGAATCATCCTCATTCCACAGGCGATTGCAATGGCGGCTATGATGCCGATTGCCGGGCGGTTATTTGATAAGTTCGGCATTGTGCCTCTGGGACTTGTTGGCCTGACGCTGACCAGCTTTATGACATATCATTTGCATCAGCTTACGCCAGACACACCGCATATTTGGCTGGAAACCGTAATGGCATTTCGGGGCCTGGGAATCGGTATTTGTATGATGCCATTGTCTACAGTCGGTATGAACGCTGTTCATCCGAGTAAAGTAGCGAATGCGTCTACAGCATCCAATCTGGTGCGTACCGTTGCAGCTTCTATGGCTATTGCAGTGTTGACAGCGATTATGCAAAGCCGTTCGGCAGCTCATGCTCAACAAATTTCGGAGACTGTTACACCGGACGCGGCTCATGCGCTGCAAGCGTCGTTGGGTAGCTCATGGATGTCATCCGTAAGTAGCTTAATCACACTGGATGCCACATCAAGAGGAATTGCGGATACGTTCCTCATTTCATCCATACCGCTCTTTTGCACGATTCCACTAATCTTTTTGTTTATTCAAAGGAAGAAAGCAAAAACACAGCCGGAAGCTTTATAAAGAACTACAAAATATCGACTGGATGGCTTACATTATTTCCACGGACAGAAAGAAAGGGAATTATCATGAAAATATTGAGAGTAGAAAGTACATTAGCGGCCTTAGTGCTCAGCGGCGCAATGCTGGCAGGCTGCTCCAGTAATAGCGGCGCGGCACAGGATATGGTCGTTCCTGTCAAGATCAGCCAAGCGCAGCAGGGTATCATTGGGCAAGGGAACATTTATACAGGAACGGTAACACCTTCAGAGACGGTGAATATCGTTCCAAAAGTGGGCGGTAAAGTAGTTGAACTGCCTGTGGATATTGGCGCAGAGGTCAAAAAAGGTCAAGTGCTGTTCAAGCTTGATGACAAGGACATGCGGAATAATGTAGCGAAGGCCCGCGCCGCCGCTGCAGCAGCAGCAGCAGGAGTGAGCTCTGCTCAGGCATCCCATGAATCGACGATGGTTCAAGCCAACTCGGGCGTAGTACAATCCAAAAGCGGCGTGATTCAGTCCCAAAGCTCAATCAATCAGGCGCAGGGAGCCATTAATCAGGCTACTACAGCCGTAGAACAGGCGACACACGGCGTTTCCTCAGCGGCCAATACGGTGAAGCAAACGCAGCAAGCCTTGGCGGATGCTCAGAAAAATGTAACGCGTACACAAAGCCTGTTTGATGCGGGTGCGAGTACGCAAGCACAATTGGAACAAGCAAAAACAGCCGTTGTGAACGCAGAAGCGACATACAACAATGCGCAAAATGCACAGGCTAATGCCCAGGACCAACTGGTGGCTGCTCAGAAGGCGCTCACTACGGCCCGTAACAGCTACGATTCAGCAAAAAACAGCTACAGTAATGCTAACAGCGGTTACAGCAATGCACAAAATCAACTGAAGGTATCTCAAAATACAGCGGTTATCGAGTCCAGCCAACAGTCTCTCAAGCAGGCTCAACTAAATGTGAGCATTGCTCAGGACGCACTCGACGATACCGTGATTACATCACCGATTAACGGTATTGTAGGTACAAAAAATGCAGAAGTAGGCGAAATGGTATCCGCACAGACGCCTGCGCTGGTCATTGCCAACCTGAGTACAGTTAATACACTGATCTATGTACCGGCAGAGCAGATCAACAATGTAAAAGCAGGCGACAAGGTACAGGTACGTGTAGCAGCTTCCAATATTGTGACAACAGGTACAGTGAAAAATGTAAGTCCGTTGGACGCAAGTGGAAAAGGATATCCTGTGGAAATTTCGGTGGCTAATCCGGACGTGAGACTGAAATCCGGTATGCTGGCTGATATCAGCTTTGTCGCTGCGAATGCACAAGAAGGTATTGTCGTTCCTACTGCAGCGATTCAAAAGGATCAGGGCAAGCAATATGTATACGTTGTGAATGGTGACCATGCGAAACGCAAGGAAGTGAAGACAGTTCAAACGACAGGCTCACAAACACTGGTTACCAGTGGGCTGAGCAACGAAGAGAGTGTAATCGTGAGTAATCTGGCATTGCTGTCGGATAACTCGCCAATCACCATTAGCCAATAATTCGGCTTCAAAATCTATTGTGTTATATAGTAGAGATTTATTTGGGGAGTATCAGCCTAGGGCAGACTGGAGTAATTTTACCGGGCTGCCCTAGGCTGATTTCATGCGTACATTTTACATAGGATTAATGTCGATAGGGGTCTATTTTTGACGAACATTGGTATGATAGGATAGACTAAACTGGGAATAGATAGTTTACAAGGTAGGGATTTATTACATTTTTAAATCAGTGATCGGAGGTATTACGAGATGGAAGTAAAGCTGGTTGTAGATTATGATGCTTATGAGAAGGGTCAAACGATGGCTAAGTCCATTGAAGAACAGGCAGTCAAGCCAGAGAGTGCAGAAATAACGGATTTGATTATTGGAGACTGGGGCGGAGCCTACGAACAATCGCCGGAGGATTTTATTCCGGTACTGGTAAAGCACAAAGATCAATTTCCGAAGCTGCGTAAGCTGTTTATCGGGGATATGGAATATGATGAGTGTGAGGTTTCGTGGATTAATCAGACGAATCTGTCTCCGCTGCTGGAGGCGTTTCCAGCATTGGAATCCTTTTATGCCAAAGGAAGTCAGAACTTGAGCCTGGAACCGTTGCGGCATAGCCATCTTCAGGAATTGGTTATTATTTGCGGAGGCTTGCCAGCGAGTGTCATTCAGGAGATTCGCAATGCCGAGCTGCCAGAGCTGCGCAAGCTGGAGCTGTACTTGGGCGTGGACGAATACGGTTTTGACGGTGGTCTGGAGGACGTATTACCGTTCCTGAACGATAATCTTTTTCCCAAGCTGACTTACTTGGGGCTGAAGGATAGTGAAATACAGGATGAAATTGCGATTGCTGCGGCAAACGCACCCGTGATTGGACAACTGGAGGTGCTTGATCTGTCTCAAGGCACGTTGTCCGATAAAGGGGCAGAGGCACTACTCGCTAGTGAAAGCATCAAAGGGCTGAAGCACCTGGATTTGAGCTATCATTATATGTCTGATGAAATGATGAAACGTTGGAAAAGCTCAGGACTGAATGTGAATGTGGAGGATCAGCAGCAAGAGGACGAGGAAGATGATTGGCGTTATCCATCGTTGACGGAGTAAGTGAGGTGAGGCGGCTTTATGGCTGGGATATCAGACAGTAATGTCAGCGAGCCGTTTATTTTGTTCGGCAATCCAGGGAATCGGCGGACCACAGGACTACAGGAGGCGCGAAGCAGATTGAAGTTGTCGCCAGCTGTTGAGATTTCCTATAAAAATGTGCTGGAAGCCATCCGGGAGAAGCAAAGTCTGGACGAACTGATGGTCCGAATAGCTGGACAGTCTGCGTCAGACGGTGTAAATGCTAGTGTTTATGTGCAAGAGAGCATCCGTCAGTTACAGACGGGGCGGGCGGACATTAGTCCGCTGCTTCGTCTGGATGCACCGGGTGAAAGCTTTGAGGTAGAGCGTGAATTGATTGCTTTGGGAGCCCCGGATGCGGAGGGAGACGATTCTTTGTTGCCGTGGGCAGAATTAGCACATGACCCAGGTATATTGGCGTCAGAAGCGCGAGGCCTGCTGGAGCAGCACGGTCGTATTTGGCACCCGGCACAATGGTTCCGGGGCTATTGCCGTTTGTTGGCGTGGCTACAGCAAGAAGCGGCCCTGCTATGGCCCTCCTCACGCTGGATGAATGATCCAGTGGAAGTGGCTGTGATGTTCGACAAACGGCGTTGCAGCGTCGTATTGGACAAGGCGGGCATAAGGGTTCCGCCTGTGCTTTCACCACCAGACGGTACCTTTCGTGATGTTGCTGATCTGCACGCAGCGATGATGGAAAGCGGGGTTCACCGCCTGTTTGTGAAAATATTTTGCGGGTCCGGTGCTTCTGGTGTAATAGCTTATCAGGTGCATCCGCGGACACGGGCAGAACTGGCGGTAACCACCATTGGAACGGAAATCGTACACGGACAGCGTGTGTATTACAATGCCGGACGCTTGCGCCGTTATACGGACAAGCAGGACATTCATGCTATCCTGGGCTGGCTATGCTCGGAAGGGGTGCATGTGGAGCGCTGGATACCTAAAGCGAGTCTGAGCGGACGTGTTTACGATGTACGCCAGCTCGTTTGCGGATCAGAGGCTTGTCATGCTGTTTTACGTTTAAGCCGAGGCCCCATTACGAATCTGCATTTGCGCAATGAACGGCTGTTGCTGGAGGACGCCGGGTTGCCGCAGGATACGATAGAATCGGTGCAGCAGACTGCGGAAGCCGCAATGAGCGCTTTTCCGGCGTCTATGGTTGCTGGGCTGGATGTGCTGGTTCCGGCGCATGGCGGTCGTCCCTACGTGCTGGATGTAAATCCGTTCGGAGACCTGCTATACCGTGTAAAACATCAGGGCTGGAATCCTTATGAATGGGAAATGCTGCATCTCGCCAATGGGACTTCAACTTTGGAAAGGAAAGACTTGTTATGACCGATATGAACCAGATTGTCGGTTCTCATGATATTGTCATGATTACGCTCGACACGCTGCGTTACGATGTAGCCAAGCTGGAGGAAGAGAACTGTCCGAACCTGTGCGAGTCCGGGCCGTGGGAAAAACGCCATACGCCGGGCAGCTTTACCTATGCTGCACATCATGCGTTTTTTGGCGGATTCTTACCTACACCAGCCAATACAGATAAGGCCTCTCACATACGGCTGTTTCATACAAAAGATACGGGACTGCGAACGCATCCGCATACGTGGCTGTTTGATGCACCGGATATTGTATCCGGGCTGGCGGGTGAGGGCTACCGGACGATCTGCATTGGTGGAGTTATTTTTTTTACAAAAAAAAACAAGCTTGCCAAGGTGTTGCCGGGGTATTTTCAGGAAAGCTACTGGCGTATGACCTTCGGCGTTACGAATCCCCGTTCGACGGAGCATCAGGTGAATCATGCCCTAAAGCTGCTGGAGAAGGCGGACCCGGCGCAGCGGCTGTTTTTGTTCCTGAATGTTTCAGCTATTCATGGCCCTAATCACTATTTTCTGGAGGGCCCAGCCAAGGATTCCGTGGAGTCCCAACGTGCAGCCTTGCGTTATGTGGATGGGCAGCTTGGACGTTTGTTCGACGCTTTACGAAACCGGGGGAAGACATTTTGCATGGCCTTTTCCGATCATGGTACGGCTTATGGGGAAGACGGCTACGAAGGGCATCGTCTGGCGCATGAGGTCGTATGGAATGTGCCTTACCGCGAATTTGTATTGTAGGGTAAAAGAAATGATAGACTGCACTGGTAAAATGTAAAGAAATCAATCCAGCGCGAGGAGGGAGCAGAAATGAAAGCCATGAATCTGAATCACTCGCTTCTAACGGGAGCAGGAGCCAATCCCCCTGCGGGGCTGGACACAAACTCGACATCAAGGTCTTCATGGCCTGAGAACCCTGCCCAATGGGCACGCACGATCCGTGAAGCTCCCTACCGCTCCTATTTGTACTCTTACCCGCATAAAACGGCCTATCGGTCGTTTGATACACCACTCTCACTGCAAGAATTGTGGGAGAAGGAGGAGCTGGAGAGCTATTTTTTGTATATGCATATTCCGTTTTGCGCGGCTCGTTGCGGGTTTTGTAACCTGTTCACTTTGCCGGACAAGCGGCTGGATGTGCATAAGGAGTATGTGGATGCGCTTGAAAGACAAGCTCGCCAATGGGCGCCAATCATGGGTGGTCGGCCGTTTTCACGCTTTGCCATCGGCGGTGGCACGCCAACCTTGCTGGAGGCTCCTTTGGTCGAACGATTGTTTGACATTGCGGAAAATCTGATGGGTTTAGACCCTGAGCATGCTTCCATTTCGGTGGAAACGTCGCCGGATACGGTAACCGAAGATCGGCTGGAGGTGCTCAAGCGGCGTCGAACGGACCGTGTCAGCATGGGGATTCAGAGCTTTGTGGAGTCGGAGAGTGCGGCCATATACCGTCCTCAGAAGCCCAAGCTTGTGCGTGAAGCGCTTGCGCGGCTGGTGGAGTACGATTTTCCACTGTTGAACGTAGATCTGATCTATGGTCTCCCCGGTCAAACGGCGGAAACGTGGCTGTATTCTCTGGAAGAGGCGTTATCTTACGCACCGGGTGAAATTTTTATTTACCCATTATACATTCGGGAAAATACGATTTTAAAGCCGGGCTATACCGGGCTGGAGCATGATATTCGTCTCAGCTTGTACGAAGTAGCACGTGAAAGACTCAAACAGGCGGGATATGTACAATATTCCATGCGCCGTTTTGCCAAAAATGATGATGCACCCGGCAAGGAGCTGCTGCCATACAGCTGTCAGGAGGAAGGCATGGCCGGTCTGGGCTGCGGTGCGCGCTCCTATACGCGTAATGTCCACTATGCCAGCCGATACGGTGTTAGTGCAGCGGCAACGCGTGGCATTATTGCTGATTATGTCGCCGCCGAGCGTCATGATCTGGCTGATTACGGCTTTATTTTAAATGTGGAGGAGAGCAAGCGGCGTTTTATTCTGAAGGCACTTCTCCATCGTGAAGGTCTGGAGCTATCTGCTTACGCCGCGCGCTTCGATGCGTCTTTGGCGGATGATTTTGCAGGAATGTCCTTGTTATTGGAATCTGGTATGGCAGTGGTTGTAGACGACACATTGCGACTGACCGAGGAAGGAATGGCTTATTCCGATGCGATTGGCGACTGGATGATATCCACGGCAGTACGGGAGCGAATGGAAGGCTACGTAGGCGCATGAGAGCAACCCTATATTATCGTGGCTCGTTGACTTCCTGCAACTATACTTGCTCTTACTGTCCGTTCAGCAAAAACGTGGATAGCCGTGAGACATTGCACAAGGATCGGGCGCAACTGGAGCGTTTTGCCGATTGGGTACGGGAGCAGGGAACTTTGGGGCATCGACTTTCCATTTTTTTTAACCCGTATGGAGAAGCTCTGATTCATTCCTGGTACCGCAAAACCATGATTGAGTTTTCCCATATGGCGCATGTAGATAAAGTGGCTGTACAGACGAATTTGTCCACTAAGCTGGATTGGGCCAAGGAATTGAATCCGAGGACGGCTGCGTTGTGGGCGACGTATCATCCGGGAGAGACGAAGGAGCAGGCTTTTATATCTCAAGGCATGAAGCTATATGAACTTGGTATTTCCTACAGTGTCGGCACCGTGGGATTGAGGCAGGCTTTTCCCGCTATTCATTCCTTACGATCACAGCTTCCGAAGGATGTTTATTTGTGGGTCAACGCTTATAAGGATCGACCACATTATTATAGCGATGCCGAGATTGCTAAATTAACGGCTATAGATCCCTATTTCCAATGGAATTTGCAGGATTACAGCAGTCAGGGACGGGCGTGTCGTGCTGGGGAGGATGTATTTTACGTACAGGGTGACGGACGTGTAAAACATTGCTACCAGGATCGGCGAGTGCTGGGTCACTTGTACAGAGATGGCCTTGAAGGAATAAGCGCCAAGCGCCCGTGCCGGATGAAGGAATGCGGCTGTTATATCGGGTACATTCATATGGAGGAGCAACCGTTTCGGGAAATGTACGGCAGTGGTCTGCTCGAAAGGGCACCCCAGGTTCCTGTATCCTCAGCTCCACATATTTAGCATGGTCCTATAGAACGTAAAAATGAACCGACCCTTGCATTAAGCGAAGGTCGGTTCTTCCGTTTCACTGCATATTTTGTTAGGTGACTCTACACTTGATTCAGTCAGTCTGGACAATAGCTGTAATTTCTTCGTCCAGATCCAGTCTGACCTGCTCGCGATAGGCACGGATATTGTACTCGGAATGCAGGTATCTCAGGATGGCCTCAATCATGTTGGCTTCCACCAGATACTGGCTGCGACCCTGTACATGGACTTCTGCTGAGTATCCTGTATCCTCTTCCCAGCTTAATTCTACTGTCACATCATTGGGCTGGACACCTTTGCGTTCAGCCATATGCAGACAGATGGCGTTTACAATTTCATCCATACTTAAAATCATAACTTAGTAACGTCCTCCACGGGAATCATCAGGTCTGCGACGATTTTTAATCGCACGGTAGATACCTACTCCGACCATGATCAGGACGTATATAGCGAGAACGTTGACCGCAAGGCCAAGCAAGCTGCCCAATGCGCCCATATTACCGAACAGTCCGCCGAAGAGCATACCTGCCAAGCCACCCAGCATCATGCCCTTCAGGAATCCGCCGCCACCACCAAGGAATCCACCCGTTCTGCTTGCATTACCCGCAGTTGCACTGGATTTGGATCCGCTATCAGACTTATTGACTCCGTTGTTGTTAGTGGCCTTGCTCGGTGTAGATTGGTACGATTTTGGCCCGGATTTAAATCCGCCGCCTCGCCTCGCGTCAGCTGTAGATGGTGCGACCATAACAATCAGCAGGGTAAAAGCCATCATCAGCATCATCATATTTTTAAAAGTAAAAGTTTTTTTCATGTAAATATAATCCCCCTTGGTATGTTGGTTTGATATAGGTCAAACAGCCGCTTACCAGTAATACGAAACGGATAGAAAAGGGTTTCAAAAAAATTAAAACATTCAAATTTTATTGATATATAAAGCCTATGCTGAATGGACTAAAGCATTCTGTCTTACGGTTTAAGTGAAAATGGATTAGTATCCGCTCTTACATCTCCGGCAAGCAGCATACGCAGTACCATTTGGCACCACTCCAGACCCGCTTTGGCATTCATAAGCCCTTTTTGCACGAGAATGTAATCGCCGAAGCTTTTGCTGCCAAAATGCAGATCCTCGTCGGGAATGTCGTTCAGAATATCCTCAAGGTGCCGTATTCGCTGAATAAAATGACGCTTGCGTTCCTCCAGCATACGGTTGGCACTGCTTTTGTCCGTCAGCCAGAGACAGAACAGCCGCAGACTTAATTCGTCCCGTGTGACCGGAGCGGCCAGTGATTCCTGGGACCATTGCTGAAGCATATGAATTCCCTTGTCTGTAATGGTATACATTTTTTTATCAGGTTTGTCGGACTGCTGAATCCAGCGGGAAGCAAGCAATTCCTTGCTTTCCATACGCGCTAGCAGTGGATAGATCTGACTGTGCTTAGCCTGCCAAAAAGGCTGGATACGCAGCATCAGATCATAGCCGGAGGATTCTTCTCTGGCGAGAAGGCCCAACAGACCATACGATAGTAAATTCATAGATTTTATCTCCTTCATCCATCTTAGTAACGGTTATAACGGCTCTACGGCAGGTGTTCTGCCGCTTCATGAAAAGTGTACACTGAAACTGTATGGTTTGACAACTTTCAGATAGGCCGTTCACAGGTTAGCCAAAATTAACTCCGATCATCATACACTCATATGTGCTTATTTTCATAAAAAAGAGGGTATCTTTAGGCCGTTTTATGACCTAAATATACCCTCTTTAACGTTAATTATAGGATTTTTACTGCTTATTTCCATCAACAACCAGCGTCAGCTCCCCGGTGTCCGGATGGATGACCATACCGTGAACAGGTGCATTAGGCGGAAGCAAGGGGTGATTCTTAATAAGCTTTACAGTACTTCTAACCCCTTCCTCGATGTTGTCAAAACCTTTCAGCCATTTATTTAGTTTAATTCCTGCATTCTCCAAAGTGCTTAGTACCTCTTGTGAAATCCCACGCTCCAGCATTTCATTGACCATGTGGTCGGCATTCAGCGCGGCCATACCGCATTCGTAATGGCCTATGACGAGCACTTCATCCGCTTCCAGCTCATACAGGGCAACGAGCACACTACGCATAACGCTTCCAAAAGGCTGGGAGATAATCGCACCCGCATTTTTAATAATTTTGACATCACCATTGCGCAGATTCATGGCTTTGGGCAGCAGTTCGGTCAGACGCGTATCCATACAGGTAATGATGACCATTCTTTTATTGGGGAACTTGCCTGTACGATAGGCTTCGTATTCTTTGTTTTCCACGAAAACGCGATTGTATTCCAAAATCTCTTTGATGTGATCCACGATTGTTCCCTCCGTATGCTATTTAATGTTGAACTATTTTTTGCAGCAGACCAGCATGGAAAAAGCCTAATCCAGGTTTTAGCAGGCCGGAAATCAGGCTGTACCCCTTGACAAATATGTACTATCTGACGGGTTTTCGAAGCCTTCAGGAGCTGGTCGCAAATGTTGTGTGTTGATTATACTTTTTAATATAAGTATCATCAAGTATAAGAAGTATAAAGTTTTATCCATTTTTAGATAAGAGGTGACCTCGATTATGGCGCAACAGACGTTGGATCAATTGGCAGCTTTAAAAGAATTAGCACACAAAATCAAAAGTTATGGTGAGGCCGTGGGCTTGATGCACTGGGACTTACGGACAGGTGCTCCGCGCAAGGGCGTTGATATTCGTTCGGAAACGTTGGGTATGTTGTCCACTGAGATGTTCAAGCTGATTATTTCGGATGAAATGGGACAATTGCTGCAATTTTTTACAGCAGAAGACAAACTGGAGCAACTGGAGGAAAATGATCGCAGACTGGTGGAAGAATGCCGCAAAAATTATGAGCTGAACCGTTCGGTTCCGGCTGACCGTTACCGGGAATACAGCGTACTCGCTGCTCAGGCGGAGAGCAAGTGGGAGGATGCCAAGGAACATAGCGATTTTGCCGGATTCGAGCCTTATTTGTCTAAAATCGTAGAGATGAAGCGAGAGTTTATCGGTTATTGGGGAGTCAAGAACACGGAATACGACACGCTTTTGGATCAATATGAACCGGATATGACGGTAGAGAAGCTGGATGCTGTGTTTGATCGTCTCAAAAAGCGTCTGGTGCCGCTTTTGTCTAAAATTCAGGCTTCACCAAACCAGCCGGACAAGAGCTTTCTGGATGGTGTGTTTGATGTAAAGCAGCAAGAGAAGTTCGGCCTGTTCATTTTGAGACAGATGGGTTATGATTTCGACGCAGGTCGTTTGGATGAGAGCGTGCATCCTTTTGCGACAGGATTAAATCCGGGCGATGTGCGTATAACAACACATTATTTGCAAGATGATGTGACTAGCGCGATTTTCAGCTCATTGCATGAAGGTGGTCATGCGCTGTATGAGCAAAATATTGCGCCTGAGCTGGCAGGATCGCTGCTTTCTGAAGGAACCTCCATGGGGATACATGAATCCCAGTCTCGCTTGTGGGAAAATATGATTGGACGCAGCCGTGCTTTTTGGGATCGGTATTATACTGACCTGCAAAAGCATTTTCCAGACCGTCTGGCAAAGGTCACGGCAGATCAGTTCTACCTGGCCGTTAATCGTGTGGAAAATTCACTGATTCGTATTGAAGCGGATGAGCTAACATATAACTTACATATCATTATCCGCTATGAAATTGAAAAAATGCTGTTTAATGAAAAGCTGGATGTGAAGCGCCTTTCAGAAGTATGGAATGCGAAATATAAGGAATATCTGGGAATTCTACCGCCGGATGACGGGCATGGCGTTCTACAGGATGTTCACTGGTCCGGTGGTGCTTTTGGTTATTTTGCCTCTTACTCGCTTGGCAATATGTATGCAGCGCAAATTTTGGCGACACTGCGCAAGGAGCTGCCAAATCTGGATGAGCTGATTGCTGCTGGAGAGCTGGAGCCGATCAAGCAATGGTTGACTGAACGGATCTACCGTTATGGTAAGAGCCGGACGCCGTCCGAGCTGATTGTAGCCATTACGGGCGAGGATCTGAACCCGGATTATCTGGCTGATTATCTGGAAGAAAAATATACCTCCATATATAAGCTGTGATTTACTAGCTGTCATATCATCATTGGTGCATCTACCCCGCGTTCCTGGGCGAACGTGGGTTTTTTTTGTGTGATTAACCATTGAGTAGGCAGTCGCATAACAATATATGAAGTCTATAATGCAAAAAGGTGGGGAGGGAACAGGGATGAACATCGGCGCTCGTTTTAAAGCTGTGGGGGCTGCGGCACTGCTCGGGTTGCTGCTGCTCGGCGGGTGCGCACACAAAGGGGAGCAGACGATTGAGATCAGACTGGGTGAAGTAGCTCGAACGGTCTTTTATGCGCCACAGTATGTAGCCTTGAGCCAAGGGATGTTTGCTCAGGAGGAACTGGATGTCCAACTGGCGACGATTCCCGGTGGCGACAAGACGATGACGGCGTTGCTGTCCAATCAGGCGGATATCGCGCTTATCGGTGCGGAAACATCTATTTATGTGTATCAGCAAGGGGCAGAGGACCCCATCATTAATTTTGCACAACTGACGCAGACGGACGGAACCTTTTTATTTGCCCGGCAAATGCAGGCTAGCTTTGACTGGGAAAAGCTGAAAGGGCAAAATTTTCTTGGACAGCGCAAGGGTGGGATGCCACAAATGTCGTTGGAATTTGCACTGCGCAAACACGGCATTGATCCACATAAGGATTTGAAGCTGATTCAAAATATTGATTTTGCCAATGTTGCCTCTGCTTTCGGTTCCGGTACAGGGGATTATGTGCAGTTATTCGAGCCACAGGCATCTATTTTCGAAAAAGAAGGCCGGGGACGCGTAGTGGCCTCCATTGGTGTGGAGAGCGGCGAGCTGCCTTATACCGTATATATGGCTAAACGAAGCTATCTGAACGAAAATGGCGAGGCCGTACAAAAATTTACGAAGGCTGTATATCAGGCACAGCAGTGGATTGCCACGCATTCACCTGAGCAGATTGCTGAAGCCATTATGCCCTATTTCAAGGACACAGATCTGGCGGTTTTGACCAGTAGTGTCAAGCGGTATAAGGAACAAGGCACCTATGCCCTGAATCCAATGATTGAGGAAAAAGAATGGAAGAATTTGCAGGATGTTATGACTTCGGCGGGCGAGCTGAAAAGTCCAGTTGCGCTGGATCAACTGGTGAACCGAAGCTTTGCAGAGAAGGCGATTGCAGCAAGCTCATCAGGGAATGCCGACCAGCCTGCAAAAGCGGGAACAAATGGAGCCGCTGATACAGGTGAAGACGCCGGAGGCTCGCCATGACAGAAGAATGGAGTTGTCTTATTTCGGATGCAACGGTCCCGGTGGTGGAGCTGAAGCAAGTAACGCATGTGTATGTAACAGACCGGGAGGCCTCGCTTGCGGTTGAGGATATCGACTTTGCTGTAGGGACAGGAGAGTTTATCAGTTTGGTTGGCCCAAGCGGCTGCGGCAAAACGACAATCCTGTCCATGATCGCCGGATTATTGCGACCGGCGATGGGCCAAGTGCTGCTGCAAGGTCAGCCCGTAAATGGTCCGAGTCTGGAGGTCGGCTACATGCTGCAGCAGGATTATCTGTTTCCGTGGCGTACGATCATGGATAATGCGTTATTGGGTCTGGAACTGGGCAATCGGGTAGATGAAGCCTCGCGTGAACGGACCCGACTGCTGCTGGAAGGCATGGGGCTGGGAGGGAAGGAGCATCTGCATCCGTCCCAGTTATCCGGGGGGATGCGCCAGCGTGTGGCGTTGGTACGGACGCTTGCGACTAATCCAGGGCTGCTGCTGCTGGATGAGCCATTCTCCGCGCTGGATTATCAGACCAAGCTCCAACTGGAAGACCTGATTGCCGAAACCTTGCGTGAGCGGGGGAAGACGGCTATTTTGGTCACACACGATTTGGCCGAGGCGATTGCGGTCAGTGACCGGATTATTGTGCTGGGCCGAAATCCGGGCCACATCCGGCGTACCTTTGCAATTCCGGATGCGATCCGGGAAGTTCAGCCTTTTTATGCGCGCGAGCAGCCGGGCTTTAATGAGCTTTTTCATGAAATATGGGGTGAACTGGAGGCTTCGGGAGCAAAGGAGTGAGTCAAAGGATGAAGGGCGAAGATGATCGGCTTGGACAACACTGGATTCAAGGGCTGTATCAGGAGTGCCGACGCAGAAGGCGTTCGGAGCGGCGGTTGGTAACGGGTGTACAGACAGCCATTTTAGTTTTTTTATTCGTGTTGTGGGAAATTGCGGGTCGGATGAAATGGATTGATGTACTACTGTTTAGCTATCCAAGCAAAATATTTACCCAAATTGGCAAGGATGCGGTCAGCGGTGAGCTGTGGGGGCATGTCGGTGTCACGGTTGGAGAGACGTTGGTGGGTTTTTTACTGGGAACGCTGCTGGGGACACTGCTGGCTGTGCTAATCTGGTGGTCGCCGTTTCTTTCGAAGGTACTGGACCCCTATATGGTTGTCTTCAACAGTATGCCCAAGGTGGCGCTGGGGCCCATTTTTATCGTCATGTTCGGAGCCGGATTTACCGCTATTTTAATGACGACCCTCTCGATTACGGTCATTATTACGACGTTAGTTGTGTATAACAGCTTTCAGGAAGTGGACTCGAATCTGATCAAAGTGGTTCGCACATTTGGTGGATCGCGGCGCGATACGTTTAGCAAGGTGATTTTGCCTGCGTCCTTTCCGGCTATCGTCTCTACACTAAAGGTGAATGTCGGTATGGCCTGGGTTGGCGTGATCGTCGGTGAATTTCTGGTAGCTAAAAACGGGTTGGGCTATTTAATCATCTATGGCTTCCAGGTATTCAATTTTACGCTGGTGATGTCCAGTCTGCTTATCATTGCGGTCGTAGCGACACTGATGTATCAGGCGGTCGTGTATGTCGAGCGTCTGCTGCTATCTGATCGTCCTCAGCGATAAGAATCAAACTTCTATACAGTTCAGGATTTTTCAAATTCCTCATTTGTGTAAAATGTGAAAATAAAGTACCATGAAAATGAAAATGATTCAAAGTTTACGAAAACAGATTTCATCCAGAGAGGACAGAATTTTTTCATGGGCTTTCGTACGATTAAAACAGCTATTGCCGCATTAATGGCCGTACTGATTGCGGATGGTTTTGGCATTCATGGAGCCACCTCGGCAGGGCTTTTGGCTATTTTGGGGGTCGATGTCACGCGCAAAAGAAGCCTCCGTACCATTTCGGCGAGATTTTTTGCATCCGTTGTGGGGCTTCTTTTTGCTTGTGTTTTGTTTGTTGTATTCGGATTCCATGATTGGGTACTGGCATTATATATTTTATCGGCGTTTCCGGTCATTGTACGGGTGGGCTTTAAGGAAGGAATTGTCACGGGTTCGGTTGTGGTTTTCCGTGTGTTCAGCGGTGGTGTGATTGATATGCAGGTGCTGCTGACCCAGCTGTGTCTGCTGGTCATCGGACTGGGGTCCGCGATGGTTGTCAATTTGGCCTACATGCCACGCTCCGATAACACCATGCAGCAAATCCGGCAGGAAGTAGACCGGACGTTTTCCATTATATTCACAAATATGGCCAATACATTACGCAGTCCAGCATACATATGGGATGGCAAGGAAGTTATAGAAGCGAACAGCGTCATAGCCAGAGGGGTGACCGAGGCAGGGCGTTCATTGGAAAATCAGATGCTTCGTCCGCAAGAGGGCTGGAATGTGTATTTTTATATGCGCAGGGAACAACTGGATTCGATTCAAAATATGATGCAGCTGATCTCGCAAATGTATCAGCATATGCCGCAGGCCAAACTTTTGGTCGAGCTATTCGATCAGCTCAGCAATGACGTCCTGGCCGGGCATTATACGGGACAGACGGAGAAGCTGCTGGAGCAGGTACGTGAGGAATTCAAAAAAATGGAGCTTCCCGCAACCCGGGAGGAGTTCGAAATTCGTTCGACACTGTTGCAGCTTACACATGAATTACATCAGTATTTAAAAATTGCTAAAAAGGACAAGGCCCCCACTCCAGTCAAAGCTTAGAATCGGGGCCCAATCTAAACGGCTACTGTCTAACGATGGACAGTAGCTTTTTCTTGTTCAGTGATGACGGACGCAGCAGGAAGGGGTCGTTTGTGCCGAATTCGACCTGCAATCCATATGGCAACGGTGATCAGGCAAGGATAAAGCATGGCCCAGCCGACAAAGGGGAACACCACCGCCGTCGAGATGAATGACACCCAACTAATGGCTACGCCCCAGCGATTACCCCGTAGCAGCTTGATACCCGCAGCACACCCGCCCAGATAGGTCAGGATAAAGGTGGCGTTGGGGAACTGGATCAGGTTGGTAAGTGAAACAGTACCGCTACCGTAAAGAGACATAATGATGACGAAACAAAGGAAGAGAAACGCGATACCCCCAATTGGCGTATGAAAACGTCGGGACAAGAGGCCCATCCAGCGGAAGGCGTGTCCTTGCCGGGATAAGGCATACGCGACGCGTGAAGCAGCACCTACATAAGCGATAATTGTAGCTGTACAAATAAAGATGCCCGTCAGGCCCGCGATCACTGCGCCCCACGGACCAATAGCCCGGCTAATCACCCATACGAGCGAAGCATCTGATCCACCTGCAAGGTAGCTTTGTGTCCCGACTGTAGCCAGTGCAGTAAAAAAATAAAGCAGGCCAACGATGATGGCTGCAACGGTGACACCCTTAACAGCCGCCCGCTGAGGATTGGTGAATTCCTCCGACAAATGGGAGACGGCTTCCCAGCCGATGAAGCACCAGAACAGAATCGCGGCTGCCTGACCGACAGGAAGCCAACCGTGCGGAGCAAACGGTGTGAAGTGTACGGTTTTCATCTGAGGCAGCGCTGCGGCAATGGCGAAGATGAGGACAGCAACAATAGCAATAACAACGGCGATCTGAATACGTCCCGCAACTTTCATCCCGACCCAGTTAATGATCAGTCCAACCGCCAGCATGGCAGCAGCCAATCCCATGCGGCTCCCCTCTCCCCAGCCCATGGCGGCGGTCATATAGCCAGCTCCGGTGAGTGCGGCAACAGGTGCCCCAATCGGAACTGACATCAGAAAAAACCATCCGATATAAGAGCCTGCACGTGGTGAAAAAGCCAGCGTAACAAAATGTGAAACCCCTCCAGCGTTCGGGAATTTGGCGGACAGCAGTCCCATGGACAGGGCCATTGGCAAGATGAGCAGGGTCATAAAGCCCCACGCCAGTAGTGATGCCGGACCCGCCATTTCGGCAGCAAGACCGGGCACAATCAATATTCCCGAACCCAGCACCGCCCCGATATATAGTGCAATGGCCTGTGGAAGACCAATGGTGGATTGTAGTTTATGTTCATTTGTCATGCAGGTAAGCCTTCTTTCTCTTGTCATTTCTTTCAGCTTATCAGATAATCAATCTATCGGAAAAACGGAATATAACGATGGCTTGCATCGAAAAAAACGATTGAAGGAGCAACTTATGGAATCACGGCATTTGTTTACGTTTTTAAATGTGGTTGAGGCAGGCAGTTTTACCCGGGCGGCGCGTATACTGGACTATGCACAATCAAGTATAACTGCTCAAATTCAGACGCTGGAGACAGAGCTGGGCACACCTCTTTTTGACCGCATAGGTAAGAAAATCATGCTCACAGATGCCGGACGACGCTTGTTGCCCTATGCGCAGGAGATTTCCAAGATGCACGCCCTTGCCAAGGATGCGCTACGTTCAGAAACGGTGCTGACGGGCACACTGAAAATCGGAGCGCCAGAGTCGCTGGCCGCTTTCCGCCTGCCGAGCCTGATCCGTGAGTACAGGGAGCGATATCCGAAGGTAAAAATCGTGCTTAAACCCGGTGAATGCTGGGAATTGCGTGATATGACCCGCTCAGGTGAGCTGGATTTGGCTTTTTTGCTTCAGCCGGAAACAGAGGATAGAGAACTGCATGTTACTACGCTCATTCATGAGCCGATGGCATTGGTCGCACCATTGGGTCATCGACTGGCTTCCTATAATAAAGTAGAGCCAGCTGATTTGAAGGACGAAACCATTTTGCACACAGAGACGGGCTGCACCTATCGTATCCTTTTTGAACGGTATTTGAACAGACACGGAATTTTTGCAGACCCAAGTCTGGAGTTTTGGAGTATTGAAGCGATCAAGCAATGTGTCATGGTCGGATTGGGCGTTGCGCTGCTTCCGCTGGTTACGGTGCAAAATGAGCTGCGTGAAGGGAAGATGATGCGTTTAAGCTGGGATGACAGCGAACAGCAGGTGGCTACCCAGGTCGCCTATCACACGAAAAAGTGGAAATCCCCGGCGCTCAGCGAATTTTTACGGATTGTCGAGCAGCATGTAATACATTGGCGTGCATGAGTTCAAGCCATTAGGGCATAAGCTTATACAAATAATATTTTTTCCTTTTCGCCTATTCACTCAACATTCGCCCACAACCTGCATACATATGTATGGAATGATTGATTGATTGTATGGAGGAGGTTCAAGTATGGCATTAAGTCATAAAAATCGTAGAGAGATTATTACAAAAGCGATCTGCGGTAAAGGTCGCAAATTCTCTACCGTAACCCATACCGTAACTCCGCCTAATAATCCGACCAGCATTTTGGGGGCGTGGATTATTAACCACCAGTATGAGGCTGTGGCGGCTGGAGACGGCATTGAGGTCGTGGGGACGTATGATATCAATATCTGGTACTCATACGATAAAAACTCGCAGACCGATGTGGCTAAGGAAACGGTGTCGTACGTGGAAAATGTGCCGCTCTCGTATCTTGATCCGAAACATCGGGCGTCTACAGTGGAAGTATCCGCCGAGGCGACACAGGAGCCAAGCTGCGTTGAGGCCAGTGTGTCTTCAGGGGGCGGCAGCGTAATTATCCGGGTCGAGCGGGAATTTGCGGTGGAACTGGTGGCAGAAACGAAGATTGTTGTAGAAGTATTCCCGAATGGCAGCAGTGACGATTTTGACAAGGACTATGATTTTGGAGCGGAAGAAGGGGACTATGAGGAGCTCGACCCCGACCTCATCGACGACGAGCTCTGACGGAAGTAACCCAAAAGAGGGCCGCTTTACTCTTTGCGCCGGCTGAGACTGCGCAGGGGCAAAGGCCCTCCTTTTTGTTGTGTAGGGAAGGGAAATCGTTCAATCTTCCGTAATCTGGTAGGGAGGGGGAAGATGATGCAGCAGGCGGGACAGGCGCTTAGACGCTTCAGACAGATGTCGGATGATGAAAAGCAGCGCAGGCTGGAACGCTCCGGCATATTGGTTCGCTGGACTGACGATAACACAGCAGATTTTGCGGTAGGCTATGCGGTGCAGATCCATCAGCTACGAATGCTGGAAATTCGAAGACGCACGATTGAAGGACACTCCAAAGTCCGCGCGTATAATCCGTCTGCGTTGGATAGCAGCTCTCAGCTGTCCGTCCGAATGGAGCGTCTGGCTGTACGCACTTTGTACACACTCGGCCTCGACAGTGGCGAGGTGACGCTGACACTGCTGGGCGAGCGCATTTGTCAGGTGCGTGAAGTCGTGGCCCAGCCATGGCTAAATGATAGACGCCTAGACACGCTATTTGAAGACGCCGCTCGCGAAGAGGATGTTCAGGGGCAGGGCCTTCAAGCGGGACAAGGGGATAAACAGCTGCTAATCGGAATGGACCCTGAGTTTGTACTGGTCCGCATGCCGGAAGGTCGGGTCGTACCGGCTTCGCGATATTTGGGCCGCTTTGGCGTGGCGGGATGCGATGCGGTTACGCGCCGGGGTCGGACGTTGTACCCGGTTGCTGAGCTTCGGCCCGCACCAAGTGGCGATCCGGCTCTTTTGCTGACCCATTTACGCCGTGCCTTTGCGGCAGCAGCCCGGCGAATTGCCGATCGTACGCTAATTTGGCAAGCAGGCGGAATGCCGCAGTCCGGTTTTCCGCTGGGAGGGCATCTGCATTTTAGCGGAATTCCGCTGAACGGGTCTCTGCTACGTGCGCTGGACAATTATTTAGCGCTGCCTTTGGCGTTGTTAGAAGATGAACGCGCAGCCCGGCGCAGACCGCATTACGGCAATTTGGGCGATTTTCGCCGCCAACCGTATGGAGGTTTTGAATACCGTACACTACCCAGCTTTCTTGTTTCGCCGCAGCTCGCTAAAGGCGTGATTGGAATGGCTTTTCTCATCGCGTCTCAATATCCGCGCTTGCAGGGTAGGCCACTGGATGAGGAAAAGGCCCATAGAGCTTTTTATGAAGGAAATCGGATTGTGCTGGGGGAATATATGGAGCCTCTTATTTTGGATATCGTTTCACTGGATGTTTATCCACAATATAAAGCTTATGTAGGGCCTTTACTGGACAGCCTGCGTCAAGGGAAACAATGGGATGAATCGCGGGATTTGCGTCCGTTTTGGAAGCTTTCGTAAAATCTGTGATGTTGTCTGCGATACTTGCATGTTATCGACTGTCATTTTTGCTATAATGAAAGGTAATGTAAGTTTAAACGGAACAATGTGTGGGGGTTAGTAAAGGGTATGACTAAATATACACCGATGATTGAGCAATATTTATCCATAAAAGACCAGGCGCAGGATGCATTTTTGTTTTTTCGCCTGGGGGATTTTTACGAGATGTTTTTTGATGATGCGATTCTTGCATCCAAGGAACTGGAGATTACACTTACCGGACGCGAGGGTGGCGGCACGGAAAAAATTCCAATGTGCGGTGTGCCTTATCATTCGGCGGAAAATTACATACAGCGCCTTATCGAAAAGGGTTATAAGGTTGCCATCTGTGAACAGATGGAGGAAGCCTCGGCTACGAAGGGGATGGTACGGCGGGATATTGTCCGTGTCGTCACTCCGGGTACGGTGATGGAAGGCAAGGTGCTGGGTGACAAATCCAACAACTACATGGTATGTGTCACCGAGACGAACGGGATGCTGGCACTGGCGGCCTGCGATTTGTCAACAGGTGAGCTGTATGTGACCTCTGTACCTAATTCGAAAGAATGGCTATTGGATGAAATTAATATTTATGAGCCGTCAGAAATGCTGGGGGATGGTCATCTGCTCGATTTCGTAACCTCCCGAATGTCACCCGTTGGGCGTCGTGTTGTATACACAGCCTGGGACAAGTCTAAGGATGATCTTGTGCGTGGTCAATTTGGTGAAGCAACGTGGGCAAGGCTCAACGAGGAACGTAGGCAGTGTGTATCGCGTCTGATTGCTTATTTGAATGAAACGCAAAAAAGATCGTTAGGCCAGTTGACCCAGATTTCCGTTTATGAGCCAAACCATTTTATGATTCTTGATCCATTTACCCGCCGTAATCTGGAACTGGTGGAGACGGTTCGTGAACGCTCCAAGAAGGGATCGTTGCTGTGGTTGCTGGATCGGACGGAGACGTCGATGGGAGCGCGGTTGCTGCGACGCTGGATCGACAAGCCGCTGCTTAGCAGCCATCTGATCGAGGAACGGCTGGAGGCGGTTGACAAGCTGTACCACCAGTTTATTTTTCGTGAGGATGTGCGTGCACAGCTTAAAGAAATTTACGACCTGGAGCGCTTGGTTGGGCGAATTGCCTTTGGCAGCGCCAATGCACGCGACCTGATTGCACTCAAGCTGTCATTGACCCGAATTCCGGCTTTGCGTGAGCTATGCGCAGAATCGGAATCGGAGACACTGCGCCGAGTTGCCCAGACGCTGGATAGCTGTACAGACTTGTGCTCGTTGATTGAGGAAGCCGTGGCGGACGAGCCGCCTATTTCTGTAAGGGATGGGGGTCTCATTAAGGAAGGCTACCATCAGCGTCTGGACGAACTGCGGGAGGCAAGTGTGAACGGCAAACGCTGGATCGCCGAGCTGGAGGCCAAGGAACGTGTAGCGACTGGCATTCGGTCGCTCAAAATCGGGTACAACAAAGTATTTGGCTATTATATTGAGGTAACCAAATCCAATCTGGCTTCATTGCCGGAAGGACGATATGAACGCAAGCAAACGCTGGCGAATGCAGAACGATATATTACACCGGAGCTGAAGGAAAAGGAATCTCTGATTTTGGAAGCCGAGGATAAGATGGTAGATCTGGAGTACTCTCTCTTCTCTGAGCTTCGCAGTAAACTAAATACTGAAATTCCACGACTGCAAAAGCTGGCAGAGCGGGTGGCTGAAATTGATGTGTACCAGTCTCTAGCATCGGTCAGCGCAGAGCGTGGCTTCGTGAAGCCTGAACTGACAACGGGATATGATCTCGTAGTGGAGCAGGGGCGGCATCCCGTTGTGGAAGCCGTGATGAAGGATGGCAGCTTTATCGCCAATGGTACGGCGCTGGAGGAAGCAGATGCGCATATTTTGCTAATCACCGGTCCGAATATGGCCGGGAAAAGCACGTATATGCGTCAGGTTGCGCTGATCGCAATTATGGCGCAGATCGGTTGCTTCGTTCCGGCTGCACATGCGAAAGTGCCGATGCTGGATCGCATTTTCACGCGCATCGGTGCGGCGGATGACCTGATCGGCGGGCAGAGTACGTTCATGGTGGAAATGGCTGATATTCAGGTCATGACAGACAAAGCGACTCCGCGAAGCCTGATCATTATTGACGAGTTGGGACGCGGTACGTCCACCAGTGAGGGGATGGCGATTGCTCAAGCTGTGATTGAATTTGTCCATGACACAATCGGCTGTAAGGCGCTGGTGTCTACGCATTTTCATGAGCTGGCTCATTTGGAGCAAAGCCTGTCCTCGCTGCGGAATTACTCTATGGCAGTACAGGAAAGCGGCGACAAGGTGAATTTCCTGCGTAAGCTCATACCGGGCGCGGCCAGCAGCAGTTATGGTATTTATTGTGCCCGCCTTGCGGGTTTGCCGGATAATATCATTGAACGTGCGAACGGACTGTTGCATGGCTTTGAGCACGCGGCTGCCCAAGTGACGGCTGGCACCGAGACTGTTGCAGCAGCAAGGAAAAACGTTGTTTCGGACAACACCCATTCAGACCAGACGCTAGGGGAAAGCAGAGAAGCGGCGTTGCAGGCTCCCCTTGTGTCACAGCAAGCCACCGTTGTAAAAGAAAACACTCAGCAGGCGGTGAAAGACTCCGGTGTGCTGTACCATTCGGCTACCGGAGTCGTGCAGCTGTCCATTTTCGGAGAGCAAGACCTTGCTCCTGCCGAGCCGCAGTTGGAGACGGCCGAGGTTAATCCGATTGTGCGCCAGATTTTACGCAAGGTGAAAAACGCTGATGTCATGAATATGACACCTTTGCAGGCGATGCAGTTGTTAAATGAACTGAAAAACAAGGCCAATGGCCTGTAGTACCGATATCTGCAGTTAACGATATTATATTTCTATTTTCATCACACTTTGAAGTTAGGGGGAGGTAAAAAGGATGTCTAAAATTCGGGTACTGGATGAGCATATTGCCAACCAGATTGCTGCTGGTGAGGTTGTAGAACGTCCAGCCTCCGTCGTGAAGGAACTGGTGGAAAATGCGATTGATGCGGGCGGTACGCGTGTCGACGTATGGGTAGAGGAAGGCGGACTGCAAAGCATCCGGGTGACGGATAACGGTAGTGGCATTGAGCCTGAAGATGTCGAAACGGCGTTCTATCGGCATGCGACCAGCAAAATCGGGCATGGACGCGATCTGTTCCAGATCACGAGCCTGGGCTTCCGGGGAGAAGCGCTGCCGAGTATTGCGGCTGTATCGAAAGTGGAGTTGCTGACAGCAGCCGGAGATGACGGACGTGCCCGCAAATTGGTTATTGAGGGCGGCAAGCTGGTGCTGCATGAGGATGCAGCCGCGAGACAAGGGACGGATTTTACCGTCCGGGAGCTGTTTTATAACACGCCTGCAAGGCTGAAATATATGAAAACGATCCAGACGGAGCTGGGGCACATTTCGGATGTACTTTACCGAATGGCGCTTTCACACCCCGAAGTTGCCTTCACACTGCGGCATAACGGGAATACACTGCTTCAAACGCTGGGTAATGGTGATTTGCTTCAAGTGATTGCCGCTGTTTATGGAACCTCGGCAGCGAAATCCATGCTGCTGCTGGAAGGGGAGAGTCTGGATTACCGTATTAGCGGCTATGTCAGCCGCCCGGAGTGGACAAGATCGAATCGGAATGCCATCTCGACGGTGGTGAACGGACGCTTTGTGCGCAGCTATGGGCTGAATCAGGCGTTGCTCAAAGCGTATCATACCTTGCTGCCGATCAATCGTTTTCCACTGGCTGTGATCCAATTGGAAATGCATCCTTCACTGGTGGATGTTAACGTTCATCCCGCCAAGCTGGAGGTGCGGTTCAGCAAAGAAGCCGAGCTGTTTCAGCTGGTTGAGAACTCGATAAAAGCTGTTTTAGGACAGCAGGTGCTGATTCCGAAGGCAGTCAAGCGTGAAATCGGCGGCAAGGATAGCGGCTCGTTCGTGCAGGAGCAGTTTCATTTCTCGAAGGGAAACGGTATGGAAGGAAATTCTTCTGCTGGCGAGAGCCGAGGAGAGGCACAGCCGCTTGGCGGACCTTTCTCGGAGGGTCGTGACCCGCGCCAATCCATTCGCTTGGACGGAAATGAGGAGCACAAGCTTGGCACGGAGCGTGTGCAACGCCAGGATAGGGAGAGGCTCCTTGTCTCTGGTCGGGGGAACCCTTCTTCTGGGCAACGTGTCAGTGACGAGGAATTGGACGCAGATTTTGTGGATGGAAACGATGGGAATAAAGCCGAATCCGGTTCATCCCCTTTGTACAGCGGCAGAGTACAGGAAGCGGCTGCTTCTGTAGCTTATCGGCCTTCTGCTTCACCGGGTGGAGGAAAAGCCGAGGATTCCCGCTATTTCACGGATCAAAAGCCACGTCAGTCACGGCTGAATGCAGAGCAGTTGGCAGTGGTGTCGGGCGAGGCTCCCGAGATGCCCGCTTTTCCTGAGCTAAATTTGATTGGTCAGCACCATGGAACCTATTTGATTGCGCAGAACGATCAGGGGCTGTATTTAATTGACCAGCATGCTGCGCATGAACGGGTTAACTACGAATTTTATTATGAAAAATTCGGCAATCCCGAGGCGGTATCTCAGGAGCTACTCCTGCCGATTACATTAGAATTTACGCCCTCGGAGACGGAAAAGCTGAAAACAAGGCTGCAATGGTTTGAGCAGGCGGGAGTGTATTTGGAGCATTTTGGCGGTCAAACCTTCCGCGTTAGCTCTTATCCTTATTGGCTTCCTCAAGGAGAAGAAGCGGATGTTATTGAGGAAATGGCAGGATGGGTGCTGGATGAAAAAGCAATAGATCTGGCTAAGCTGCGGGAAGCAGCCTCGATCATGTGCTCCTGCCGGGCTTCAATTAAAGCGAACCAGAAGCTGACTGACCGACAGGCTGTCGTACTGCTGGAGCGTTTGGCGGCGTGCAGACAGCCATACACCTGCCCGCATGGGCGGCCCATCGTTGTATCCTTTTCCACATATGATTTGGAGAAGCTGTTTAAGAGAGTAATGTAAGGGAGTTTATATATGTTGCAGGATCGGGAAAACCGTGAAGAAGAAAAGCTGGCAAGGCTTCGGGAGGAACAAGCCCATTTATTGGTGACGACAGGGGATTCTCCCACCGCTGAGGTCGTGCAGCGGGCGGAACTGCTTGCAGCCGAGCTGGGGGTGCTGTATGCCCCCCGTCGTGGTATATCGGTAGCAAGGCTGACTGCTGCTCATAAAGTTCGTCAGGCGCTGGTGCTCGTACAGGGTGGGGTGAGGCTGATTAGCCCGGAGCAACCGCCGATGACTTTTCACCCGAGCATGGGCTTCATCCGCGCCAAGCGGGTGTTGAAGGGCGAGCCTGATCCGATGCTGACTGCCGCTCGGCTCGTTCCGGGGGACACCGTGCTGGATTGTACCGCAGGACTCGGAACGGATTCCCTCCTGTTTTCAATTGGAACAGGAAATTCTGGACAAGTAACTGCTGTGGAAAGTTCTTTTCCTGTCTATGCTTTAATCAAGGATGGAATGAGGCATTACCGTTCCGGCAACGCTGCGGTAGATGAGGCATTTTCCGGCATTGATGTCCGCTTTGGTCATCATTTGGATTATTTGCGAAGCTTGCCGGATCGTAGTGTGGATATTATCTATTTTGACCCGATGTTCCGTGATCCGTTGCTCGATTCTAGTGCAATCGGTCCATTGAGAGGATTGGCTAACCCGGATGCTCTGGATGAGGAAAGTATTGTTCAGGCAAAACGTATTGCAAGGAAAACAATTGTATTGAAGGAAAAACGGGGCAGCAGGGAATTTGCCCGCCTCGGCTTCCATGTGGAGCAACGGGGCACAACGAAAACAGTGTACGGAGTGATTGATATTGATAGCGGCATCTAAGCCTAAACTACTTGTTCTTGTCGGCCCGACTGCGGTCGGCAAGACGAAATTAAGCATCGAGATGGCACGGCAATTTGGCGGGGAAATTATTTCCGGAGATTCCATGCAGGTGTACCGTCATATGGATATTGGAACTGCCAAAATTTCCGAACAGGAAATGGAAGGAATCAAGCACCATTTGATTGATATTCATGAGCCGGAATACCCATATTCGGTAGCTGCTTTTCAGGAAGACTGCCGTCGTCTCATACCGGATATTCATGCCAGAGGGAAACTGCCGTTTATCGTAGGGGGGACAGGTTTATATGTGGAGTCTGTCTGCTATGAATACCAGTTTTCCGAGGTGGGAGCTGATGAAGATTTTCGTCAGGAACAGCTTGATTATGCCGAACAATTTGGAGCCGAGGCGCTTCATGCGCGACTTCAGGCGGTTGATCCCGAAAGTGCGCGTCGTCTGCATCCCAATGACCGGCGTCGAGTCGTTCGAGCGTTGGAAATATATCATGTTAGCGGAACGACGCTCAGCTCGCAATTGGCCAGTCAAAAAAAGGAATCTCCCTATCAGCTTTGCATCGTAGGTTTGACAATGGATAGGCAAATGCTATATAAACGTATTGAAGACCGAATTGACGGGATGCTCGATCAAGGGCTTGTTGCTGAGGTAACCTCCTTAATGGAACGGGGAGTGCGAAGCGATGCCATCTCCATGCAAGGTCTAGGCTATAAAGAGATATCCTCCTACCTGCGAGGAGAGGTGTCTTTGGAAGAGGCGGTGACTTGGCTGAAACGGGATACGCGTCATTTTGCGAAGCGGCAGCTCTCGTGGTTTCGCCACATGAAGGATATCCAGTGGGTAGATGTCACCGATTTCGGAAATTTTTCTGCTCATGCAGCCCGATTACACGAAATTATAGCAGGAAAGTTCCGGACAGACCTTGAATATACTTCAAAACAATCCAAATGATTATTGGGGGTACGGCTAAAATGAACAAGTCCATTAATATCCAAGATACGTTTCTGAATCAATTGCGCAAGGATTCTATACCGGTAACGGTATACCTGATCAATGGATTTCAGGTGCGGGGGACCATTAAAGCATTTGACAACTTCACAATTGTTATCGACTCGGATGGAAAGCAACAGCTGATCTACAAGCATGCTATTTCCACCTTTACACCGCAACGTAATGTGTCGCTTGTACAGCAACAGGATAACGCCAGCGATAACTGATTACGGCTTGACGGTCGCTTGGATTGATGAAACTTTTTAAGCGACCGTCTCGTCTAACCGTATAGGAATGAGACCCGGAGCAACCTGAACAGGGTTGTTCTTTTCATTCCATTTGCTTTCATGCTGCCGACAGCAAGCTATATATAGGTTCGGCAACATGTGATTATTCGCGAAAGGGAGTCAGGGTAATGCCAAACGATTCATTGTCCAGATCCGGCAATCGCAACAGAAACACGCCTAAAGAGAAGCCGAAGGGCAAGAAAAAGAAGATTACAGGTAAGCAAGTTGGATGGACGCTGTTTATTACGGCGGCGTTGGCTATATTTTGCGCGCTTGGTGGATATTTGTTTGTCATGGTAAATGGCGAACAAATTTACAAAGCCAACAAGGATAAAATTACAGTGAACGAGACATCAAAGGTTTACGATCGTAATGGTGTGCTTATGGGCGAGCTGTCCGTACAAAAAAGTGATCCTGTCAAAAGTGAAGAAATTCCACCATTGCTCAAAAAAGCTTTTATAGCAACAGAGGATAAGCGATTTATGGAGCACCAGGGGGTTGATATTTGGTCTATCGGGCGGGCGGCCGTAAAAGATATCGTAGCCCGTTCGGCTGTGGAGGGTGGCAGTACGCTGACCCAGCAGTTGGCCAAAAACCTGTTTTTGTCGCGTGACAAGACCTTTTTCCGTAAAGCGACCGAGGTATCTATAGCAATGGCGCTAGAACGGAATTTGACTAAAGATGAGATTATTACGTTGTATTTGAACCGGATTTGGTTTGGACGCTCCTACTCAGGAATCAAGGCAGCTTCTGTGGGGTACTTTGGGCAATCGAACTTAAAAGAATTAAAGCTTTGGCAGATCGCCACGCTGGCAGCTATTCCAAAAGGGCCTTCCAAATATAATCCAATCAGTAATCCGGAAAAATCAAAGGAACGACGTGCTGTGGTTCTCCAGCTGATGTTTGAGCAGGGAATGATTGGAAAGCAGGAAATGGAAGAGGCCAAGGCTGTAGATTATGATTACAAGCAGCCGGAAAAAGTTCAAAAGTATCAAAGTTTTATGGAGTATGTGATGAATGAGGCGGAGGATGCTTTGCCGGGAGTCAGCGGAAACGATCTGATCGTTGGCGGCTACAAAATTCATACGACGATGGATGCTCAGTCCCAAAATGCGCTGGATCAGGCGATGGCAGATGATAGTATGTTCGAAAAGAGCCCGGATGATCAGCCTGTTCAAGGCTCCATGGTTATCATTAACAACCAGACGGGCGGAATTGCTGCGATGGCACCCGGACGGGATTACAAAAAGGGAACCTTTAACCGCGCAACACAAAGCCGCAGGCAGCCAGGTTCGGCCTTTAAACCTATTGCGGCGTATGCGCCGGCTCTCGAATCCGGTAAATTTACAATGGATACACCTTTGAGTAATGAGCGACAGAGCTTTAACGGGTATAGCCCGAAAAACTTGCACGGTTATTCTTCGACCATCAGTATGACCGATGCCATTACCAAGTCTGAAAATATCCCGCCAGTATGGTTGCTCAACCAGATCGGTGTGGAAAGAGGGGTCCAATTCTCGGAAAGCGTAGGCATCCCGATGGACAAAAATGATCACTCGCTCGCTATCGCATTGGGTGGTTTAAGTAAAGGAACGAACACGCTCGAAATGGCACAGGCATACAGTGCTTTTGCCAATAACGGACAGTTCCAAAAAGCTTACTCCATCAAGCAAATTAATGATAGTGATGACAAAACGGTTTACACTCACAAAGAAGAATTTAAAACCGTAATGAGCGAGAAAACAGCTTATGAAATGACGCAAATGATGCAAAATGTAGTCAATAGCGGTACAGGCCGCAAGGCCCGTATTGATTGGCCTGTAGCGGGTAAAACGGGTACAACCCAGAGTGGAATTAGAGGGAACAATGGCAACCGTGATATCTGGTTTGTCGGTTATACGCCGGAATATACTGGTGCGGTATGGATGGGCTATGACAAGCCAGACAGCAAACATATGCTGAGAAACTACAGTGGGCAGTCGGCAGCCTTTTTCGGAAGGGTCATGGGTGAAGCTCTCAAGGGGCACCCGGTTACGCAATTCAGCCATCCAAAAGGATATGAACCACCAGTTGAGCAGAAGCCAGACGTGCCAGTCCAGGCTACCGCTCCAAGCGGACTGAGCGGGTCTTATAGTCAGGATACCCAAATTGTATCGTTGTCCTGGACTGCGGCGGCGGGAGATAATGTGCAATACCGTGTGTATCGCAAAGAGGCTTCCGAAGGGGGCTTTACGGTGATTATGGAGGCGATGAAAGGCACGAGTGGTGAAGATACGTCTCCATTAGCCGGAGCCGCGTATGAATATTATGTAACGGCTTATGGAGCGGATGGTAAGGAATCTGGACCATCCAATACAATCCGTGTGGAAATTCCGACAGAGACCACTCCGGTAGATCCACAGCAGGGAACTGAGCCGAATCAGGATGGAACATTACCGGATAACAGTGGGACTACAGACGGTCAGAACGGCACCGATCAGGGGAATACAGTCCCTGGAGGTACGGATAATAGCACCAGCCCAGGGCAGGTTCCGACGATTCCTGGAGACACTGACGGAAATGGCACTGGCAGTACAGGCAATCATAGTGGCAACTCTGGCACCGGTAGTGACACGAATCAGGGGAATGGCCAGACAACAACACCGGATGCAGGTACCTTTAATAGTGATACCACGGTAAATCCAGTTACCACGGATCCATCTACCACAGGAACCACACCGGATGGAAATCAGGAAACCAACTCCAACGGTCAGTCGAGCTCCAATCGTGGGCATCGCAACCGAGATTAGAAGAAGTATGCTGTGGGTGATTTGAATTTTTTATACTAGAGGTGTTTTCGGACCATATTATGGTCTGGGAATACCTTTTTTGTTGTGATAAAGGGTGTTATTTTTGAGTGTACAGATTAAATATGGTAAGCTGGTTTTACCAATGTTGGAGAGGAACATCATTTATGAAGCGCAAATTCGGAGATCGGGCCAACTGGCGCAGAATAACGAGCCGCAAGTTTGCTTGCCGGTATGTGGAAAGTGACGTGTTTACAGGATATGTGACCTTGTATACCATTTTGAGTCTCAAAGAGCCGTTATGGAAAAGCTACGGCAATCATACGTTTTGCATAGCGGACAAAGGATATTCCTGGTTGCAATACTATCCGAAGGGTGAGCATTATGTAGTAACTGCTATGTTCGACAATCGGGAGCAGATTGTGGAATGGTATATTGATACCTGCCGAAATCAGGGAGTGACCGATCAGGGAGTGCCCTGGTTTGACGATTTGTATTTGGATGTTGTTGTACTTAAAAATGGCGAAATCTTTTTAGTGGATGAGGATGAGTTGGAGGATGCGTTACAGCGCGGGCATATATCGACACAGGAGGCAGAACTGGCTAATCGTACTGCGGCTGAGGTTTTACGACGGATAGATGCCCATATATTCCCCTATTTTAAAATGTCGCTGAAACACCGGGCAGAATGGTTTCACAACGGTGATTTTAAGAGGGAACGATGAAGGTATTGCAGAGGATTAGAGGCACTGGGCCTAAAGATTTTGAATCAAAAAGCAGGCTGAACCGCCCAGAGAAAAAGTTTTCAGCAGCCAAACGTCTTATGCTTTGTCTGCTGGTTATCATCATAATCGGTTTGGTATGGGGAGGTATTCGATTTTGGGATATGAATAACGCTGCCTCTACCACTCCGCTTCAGCAAGCACAGGTAGGAATTGTACTTGGGGCTTCCATGTGGGGAGCAGAACCAAGTCCGGGGCTAAAGGAGAGGCTGAACGAGGCCCTGCAGCTATACCGTAACGGTACAGTAAAGCGTCTGATTGTAAGCGGAGGGCTGGACAAACCAACTTACCCGTATACAGAGGCTGAGGGGATGCAACGCTATTTGGTTGACAGAGGTATTCCAGCGCAGCATATTGTGTTGGAAAACCATGCGACCAGCACCTACGAAAATCTGTTGTATAGCCAGCGTATCATGCAGGAGTATGGTTGGACCTCGACTGTGATTATCACACATAGTTATCATGGCCCACGGGCGCTTGAGATTGCCCGATTTTTGAATTTGGAGCATCCCCAGATGGCTCTGGCGGAATCTAAAGTACTGAATATGCCGCTTCATCAATCGAGAGAGGTACTGGCTTACGCCAAATGGACGCTGCAAAAGTGGTGGCTCAGTGCCCAAACCTGGGTGTCCTGAAACGTACAACGTTTTCTCATAAAGGCATCTTCTCTATATACAAAATGCTTTGCACAAGCTCCTGTTGCTTTTATGCTAATAAGGACATGCCGGGCCGAATACATTAATAGGGTAAGCTGTGCCTGAAGAAATGTTGAGGTGATGGATGCATGAACGGACGGGGAATCGCTGCGGGCAAGCGGACGGAGGAAAGACCTTCCAGACAAATCAATGTCGTGCTGCGTAGCCCGGAGCCGATAGCTTCGGTAAATGTTGATGAGACGGATGCAGTAACTTCGACCAAGTCGCAGGCGTTACCGCAGTATCTTAGTCTCTATCAGGAAATTCAGAAGGAACTCGATCATCTCGTCGGCTTGGATAACATCAAAGACCTGGTATTTGAAGTATATGCTTTTTTGCAAATTGCCCATATGCGTACTGATGCGGGGCTGTTGAGTAACGCGCACGTATATCACATGATTTTCAAAGGGAACCCAGGTACAGGGAAAACGACGGTGGCCCGCATTATCGCTAAAATGCTGCAAAAAATGGGGGTACTGAGCAAGGGCCATCTGATTGAGGTGGAGAGGGCTGATTTGGTAGGCGAGTATATCGGACATACAGCGCAAAAAACGCGGGATCTGGTCAAGAAGTCTCTGGGTGGAGTGCTGTTTATTGATGAAGCCTACAGTTTGGCGCGGGGAGGGGAAAAGGATTTTGGAAAGGAAGCTATTGATACCTTAGTAAAATCCATGGAGGATCAGAAAAATCAATTTATTTTGATTCTCGCTGGATACTCGGGAGAGATGGACTTCTTTTTGCGTACGAATCCTGGATTGCCTTCCCGTTTTCCCATCCAGCTGGATTTTCCGGACTATACCGTGGATCAGCTTATCCAAATTTCCGAAATGATGGCCAAAGAACGGGATTATATTCTTATGCCTCAGTCCATACTCAAAATGAAAGAGTATCTGTTGAATGAACGCAACGACAGTATTCATGCATTTAGCAACGCACGTTATGTCCGCAATGTGATTGAAAAAGCGATTCGGCATCAGGCTGTCAGGTTGCTCAATCAGTACAGAAGCGGGCAGCCGGGAAAGCAGGAGTTGATGACGCTGCGTCCAGAGGATTTGAAAATGGACAAAAGATAGGCGATAATAGAAATCTGAATCACATCGAATTGTATAACGTCGAACGGGGGCCGGCCTGAATATCAGGTCGGTCTCTGTGCGAGAGTTAATATGGAAAATAAAGGAGCAAACAATATGGCGAACTCCACTTATGATACACAAACCGAAATGCAGGATAAAGCGGTACTTGTCAGTCTGATTACGGATGAAGTCAAACGTTCTGGGATTAATACAGAATACTCTCTGAATGAACTCGTGAAGCTGGCCGAGACCGCTGGTGTTGAAGTGCTTAGTGTTTTGACCCAGAACAAGGAAGCAAAGGATTCCAAATGGTTTATCGGTAAAGGTAAGGTAGAGGAACTGCGTGCGGCAGCCGAGGAATTGGGTGCGAATACGGCTATTTTTGATCAGGAGCTTTCGGGGGCTCAGGTGCGAAATCTGGAAGAAAGTCTGGATCTCAAAATTATCGACCGTACGCAGCTTATTCTGGATATTTTTGCTCAGCGTGCGAAAACACGGGAGGGCATTATTCAGGTTGAACTGGCGCAGCTGTCCTATTTGTTGCCCCGCTTGTCTGGACACGGCAAAAATCTGTCACGACTTGGTGGCGGTATTGGAACACGTGGTCCCGGTGAAAGCAAGCTGGAGACAGATCGTCGTCACATCCGTGATCGTATCAGCGATTTAAAACGTCAGTTGGAGGAAGTGACCCGTCATCGGTATTTACATAGAGAGCGCAGACAAAAGAGTGGTATTGTGCAGGTAGCGCTTGTTGGCTATACCAATGCGGGGAAATCGACGCTGCTAAAGCAATTGACGGCGGCTGATGTATATATTGAGAACCAACTGTTTGCGACGCTGGACCCTACCTCCAGAACGATGGAACTGCCGAGCGGCAAAGAGATTATTCTTACGGATACCGTTGGTTTTATTCAAAATCTGCCTCATGATTTGGTTGCTTCTTTCCGTGCTACTCTGGAGGAAGCTAATGAGGCTCATCTTATTTTGCATGTGGTAGACGCTTCTTCGGATATGCGTGACGAACAGATGAAGGTCGTGGAAACGATTTTGGAGCAACTGGGAGCGGCGGACAAGCCGCAGATCGTATTGTTTAATAAAAAAGATGCTTGTACTCCTGACCAACTGGAAATGCTTCCTTCCGGCGAGGGATATTTGAAAATCAGTTCATTTGACGAAAGTGATCTGCTGCGTCTTCGTGAGCTGATTCAGGAGCATCTGAGCGGAGATACGCTGAGATTCCGTATTCCGGCGGAACGTGGGGACTTGACATCGGTGCTTTACCGGATTGGGGATGTACTTCTGACCGAGTATGATGGTAATGATGTCATTTATGAGGTAGAAGTTCAGCGAGGCGAGTATGAAAAATATGGTCATGTCCTCAAGGACTTCACAGAAGGATAACTTCTGATGACGTTTTTAGGTCAATTCAATGATAAATGCACACCATTCCGAGGGAAAGATGTTATAACAACAATAGCCTAAGGCTGCGTAAAGAGAGAGGGTCACGAAGGTAAAATGGTAGTTTTTAGTCCGGAAATCCAACAAATACAAGAAACAGCAGAACGCAAAATACAGGAACGGCTACAGCGCATAGATCATATTGTAGATGCAAATCAGTGGAAGGTTATTCAGGCATTCCAGCGGAAGCAAGTGAGCGATTTTCATTTTGCCGGCTCTACGGGATATGCGTACAATGACCGAGGGCGTGAGGTACTGGAGGAGGTCTATGCCGATGTGTTCGGTGCGGAGGCGGCATTGGTCCGCCCGCATTTTGCCTCGGGAACTCATACGATTTCCACTGCTTTATTCGGCGTTCTACGTCCAGGTGATGAGCTGTTGTATATTACGGGGCAACCGTATGATACGCTTCACAAAGTGATCGGCAAGCCCGGCGATGGGACCGGGTCATTGCAGGATTTTGGCATTACTTATGGAGAAACAGCGCTGACAGCAGAAGGTAAGGTAGATTGGAAAGCAGTGGAGGCTACAATCCATGCCAATACGAAGGTGATCGGCATCCAGCGTTCACGCGGCTATGATTGGAGAGCTTCCTTTAGTGTGGCAGATATCGAGGAAATGACAGCCCGTGTAAAGGCGATTAAACCTGACGTTATTGTCTTTGTGGACAATTGTTATGGTGAATTTACCGAAAAGCTGGAGCCTACGCAGGTCGGTGTCGATTTGATGGCAGGTTCACTGATTAAAAATCCCGGCGGCGGCATTGCCGAAACGGGAGGATATATTTGCGGTAAACAGGAGTATGTTGAGCTGGCAGCCTACCGCTTAACTGCGCCTGGAATCGGTGGTGAAGTAGGGGCCATGTTAGGTACCACGAGAGGTATCTTTCAGGGCTTATTTCTTGCTCCAACACTGGTTGGGCAAGCGGTTAAAGGAAGTATATTCGCAGCTGCGGTCTTTGAAGACATGGGATTTGAAACGAAACCTGCCTGGCATGAGGAACGCACCGATTTGATTCAGGCCATTTCTTTTAACGGACCGGAGCATTTAATTGCTTTTGTCCAAGGAATTCAGCGTGCTGCCGCTGTGGATAGTCATGTGGTACCGGAGCCGTGGGATATGCCGGGCTACGAGCATCCGGTTATTATGGCTGCAGGCACTTTTATACAAGGAGGAAGTCTGGAATTATCTGCAGATGCTCCGATTCGTGAACCCTATATTGGTTACATGCAAGGGGGGTTAACCTACTCTCATGTGAAATATGGAGTGCTGATGGCCCTACAAACCATGAAAGATCGTAAATTATTGTGAGTTTTTCTAACATGTCATTGACACTTTGCATCAGCTAAATGTACAATAAGGTGAATAATAGATCACTGGAAGGTTGATGACAAATGGGCGACGAAATTCGCAGAAACATGGCCTTATTTCCAATAGGTATTGTCATGAAGCTAACGGACTTGTCAGCACGTCAGATTCGTTATTATGAACAACATAACTTGATAGTTCCTGCCCGCACGTCGGGTAACCAACGTCTTTTTTCCTTTAATGATGTAGAGCGTTTGCTTGAAATCAAGGCGTTGATTGAGAAGGGTGTTAACATTGCGGGAATTAAACAAGTCATGAATCCGGTCACCAAGGAATCGGAAGAAGCAACAGTTATTACTGCAGATACGGAAGTTAAACGTCGTGAAATGTCCGATACCCAGCTTCACCGCTTGCTGAAACAACAGCTTGTGGCAGGTAAAAGACCGGGACAGGTATCCCTGATCCAAGGTGAATTATCACGTTTTTTCAATAAGAGATAATATATTGCCTGCATTTTGGCATACTACCGCTTTACTTGCAGACCAGGCCTCATTATTTAAAAGGATTATGGAACAGCTGATTTGTAATACTCGTTACAGAAAGGGAGAGGTTAGTGTGAGTTATACCAGAGAAGATATTCTTCGGATTGCCAAAGAAGAAAATGTTCGTTTTATTCGTTTGCAGTTTACAGATTTGCTTGGTACGATCAAGAACGTAGAAATTCCGGTTAGTCAACTGCCAAAAGCGCTGGATAACAAAATGATGTTTGACGGTTCTTCCATTGAAGGTTATGTGCGCATTGAAGAATCTGACATGTACTTATACCCTGATCTGGATACATGGGTAGTTTTCCCTTGGGTAACCTCGGATCGTGTAGCTCGTCTGATCTGCGATATTTATAAGCCGGACGGAGTTCCATTTGCCGGCGACCCGCGCGGTATCTTGAAACGTGTACTCAAGGAAGCAGAAGAAATGGGTTATACTTCGATGAATGTCGGACCGGAGCCTGAATTCTTTCTGTTCAAAACCGATGAAAAAGGCGAACCGACTACAGAATTGAATGACCAAGGTGGATATTTTGACTTGGCACCGATGGATCTGGGTGAAAACTGCCGTCGGGAAATTGTTCTTAAGCTTGAAGAGATGGGCTTTGAAATTGAAGCGTCCCATCATGAAGTTGCACCTGGACAGCATGAGATTGACTTTAAATATGCGGATGCAGTTAAGGCTGCCGATCAGATCCAAACGTTCAAGCTCGTTGTTAAGACGATTGCACGCCAGCATGGTCTGCACGCCACCTTTATGCCAAAACCTTTGTTTGGCGTGAATGGCTCCGGTATGCACTGTAACCAATCGTTGTTCAAGGACAATGAAAACGTATTTTATGATGAATCAGACGAACTCGGATTGAGCAAGACGGCCCGCCATTATATGGCTGGTATTCTTAAGCACGCACGTGCGATGGCAGCAATCACGAATCCAACGGTGAATTCATATAAACGTCTTGTACCAGGTTATGAAGCTCCTTGTTATGTTGCCTGGTCTGCCAGTAACCGTAGTCCGATGATTCGAATTCCGGCATCTCGTGGCTTGAGTACCCGCGTCGAAGTTCGTAATCCTGACCCGGCTGCGAATCCTTATTTGGCACTGGCTGTGATGCTGAGAGCCGGTTTGGATGGTATCAAACGTCAAATGGCTCTGCCAACTCCGATTGATCGTAACATCTATGTTATGTCTGAGGAAGAGCGGATTGAAGAAGGGATTCCAAGCCTGCCAGCAGACTTGAAAGAAGCTTTGTCCGAGCTTATTCGAAGCGAAGTTATCTCTGACGCTCTGGGTGACCATGCGCTGGCTTACTTCTATGAGCTTAAGGAAATTGAATGGGATATGTACCGGACCCAAGTGCATCAATGGGAACGTGATCAATATCTGACGCTTTACTAAAATGTGGAATCCCTTGGCGCTCTAAGCGTTGAGGGATTTTTAGTTTGGGGGCAGTGAGTAAAATTATATGGCGGGAAACCGCATTTTTCAATTGGAGGTACTAAAAGAATTGCAAGGAAGAGTTTGCGAGTTGGATCGAAGCCCGTAAGCAAGAACATCGTGTATTAATACTATGTTGTCCTGTCTCTTTTGGCTGATTGTATTTTATGATTTTTTTGATCGTTTGTATCATCCTAAATAATTAAAGAAGAGAACCTGTATGAATTGGAATGAAATTCTAGATACATTTTTCCATGATCCGGGACTTATCAACGAAAAGTGGGAGGAAGATGGTATTTTCCAACTCGTGAAATATGAGTTTTTTTGAAATATGGCTCTTAGAGCAATAAACATATTGTAAGGAAACGTGCGAAAAATATTTACCCAGCATAATACATAAAATATTCCAAATAAACAGGTAATTGTATTTCTATACTGTTATAGCAAATATAGAATTATAGTGTTGGTTACAATGGTGAGAAGGGGATATGTGTTATGTGGGAGCCTATACGGTTCTTGCTTTTTTCTAATGTTGAAACATTTGCGGCGTTTGTTTTAATGCTTACTATTTTCAGAATCCGAGCTTTAGATTTTATCTGGCCTGCATTGTTTATCGGCCTGATCATGAATTTGCAAAGTCTGGTGTTAAGAGAAGAAATGTCGTTGTCTTTTTTTGCTCCGAGTATAAACATTATATTATTCACATTATTGATAACTACTGTTGTAAGGATGCCTATTATTTGGTCAGCTATTATATCCATTACAGGTACGTTTTTGTATACGCTGCTCCAAGCAATAATTATAGTAATGCTCTTTGGTACATTGACATCAGACATGGAGACCTCTCCAGAGGGATCGTTAGCTCAAGCGGTAACCAGTGCATGGGTATTAGCTATATCATGGTTAGTATTTAAATTCAAAATAGGCTTTACAGCAGATTATGAAAGCTTGCGTTTTAGGTGGGAACATGTACTTGTTGTTATTTTAATAATTGGGGTACTAGGCGCTAGTACATTTATGTTCTACGTCAATAATTTTCCTCTGAGTATTTTATTTATAGGTTTGGCATCTGGAATGTTCCTGTACTATGCGCTAAAAACGGAGCGTGATTATTATAAAAAATCTTGATTCTATTGCTCTTGATATTGCAACTCATATCAAAACAGTTGTACCGGATCATCCATCTTCTATTGCGGTTTTAAAACATGGAGTAGCCGTTGTGATTAATACAGTTTCCATCATTTTGTTAACTATTGGTATTTCATTTATTACGGGGAAGGTGCAGGAAACTGTACTGGCAATGATATCTTTTTCTATACTGCGTCAAGTTGTAGGAGGAATACATTTAAAGAGCAATATAGTATGCATTGTTGTCTCTACAGCTTTACTTACTGCCCTGTCCTTTGTGAATTTAAACTATAATTGGATAGTTATTACTTCGATATTAAGTATAATACTTGTCTTAGTTTATGCTCCGTCTAGAATAGACGGGAAGACTCGTATATCTAAACGGCACTACCCATTGTTAAAAATTTGCGGAGTTGCAATAATAACACTTAATTTGTGGCTGGCTTTTCCGGTGGTAGCGGCTAGTTTTTTTGTTCAGAGCTTAACATTAATAGAGAGGAGGTGCGAAAAATGAAAAGTCCTAAATTTAGTAAATTTAAGATTGGCATGTACTACAATGCTGCCATATTACTTACTTCACTTGCAGTTGTATCAGTGAGTACAGCGAGTTTGTCTTGGATTCACAGTCCCGAACCACCTGAAGAACTGTTGAAATAAAGTGGGAGATATATGAAATGCTAAACTTAACCGTCTCAGCTGATGATTCTCGAGGTATGAACAAGGGCGAAAACATACCAGTGGACAAGGTTCTTTTTATATCTAAAGGACGTAAGAGGGATCAGATTCTAGTTCACACATTCGAAAAAACATATTACATGATCGGCACCCTAAAGCATTGGGAAAGCTTTCTAAATAATAATGGGTTCCATTTCTTGAATGTGGATAGAAGTAATACACTGAATGTGGAGAAGGTGAAAATTGTTAATGGCATTTTCAAAGACGCTTACTTTGAATGTGAGATAACAAAAACGTCGAAGAGGTGTCCGATCTCTTATCACCGATTTGGCGAGGTTATAGAGGAAATGGGTTTCATAAATTCGAACATAATTTTCACTGGAGTTGCTACTAGATAGCGGCTCTTTTTTTTCAAAACACTCGACTTATTCGAATCATAAGAGACATTCAGCACCCTGATTTTTGTTCAGAATCTAAAGGATCATGATCATACAGTAAAGATAAAGACACAATAGTTCAAGGAGGAGAATAGACATGAAAAAAGCTTTTTTTGAATTTTCTCAGGGCTGGGATTTAAAGTGCCACTTTTTATTGTACAACTTCCGTTTTACACTAGAATGTGGCACAAAAAAGCGGGAAGAAATCCTTCCCACTTTTCGCTTAAAAACAATCATTATCGTCTGCGTTGTCTATCATTTACACTAAACAGATTAACAGCCAATGCGTTACCTCTAGCACGTGCAATAGCTCTCTGATTTGAACGGATGGATAATCCTCTTCCTCTCACGTGACGTTTGAAATGTCTTTTACACATGATATCACCTCCCTTCACAAGAAATGAAGGTACGGATGAATTTTAGAAGTGTTTATGCTTACGGTTACGTTTGGAAATTTTGATGTTCAATGCATTGGTGGCTAGTGCGTTACCGCTTCTTGTTTCGGCGGATGCGGCCTGAAAGACTTTTACGACCAGAAATTTGTTCTTGCCGATACGATGCTTATACGTTTTGACTCGATTTTTGATCATATGCTTATCTCCTTTGCTAAGGTCTACTTTATTCATATGCCAGTAGCGCTAGCATGTATCGGCATAAATCTATTAAAAGCAAAAAGAAGCTATCACCTATGATTCTAATATTCAGAAACTAATAAAGTATGGAGATACAGAATGTAAAAAAACTTATGCTTACCTGTCTTATCTTTTCCCACTTTATATTGTAGGAGAAAGTTCCAGCAGATTAGCATAAGCAGAATAGTAAAGAATGAAGTTAGTAGGTATAAACCGTCTATCTATGGGCTATCAAAGGAAAAAGAATAGCTGTGAGAAACATTTTGTGTACATAATATCAATACAAAACCGGCTTGCCATGGGCAGCCGGTTTTGTTGTAGCGGAAGAATAACGGGGCTGAAAAATGAAAAATTAGTGGAAGTCCCGGAAGAGTCCTACAACCTTACCCAAAATACTGACGTGCGTCAGACGAAGCGGTTCAAAGGCCGGATTTTCCGGTTGAAGTCGAATATGATCTTTTTCCTTGTAAAAAGTTTTAACAGTAGCCTCGTCCTCGTCTGTCATGGCCACGACAATATCGCCATTATCGGCTGTCTGCTGTTGACGTACGATGACATAATCTCCGTTGGCAATACCAGCTTCAATCATGCTTTCTCCTACAACAGATAACATGAATATTTTATCCTCACCAACAAAATGCTGGGGAAGAGGAAAGTAATCTTCAATATTTTCTGTTGCTGTAATAGGCAGACCAGCTGTAACTTTGCCGACGACCGGAACACGACTAATTGAGTAATTAATCAAGTTGCTGTTATCCGATTCGTCTTGGCCGAGTAACTCGATGGCCCGCGGTTTCGTTGGATCACGACGAATCAGTCCCTTTTTCTCCAGACGATCCAAATGACCGTGAACCGTAGAACTGGAGGCCAATCCAACAGCCTCACCTATTTCGCGTACAGAAGGGGGATAACCCTTTAGACGCACTTCATTGCGGATAAATTCAAGAATGGCCTGCTGGCGGCTTGAAATCTTAGACATACCGTATCAACCCCATTTAGTAACGTTTGGGAAAATTATAGCATAGAACCTCCGTTCGTACAAACGTAAGTTCTAAATAATCCCTAAAAAACAATCGCGAACTTTTGTTCTCTTTTCTATTGAACAAAACAGATGTTCGTGTTATATTGTGAAAAACATAGGAACAAACGTTTGGAGGACGTAGACAATGATGAAATATAGCACATATCAAAGTATTTTTCCAATGAATTTAGAAAAGATGCAAAATGTCCGTAATGAGAGAGAGGCACAGCTTGTACGGCCCATTTCTAATAGTCTTCTGTCCAAACTTCTTATTCTGGTTACCGTTTTCTGGATTGCGGATGCAGGTGTGCTGACGGTATTCGCGGCCCCTTCGGTTTCTAATGAAGAGGTAACCAAACTTATTGTACAACCTGGGGATACATTGTGGCAGATTGCCTCCAATCATAAACCGGAACGAATGGATACAAGGGTATATATAGATGGAATTGTTCGGATTAACGGACTGGAAGATCGGGGAGTGCAGGCAGGCCAGCTTTTAAAGCTTCCGCATTTCTGATCTGTCACGATTGATTAGAGCTTGTCAGAGGACGTAATGAGGGAACCTTGACAAGCTCTTTTCTACATGTCAAAGTGTATTATATCTTTGCTTATATGGAGGGGACAGAATTTGGATATAGACAGCTTGGTACAGCGCATCAATGAATTGGCTCGCAAAGCAAAAGCCGAAGGATTGACTGAAGAGGAAACAACAGAGCGCGCCAATCTTCGGGAAATTTATTTGGATAACATTCGCCGTAATTTCCGGCAGCAACTTGATACGATTGAAATTGTGGACGAAGATACGTCGAAGGGAAATGGTGGGCTGACGCATTAATGTCGCTAAAGCGGCTTAGCCCGCGTAATTTGCTTTTCGTTTTTTTAAGGTATCTATTTTGGTATCTATATAGATTAGGATGGGTGGCAATTGTTTTTAAGCAATATATTTGGGAAGGGAATTGAGAGATGGCCCGATCATTTGAAAGAAAAGTACGCAAAAACACAGCGCATTTGAATAAATCGCGCAAAAAACAAGGCATCCAAACCATTAGTGGTGCCGGTTCTGCAATGGATATTTTCCGTGGACGTAATATTACCGTGCCAATCATGTTGGCTGGACTTGCAGTTCTGTACATGCTCATGAGTTATTTTTTGACTAAGACTGGCATGCGCGGCATGGACTGGCTTGTATTTGGCTTGTATTTGATGCTGGCAGTTATCTTTTTCATACGCCGTCCTTATTTGAAGGTTGGAAAGAGCACGCTGTATATGTTGAAGGGTGGCAGAGAGCGTCCAATGACGACAGAGGATATGAAAGCCATCAAGATTGAAAAGGGTTACGTAACGGTTGAAAGAAAAGGTAAGGGTGGCAACTTTATTTTTACAAAATCACTGGGCCGTTATGATACGGATGCCATTGCAGAGCGGCTTGAGAAGTTTGCGCTATCTAATCAGGTTCAAGTAGACAAAAAATAGCGACTTCTGTTGGTACGAATCGTTTAAATTGTTTGTGGACCTGTAGCCTCTGTAAATAAGGTCGCATGATGTTATTTCATATAACACATTGCGGCCTATTGATTAATATGGGCACATAATAATTGGAATGCTTGTAGGCTCAACATGGGAGAACAAGCGTACATATAAAGTGGAAAGAGAGTGGATAATTCAGATGACGATTCAGGCGGTAATGTTCGATCTTGATGATACACTTCTGTGGGATGAGCGTAGTGTAGAAGAGGCATTTGACGCGACGTGCCAGACAGGTTCCCTGGAAGCAGACGTTGATCCGAAGGCTTTGGAAGAAGCAGTCCGCAAGGAAGCGCGTGCTTTGTATGAGTCTTATGAAACCTTTAGTTTTACTCAATTGATTGGCATTAATCCGTTTGAGGGATTGTGGGCGAATTTTAAGTCAGGAGAGCAGCCTGAGTTCCGGCAATTGGAACAGTTGGCCCCTGCTTATCGAAAGGAATCTTGGCGTAGAGGTCTGCAACAGTTGGGGATAGATAATGAAGAGTTAGCGCAAAAACTGGCAACGCAATTTGCCTTGGAAAGACGCACCCGTCCCCATGTTTATGAAGAAACATTTGAGATTCTGGAGCAATTAAAGGGGAAGTATAAGCTTCTTTTGTTGACAAACGGCTCCCCTGATCTACAGCAGGAAAAGCTGGATGGGGTTCCGCAGCTAGCTCCATTTTTTGATGACGTTGTTATTTCAGGTTCGTTTGGTAAAGGTAAGCCGGACCCGTCTATTTTTCTACATGCTTTGGGGCTTCTCGGTATTGAGCCTGAACATGCTTTAATGGTGGGGGATAAGCTGACGACTGATATTCAAGGCGCTCTGGCGGCAGGTGTGCACTCCGTGTGGGTGAACCGCAACGCCAAAACCAATACTACAGAAATCAAGCCAAAGTTTGAAATTAAGCATCTTTCTGAATTGGATGGAATTATTCAATCGTTTAAGTAAGTGCTTTTCGGATCTTATTATAGTAACAAGCCCAAAAAACTCCCTCCGCTCAGGTATCTCAGAGCAGAGGGAGTTGCTTTATCCACTTTGGATGGATTCGTAATGTAGTATTATGCTTTAATAAACGATGGATCTTCAAACGGTTCGGCAATCCACCCATTTTCTTCGATGAACAAACGTACTGCGACGATCTTCTGATTTTCCATTAAGGTAAAGAAGTGAGGAATATTTTCTGGTACGGAAATAACGTCACCAGGTGAAAGCTCGACATTAAAATATCCGATTTCTTCAGGACCTTTAATGATGAAAATGCCTTTGCCTGCTACAATAGCACGGATTTCATCTTCGGTATGAGTATGAATTTGCTCAAACTTGGCAAGCAGCTCGTCTAAATTCGGCGTTGCTTCGGACAAGGTGATAACGTCCCATATTTTATACCCACGGCGGGCGGCTAAGTCCTTGATTTCGGCTTCAAAAGTGTTTAGAACAGCTACTTTTTGCTCATCTGTCAGGGTGAAATTTTCTTGCAGCACCCCGGATAGCTTGGAATCATCCCAATGCTCGTACAATACCTCTTGACTCTCCAAAAATTCACGGACCTTGTCTTCATCGCTAATTCGTACATTCGTATTGCGTATTAAGATTTCAGCCATAGGTTATCCCTCTTTTCCACTTGGTTTAATGTTGTATACAGAATATCATGTCTTGAATCGTTGTACAATATAGGTTTGAAACATTTTATGTTGCAAATGACGGTTCGTCCTATTCCAATATAAAAGAACACCGACCTAAGTGCGTCTCATTATGCTGCAAACTGTAAAAATGAATATCGAGAGTCGTTTTTGTGCAGAAGAGGCTGTATAAAACGTATGTTTTTACTTCAATCTATCTAAATGATACGGTTTCTGCTAAACTAGGATTTAACGTTTTGCGGGGGTGAAGAGATTTTGGATAAAGTTAGCTTACAGGATGCATTACAACGAAGAATACTCATTCTTGACGGGGCCATGGGCACCATGATCCAGCAAGAGGATCTTTCCCCCGACGATTTTGGCGGGGAAGAGCTGGAGGGCTGCAACGAGATGTTGGTCTTAACCAGACCGGATGTCATTCAAGGGATACATGAAGCATACTTGGAGGCCGGATCAGACCTGATTGAAACGAACACTTTTGGAGCGACATCCGTTGTTTTGGCGGATTACGATATACCGGAGCGCGCCCGTGAAATTAACCTGGTTGCCGCTAAACTGGCGCGTAACGCGGCAGATAAGTATAGTACTGCGGACAAGCCTCGTTTTGTTGTAGGAGCTATGGGACCGACAACGAAAACATTATCCGTGACAGGTGGTGTTACGTTTGCGGAGCTAATTGAGAGCTATGAAGAGCAAGCCTTGGCGCTAATTGAAGGCGGCGTGGATGCCCTGCTTTTGGAGACCTCGCAGGATACGCTTAACGTCAAAGCCGGAAGTATTGGAATTCGGCAGGCTTTTGAGAAGACGGGTATCGAGCTTCCCATAATGATTTCGGGAACGATTGAACCCATGGGAACGACTTTGGCAGGGCAAAATATCGAATCCTTCTGCATTTCGCTGGAACACTTGCACCCGGTGTCGATCGGGCTGAATTGTGCTACAGGACCGGAGTTTATGCGGGATCACATTCGCTCTCTCTCCGATATGTCCTCAGCAGCCATTAGCTGTTATCCGAATGCAGGTTTGCCTGATGAAAACGGTCAATATCATGAATCACCTGATTCATTGGCCCGTAAAATGGCCGCTTTTGCCGAAAAAGGTTGGCTGAATATTGCAGGAGGCTGCTGTGGTACCACGCCTGAGCATATCCGGGTTATGAGTGAACGTATGGCGCAGTTTGAGCCGCGTCCGCTGGAAGGCCATCACCCACCGGCTGTATCGGGTATTGAGCCTGTATATATTGAACAGGAGAATCGTCCCTATATGGTTGGTGAACGAACGAATGTTCTTGGCTCCCGCAAATTTAAGCGTTTGATCGTGGAGGGCAAATATGAAGAGGCATCTGAAATTGCCCGTGCTCAGGTAAAGAGTGGGGCACATGTCATTGATATTTGTGTACAGGACCCGGACCGCGATGAAATGACGGATATGGAAGCCTTTTTGAAGCTGGTTGTGAATAAGGTAAAAGTCCCTCTCGTGATTGATACCACGGATATCGAGGTTATTGATACCGCCTTGCAATATTCGCAAGGGAAGGCGATCATTAACTCCATTAATTTGGAGGATGGCGAAGAGAAATTTGAGAAAATGGCACCTCTTATTCATAAATACGGCGCGGCTGTTGTTGTTGGAACCATTGATGAACGTGGTCAGGCTATTTCTCGTGAGGATAAGCTTGAAGTGGCCAAACGCTCTTATGATCTGCTGGTGAACCGTTACGGTCTGGCACCCGAGGATCTTATTTTTGATACCCTCGTATTTCCCGTGGGAACAGGTGATGAGCAGTACATCGGTTCAGCCAAGGAAACGATTGAGGGGATTCGGATTATTAAAGAGGCACTTCCAGGGGTTCACACCATTCTGGGTATCAGTAACGTGTCCTTTGGCTTACCGGAGGCGGGTCGTGAAGTGCTCAATTCCGTTTATCTATACGAATGTACCAAAGCAGGCTTGGACTATGCGATTGTAAATACGGAGAAGCTCGAACGTTATGCTTCGATACCCGAGCATGAACGGAAGCTCGCCGAAGACCTGATTTATAAAACGAACGACGATACTTTATCCGCTTTTGTAGCTGCTTTCCGTAATAAGAAAGTGGAGAAAAAAGAGAAGGTGTCCAATCTCTCGCTCGAAGAGCGGCTGGCTTCCTATGTAGTAGAGGGTAGTAAGGAGGGCCTGATTCCGGATCTGGAGCAAGCGCTTGCCAAATATTCTTCGCTGGAGATTATTAATGGACCGCTGATGAAGGGGATGGAAGAGGTAGGACGTCTCTTTAACAACAACGAATTGATCGTTGCAGAGGTGCTGCAAAGCGCTGAAGTCATGAAGGCGTCGGTTACTTTCTTGGAACCGTATATGGAAAAAAATGAATCCTCGGTCAAAGGTAAGATTTTGCTGGCTACGGTCAAAGGTGATGTGCATGACATCGGTAAAAACCTGGTGGAGATTATTCTATCCAACAATGGTTACCATATTGTAAATCTGGGTATAAAAGTACCACCAGAACGCATTATTGAGGCTTACCGTGAAGAAAAGGCCGACGCGATTGGCTTATCCGGTTTGCTTGTTAAATCCGCTCAACAAATGGTGTTGACTGCACAGGATTTGAAAAATGCGAATATTGATATCCCGATTATGGTTGGCGGAGCTGCTTTGACGCGTAAGTTTACGAAAAACCGTATCCGTCCCGAGTATGACGGCATGGTTGTCTATGCGAAGGATGCAATGGATGGTTTGGACATAGCTAACAAGCTGATGAATCCTGAGTCCCGCAAGAAAATGGCTGAGGAAATGGAAGCTGAACGGGAAGCGGAAGCCGCAACGGTTGTGGAAGCCAAGCCGTTGCCTAAACTTACCCGGGCTGTTCGCTCTAAAATCGCTCAGGATTTGCCCGTCTATATTCCGCCAGATACGGACCGTCATGTACTGCGTAACTATCCGCTCAATTATATTTTGCCTTATGTGAATATGCAGATGCTGATGGGGCACCATCTTGGATTAAAAGGAAATGTAGAGCAATTGCTGGCTTCGGGGAATCCGAAAGCGACTCAGTTGAAGGAAACCGTAGATAGCATCATGTTTGAAGCCGTTACGGATGGAATTATTCAGGCACATGCTGTATACCGTTTCTTCCCGGCGCAGTCACAGGGAGATCAGATTTTGGTTTATGATCCATCAGATGTGAGCAAGGTACTGCACACATTTACGTTTCCGCGTCAACAAGTAGAGCCTTATTTATGTCTGGCTGACTACTTGAAATCGGTGGAATTCGGAGTTATGGATTATGTAGGTTTTATGGTCGTTACGGCGGGTCATGGTATTCAGCAGCTTTCCACGCAATGGAAAGAAAAAGGGGATTATTTACGCTCTCATGCACTTCAGTCGGTAGCGCTGGAAGTGGCAGAAGGACTCGCCGAGCGACTTCATCATATTATAAGGGACAGCTGGGGTTTCCCGGACTCGGCAGACATGACGATGAAACAGCGGCATGGGGCTAGATATCAGGGCATACGGGTATCTTTTGGCTATCCGGCATGTCCTGATCTGGAGGATCAGGGGCCATTGTTCCAACTGTTGAAACCTGAGGATATTGGCGTTGAGCTGACGGAAGGGTTTATGATGGAACCGGAGGCTTCTGTATCAGCCATGGTGTTCAGTCACCCTCAGGCGCAGTATTTTAACGTCGAAAAGGTATAACACCTTTATCAGATGGGATAGCAAAGACCCTCCGAGCTTCGGAGGTTTTTTGCTGGTCAACAGGAAGAAGGTTAAAGTCATGGAATTTTATTTTCTTGGCACGAATGCAGGTGTGCCTACGATCCAGCGAAACGTGACGTCCATCGCACTCCGTTTGCTGGAGGAACGAAGAAGCATGTGGTTGTTTGATTGCGGCGAAGGAACTCAGCAGGAGATACTGCGTTCGCCGCTTAAGCTAAGCAGGCTTGAAAAAATATTCATTACCCATTTGCATGGAGATCATCTCTTTGGTCTGCCGGGCCTGCTGTCGAGCAGGGCGTATCAGGGAGGTACGACACCGTTAACTGTATATGGGCCGCCTGGCCTCAAGCAGTACATCGAATTATCTCTGGGCATCAGCCAATCCCGTATCAACTACCAACTACATATTGTGGAGCATACGGGGGGGCAGTTGTTTGATGACGGGCAATTCCGTGTGGAGTCGGCTCTGCTGGATCATCGTATTGACAGCTACGGTTATCGTATTGTAGAGATGGATAAGCCCGGCAAGCTCAATCAGGAACTGCTGGAGCGATACGGAATCAAGCCCGGCCCGGTGTATGGTAAGCTGAAACGTGGAGAAAGCGTAGAGGTGGAGGGTGGAGTCATGCTTCATCCCCAGGATGTATTGGGTGCACCGAAAAAGGGACGTATCATCACCATTCTCGGTGACACTCGACCTTGCCTGAATACCGTAGTACTAGCTCAGGATGCAACGGTTGTCGTTCATGAAGCCACTTTTCTGCATGAGCTGGCAGATACGGCGTATGAATATCATCATAGTACAGCGCTCCAGGCAGCGGAAGCAGCAAAAGCGGCAGGTGCGGGTCAGTTGATCATGACACATTTTAGTTCCAGATATAAAGATCAGGAGCAGCTCCAGCCTTTGCTGGAGGAAGCACGGATTGCATTCCCTAATTCATTGCTGGCGGAGCAGCATGTATTGTTACCAGTGCCCGATATTGGTTCATAAACGGTAGTTATAGAAGATAGACGTGTATGGGTGCCGGGGCTTGCTCCGGCGCCCTTGTTTTTCCTGTGAAATTATTTTCCGGGAAAGCGCAGGATGCGACAAGAGATGAGGACGACATATGGGTGAGACCGAATGAATATGTAATACCACATATGGAGACATGTCATATTTGGTTTTCTATATATCGAATTTTAAGGGGTTTGTATTTTGAGCAGGCTCAGGAAATACAGGAGATTTCCTTAGAAGACTAGGCATCTTCGATGGATTTCGACGGAGATGCAGCTTATTCCCTGGGAAAGCGACGGCTTTTAGCGAGGAATGGCACTATTTTGCACCGTTTACCAGCAATTCATGGACTTCATATGTATTTTTGACTTAAGATAGATAAAGTGAAATGGGGAGGCCGACTTATTTTATGACCTGAATGATTAAGGTGGTTAAATGAGAAGGTGAACATCATTCATGGGATGAATTATAATTTCAATGTTATGATGAATTGATTTGAAGTGCGGGAGGGAATTACGATAAAATCGTTACTGATTGATCTGGATGGAACATTGTATCATGGGGAACGGATGATCAAGGGTGCGGATCTGCTCATATCCCAATTGCGCACGAACCAGATACCTTACGCTTATGTTACGAACAATGCTTCACGCACACCCGAGTCGGTGGCGGAGCATTTGGTCGGTATGGGAATTGATGCAGTTAGCAATGAAGTATGTACTTCGGCGCTGGCGGCTGCACAATATGTTGCACAGCAAAGCCCTGGAGCACGTGTATATTGTATTGGTGAAACGGGATTACGTCAGGCTCTTACGGATGCCGGATTGCAGCTTGTGGAGGATCACCCTGATTATGTGGTGCAGGGGATAGATCGCCAATTTACATATGATAAGCTGGTTGCTGCTATGCGATGGATTCGGGAAGGAGCCACTTATATTTTGACAAACCCTGATCTTCAATTACCTTCACAAGATGGACTCATGCCGGGGGCAGGAACGATTGGAGCTGCGATTGAGGCGGCATCACAGGTAAAGCCCGTCGTCATCGGCAAGCCTTCAAGCGTGTTAATGAGCTATGCGCTGGATCGCTTGAACATTAGAGCGGATGAAGCTCTGGTTGTGGGCGATAATATGCTTACCGATATTGCGGCAGGTGCGGCGGCAGGTTGCAAAACAGCTCTCATACTATCGGGTGTTTCGACCCGCGCTAATATGGACGGACATATGCGTGCCGTTGGAGTAAAACCTGACCTGATATTTGACAATCTGGATGAATTGCAGGATTGGCTCCGGGAAGAGTTTAAGTAATAGTAAATATACATTTTAAAAAAATCTGCAAGAATCAAAAGTGATTTGCAGCTACGAAAGGAAAGATGTTGACATGCCGGAACTTCCTGAGATGGAGAACTACAGAACGCTATTGTCAAAACAAATTTTGGACATTCCGATTACCGGAGTGACGGTTAACCGTGTGAAATCCATTAATACCGAAGTGGAAACGTTTGAGAAGCAATTGCTGGGAACTACCGTTGTATATATGGAGCGTCGAGGCAAGCACTTGATTTTTCATCTGAACACGGGTGGGCGGCTCGTGCTGCATCTGATGCTGGGAGGACTGTTGTATCTGGGAACGGAGGAGCAGCGTCCTGATCGCACGGTTCAAATTGAACTGGATTTTAGTGGAGTAAAGCTTTATTTTATCGGGCTGCGCTTGGGTTACCTGCACCTGCTGACGGCTAAAGAAACAGAAGAGGCGATGTCTGAACTCGGACCTGACCCGCTGGATCGTCGTATGACATTAGAAAAGTTTACAGCATGTCTAAAGGGACGTCGGGGTATTTTGAAAACAACGCTGGTGAATCAGCATGTTTTTTCCGGTATTGGAAATTGTTATTCGGACGAAATTGCTTATATTGCCGGATTTACACCAGGTTCCAAAGTACAGAGCATCGTACAGTCACCGGAAAAAGTGGAAAAGCTGTATCATGCTACGCAATCCGTGCTTCGTGAAGCTACTGCGGAAGGCGGTTATATGGATATGCCTCTGATGGAGGGGGATACGCTAACGGGCGGCTTTGATCATCAGTGCCGGGTGTATGACCGTGAAGGAGAAGAATCTCCAAGTGGCGGGAAAATTGTGCGGGTTGAGCTGGCGGGAAAAAAAGCATTTTATTGCCCGGTACAGCAGCATGATGCCTAAACTGCTGATCGGCTCTCATGTTAGTACGCGAGGTGGTTTTTCCAAAGCCGCTGTACGTGCACGAGAGCAGGGTGGACGTTCTTTTCAATATTTTCCGAAAAATCCACGTAGTCTTAGAGTGAAGGAATGGAATGCTGCTGATGCGGCTGTCTGCAAAGCTTACTGTGTAAAGCATGAAATCCAATCTATTGGCCACTCCCCATATCCCGTTAATCCAGCTCACGGGCGCGAACGCGGACAGGAGCTTTATGAGCTGACAGTTGCTTCATTGCGAAACGATCTGGATATCGCTGAAGCCTGTGGCTCAAAGGGGATTGTCGTTCATTTTGGGCATACCCATGCGTCTGAACCGCTGGAGGGTTATCGAAATATCATTGTTTGTCTTGATGATGTGCTGGAAGGATGGCAGGGAAAGGCTAGAATACTGATTGAAAATCAGGCAGGGGATCACGGTCTGATGGGAACCACGTTGGAGGAAATGGTACAAATTCGCCAGTTGTGTCAATATCCTGATAGCATCGGCTTTTGTCTGGATACCTGTCATGCGTATGCGGCAGGATTGTGGAACGGTGGACGTGATGAGGCGTTGATCGAAAAAGGGGATCGTCTGGGCTATTGGCCAGCCCTGTGTGGAGTTCATTTGAACGATTCCAAATACCCGTATGGCTCTAAAAAAGACAGACATGCGCGTGTCGGGCAGGGTTGTATTGGTCTGGAGGGCATGTGTTGGATGACGGAACAGGAGCCAGTAAGGGGCATTCCTGTCGTTTTGGAAAGCGAAACGGGACCTGATGGGACACATCGCGAAGATATTCAAATGATCCAAAGCTGGCAGTTAAACGGTCTGAAGGATGATCTTCATCTTTGAGGCTTAAGAAGCTTGCATCGATGGGAAAAAGGAGGAGATGTTGATGCATTTGTTTATGGACGATTTTCGGCCTTGTCCTCCGGGCTTTAAGCTGGCAAGGGATGCGGAGGAGTGTTTGTTACTGCTTCAAGAATACCCGATTTCGGTGCTATCGCTGGATTATGATTTGGGACCGGGTCAGCCAACGGGGAAAGATGTGGCTGCTGCCATTGCAGGGCAGCAGTTGTATCCGCGTGAAATTTATTTGCATTCCTCCAGTGCGGAGGGCCGACGAGCCATGTATGAGCTGCTGTATGCCAATAAGCCGGAAGGAGTCACCGTGCATAACGGGCCGGTACCGGAGGAGCGCATGCACGAGATCCAAAAAGAGTCGGAACGATGAAGGAGCTGGGACAAAAGGAGGTGCGTCGCGCCATATGGGAGGGATGCAAGCTGGCTTTGTTTGTGTACACTCCCATGTGTGGAACCTGCGCGGCTACCCGGCGGATGCTGGAAGTGGCAGAGCATTTGCTCCCCGAAGGAGTCGTGGTGCAAAGCAACATTAACTATATTCCCGAACTGGTACAGGAGCACCGGATTTCCAGTGTTCCTGCGCTTCTTTTATATAACGGTGAGAACGGAAGTCCTGAAATCATTTACAAAATGGAATCTGTGGAACACTTGCTGAGCAGGATAAGGAGCGTGGTGGAATGATATCCATGAAGAACATCACATTGCAGCGGGATGAAAGCCGAATATTGGACGATGTGAATCTTGAAATACGGAAAAATGAGCACTGGGCCATTCTGGGGCGTAACGGCTCTGGTAAAACAACATTGCTGGAAATGATGACTGGGTATATGTTTCCGAGTCGTGGAACGGTCAAAGTGCTTGGGCAAACATATGGTCAATGTGACGTACGGGAAGTACGCAAGCAGATTGGATATATCAGCCAGACGTTGCTGGAAAAATTGGCTTTAAAAGATCCGGTATGGGAAGTAGTTGCTACTGGAGCGTATGCTTTTTTGCGTTTTTATCAGGAGATCCCTACAGAGACAAAGGAAAAAGCCGTATCTCTGCTGGAGGGGATGAATTTAGGTGCGCTGATGAATCATCCGTTGGGTACTTTATCTCAGGGGGAACGCAAAAAGGTTATGCTGGCCCGTTCACTGATGGCGGAGCCTCGTTTGCTGATTATGGATGAGCCTTGCGCCGGACTGGATCTATTTGAGCGGGAAAAAATGCTGGTTGAAATTGATCGGCTTCGCAAACGGGATTTGTCAGTGGTCTATGTAACCCATCATATTGAGGAGATAGTCCCCCTCTTTACCCATGTGGCGCTAATCCGTGATGGCAAGGTGGCAGCAGCCGGACCGAAAAAAGAGGTTTTAACGAAAGAATTGATTATGCACACTTATGAAGTTCCAGTTGAGCTGGATTGGGATGGCGAACGTCCCTGGATTCGGGTGTGCACTGGAGGGTAACGTTATTTTGGAGGAACTATACATGAGTAAAGATGTACAGGGTGGAACCGCTTTGTCATCGTCAAGATTTGTTTGCACTGCCAACCATGGGTTTGCACCTTATGCCCAGGAAGAGCTTAGAAGAATGTTTGGTTCTGTGAAAAGCACTATCCTTTTACCAGGTGAAATTTTTCTGGCTACATTACAATCGGATGCCAGTGAGGCAGTTGGGGCGATTACGGGTCAGCCGCCCATGTTTTTGCGTCACTTATTTCCTGTGCATTTTCAGGAGGAAGGTGCGGATTTGGCTCAGGTGCTGGAGCGTTTGGTTGCTTTTATCCGTAACCGCAGAGAACTGATAGACCAGCGTGTTGCTTTGCAGGTGCGTAAAGGAGCTGGCAGCAGTTGGACTGAAAACGCAGGTGCGCTCAAGCAGGCTTTGAGTGAGCAATTAAGTGATCTTCCTATGGAGCTTACGGTGCAGGGGGCAGAGGTTATTGTGTCCGTTTTTGCGGATATGGATACATGGTATGCAGGTGTGTCGCATCCACAGGACAATCTATCGGATTGGAGCGGAGGCGCAGTTCGTTTTCAGAAGGAGGACGGACAAATCTCTCGTGCCAAATTCAAGCTGCTGGAAGCAGAAGCAACGTTTGGCATTGATTTTAGCGCTTTTCATCAAGGGCTGGATATCGGGGCAGCACCAGGTGGGTGGACTTCCTTTTTGCTGGAGCGTGGACTCAAAGTAACTGCGGTTGATCCGGCAAAGATGGAGCCTTCGTTGATGAAGTATGCCAATCTGACTTTTTTACGTAAAAATGCGAGTGAGGTCAAATTCAAAGAAAATACATTCGATCTGCTGGTCTGTGATATGAGTTGGAGTCCCAAACAAATGGCGAGGCTCGTCACCGAATTGCTGTATAGTTTACGCAGTGGAGGTACTGCCATCGTAACGGTCAAGCTAATGCATAAAAAGCCTTTGGCGCTTATTCATGATGTGATCGCTTCGTTCGAGCAGTCCGGCATGCAGATTCAGCGGGCCAAGCAGCTATTCCATAACCGGGATGAGATCACACTGTATATGATCAAGTATGGAAAATAATGCTTTACAATCGATATAGGTGTGCTATATAATAAACCCAAATTGTTTCTTAAAAATAGTATAACCACGTATAAATAAAGGGAAAGCATCCCGCGAACATCATTTTCATGGTGACATGAAGATTGTGTTTTTGCGGTAGGCTTTCCCTTTTTTGTGTTGTTTGCTTATAGAAGGGAGGTAGGAGAGAAATGAAAAAACAATCGAATTTGGAATACGGTTCGATCGTGGGTGAGCGTTACCGGATTGTCCGCACGTTGGGTACGGGAGGTATGAGCAGCGTGTTTATGGCAGAGGATTTGAAGCTGCCAGGTAAGCAATGGGCTGTGAAGGAGTCCATTGCGGACCCGCAAATGATGAAGCTTGTACGTGCGGAGGCAGAGATGCTGATTTCGCTGAGTCATCCACGATTACCGAGAATTGTTGACTTCTTCGAGCATCCGCCATCCGGGGCGGTATATCTGGTTATGGACTATATTGAAGGGATTACGCTGGAAGCGTACATGAAGGGTTACCAAGGCCATATTCCGCAGGAGCAAATGGTTCCATTCGCTTTGCAGTTGCTGGATGTGCTGGATTACTTGCACACTCGCCAGTCGCCTGTTATTTATCGGGATCTGAAACCGACGAATATTATGCTGACACCAGAAATGGAATTTAAGCTGATTGATTTTGGCATAGCACGGAGCTATAAGGCTGAACTGGATCAGGATACGGTAAAGCTGGGCACGGTGGGATTCGCAGCCCCGGAGCAATATGGAGCAGGCCAAACGGATGCCCGTTCGGACTTGTACAGCTTGGGAGCGTTGTTGTTGTATCTCTGTACAGGTGGCAAATATAGCGAGTGGACGGCCGGAGTAGAAGGATATATTCGTGGGGAACTACCTCGTCATTTGATCCCGGTGATTCGCAAGCTGCTGCGTCATCATCCAGGGGAGCGATTTCAGTCTGCCGGAGAGGTGATCGGGGAGCTTCGACGTAGTGCAGATTTTCAACCTGCTCAACAAGGAGTGTCTGTTAGCGATGCTTCTATCGAATATGGAGGTACTAGGGTTGTAGCTGTGCTGGGCGTGTCTTCTGGTTCCGGTGCAACGCACACGGCGATTGTAGTGAGCCACTATCTGGCACGAAGGTCTCGTTCAGTGGCTTTGGTCGAACTGCATAGTACAGCCAAAGCATTTGCTAGGCTTCAAGAAGTGGTAGACGGAGTACCTGTTGGGCGAGCGAGTTCAAGTCGGCGCTTTGAGGTAGATGGAGTACATTATTGGCGGCAAACATCCCGTGCGGATGTCATTGCGTTACTGGGTGGCTCTTACCAATTTATCGTACTTGATTTGGGGAGTGGGCAGGACAATGAGCGGCTGGAAGAATTTTTGAGAGCGGATTACCCGCTAGTGGTCGGTTCTGGAGCCGAGTGGAGAATTCAGGATATAGCCGGGCTGTCCCGCTCACTTCAGCGCCACCCACAGCATAAATGGAATTACTGCTTGCCGCTGGCAGCATCGGAGGCTGTGCGCAGGCTACGTAAGGAATTAGATCACGATCAAGTATTTGCTTTACCGTTCCATTCCGATCCATTTGAGCAGGAAGAAGAGATGGATCAGGTGCTGGATGAGATATTTCGTGGAGCCATTCCCGATACCCGAAAGAGACGCTTCGGATTCCTCAAACGCAGTCACCGCTAGATAAAAGGTATATATCAAAAAGGCAGGGGAGAAGTTGTGTGTCCAAGCTAAGAAAAAGCAGTAAGCAAAAGCTTTACGCTGGTTGTATTGGTGCGGGTATTGTTGGCGTTGTCTTCGCGAGCTACCTTATAATTAACACCCATCAATTAAATGATGTCAGGAAACAGGCCGAAGTAGAAGCAGCACAAAAATGGAAAGGTTATGAGCAAGAACAACGAACCGCGAAAAAGGGTTGGGTTGTTGTTCGTGACATTTCTCCGGGTGAACAAATTACACCTAGTGATTTGAAGGGAATCACGGTTCCTGGCTCTCAGGCTCCAGCCAATTTGGTTGCGGGTAAAAATGAAGCTTCCGGCACCACGGCTAAAATTGAGCTGAAAAAAGGGTCCGTGCTTACATCAGCTATGATTACCACCGATGAACCCACTCCTAAAGACCTGCGTAACAGGGAGCTGAAGGTGGTGGTCCTCCCAAATAGCCTACAAGCCGGAAATGAAGTGGATATCCGCATTCAATTTCCAACGGGTCAGGATTATATTTTGTTATCCAAAAAGCGAATTTCCAAACTTGAAGGTCCGGTCATCTGGGTTACTTTGAATGAGCAGGAGATATTATCACTTTCGAGCGGAATTGTTGATGCCTATCTGCATAAAGCATCTATCTATGCATTAACGTATGTCGATCCGCAGTTCCAGCCGAGGGCGATCCCGACCTATCCACCTAATTCGAAGGTGTTAGAGTTAATGAACAGTGATCCTAATTTGATCCGCGTTGCTGAACAAAAGCTGTCCAAGCAGTTGCGGGAATCTCTTGAAAATGCAATTAGTGCATCAAACAATGTAATATCGACATCTGTAGAGAGAAGCCTGAGTGAGGAAGTTGCAGCACAGCATGCGGGAGCGAATGCAGATGGAGCTTTGAGCGAGCGTACTAATACAGGGGACGGATATGGAAACGGGCAGGATGCCAAAGAACAAGCAGATATCTTAACGCAGAGCGGTAGCTCTGATCTATATGGTAAATAAATCAGAGAAAAGGGACAAACGTATGAAAACTTGGATATTTGCCGGGCTATGTGATAAAAGCGATACCTTGTTATATATCAGCAGTATATTGGCAGCATCCGGTCAACGAGTGTTGCTTGTGGATGCTACGCTGCGGGGACAGTATCGATATAGCATAGGGATGCTCGACAAACCCCTCCCCATTGTGCAGTTTGGCGATTTTGATGTGGCCATGGGTTTTACATCTTGGGAGGATCTGCATATTGGTATGATGGCTGATCGGAAAGCAGGTTTGGCTTATGACATCGTTATTCTGGATGTAGAGTCGCCGGATTTCTGTCCGATATCTGCTTGGCAAGAGGCAGAACAGCGGATTTGGGTCAGTGACTATAGCCGGATGTTAATGGATAACGGACGGGTGTGGCTTGAGCGTTTGTTCAGTCAACCTGAATTTCCCAAAAATCTCGTATTTCACAAATTATTTATACAGGCTGTAGATTGTGGCGTGGAGGAGCCGTATTTGTGGGAATACATGAACCACTTCCCTGCCTCTTGGCAGCAGGAACCGTATGTCTTGCCATGGGATGAAGGGCATTTTGCCCTAAAGCTTGAAAATGAGCACAAACAACAGCTCAAGCTTAAGCCATTGTCTAGAGTGTACAAGAAAGAGCTGAGTCGTTGTATTGGAGAATTAATGGATTGGGAACCCAAAGAGAGCCGTCGTGCGTTAAAGCATGCGGAGAGGAGGAAAGCATGAGTACCATTTTGTTTTGGAGTCCGGTTAAGGGAGCGAGTGGAAGCAGTTCCTTAGCGGCTGCCATAGCCGTCACCATAGGTAATCTTTATAGAGGACGACTGCTGCTGACCCATTTGGGGCGCAGACATACCGGTATAGAGTCGGGATTTCCTATACAAGAACATCGTATGGACGATCCAAGCTTACAGCTTCAGGAGGGAGGTTGGGATGCTCTTGCACGATTAGCTCTGCGAGGGACATTGTCTAGAGAAAATATTCGTAATTATACGACGCCTGTACTGGAGCAGACTCTCGATGTGCTTGAGGGAACCTCAAGCTTTGGAGCCGCGCCGCCCCTGTTATCCTCTGCTCTTGTACGAGCAGTGATGGATACAGCGGATCAGTATTATGATTTGACGCTGGTTGATGCAGGGAGTGGAGCAGGATGGGGAGCTGTACAGCATGAAGCATGTGTGCGATCCAAGCTGGCGGTTCTTTCGCTAACTCAAAATATGAGAGAACTGGATGCCTACTTTGAATCAGTGTCTCCATTATCTATTTACTCGGAATTGCCACTATTGATCGTGCTTGGGAAATATGATGTGCATTCTCAAGCAAATGTGACGAATATTCGCAGGAGGTATGGCTACAAGGGAGCACTCCATACTGTTCCTTACAGCACCGAATTTATGGATGCGTGGAACCGCAGAGACATGATAGGTCATGTGCAACGGGATGTACGAAGCGGGAAAGAGAAGGACCGTAAGCTTTTTATGCCAGTAGGATGGGCACAGAGCATACGGCAGATTAGCAAGGCTATTCTGGAGGCGGCAGAGTCCGATCTTCGGCTCAAGGCTTTGGAGAGGGGCGCTTAAATGCTGTCCCCTCAAATGATCAACGTGCTAATTCTTACTTGCATCATTCTGTTGTGTATCATACTGGTTATCGTTAAATACCGAGGGAGCCTTCGCTTGCGGCATTCAACTACTCGAGTAGCTCCAGAGAGTGAAGATGCCACATTGGAGACGCTGATGGAGTACATCAAAAATGCGCTGCATGAGCTAAGTCATAGCCAGATGGCGGATGCCGGATTACATGAAGAGGAATACAGGCGGCGTATCCATCAAAGGGCCGAGCTGCGCAGGGCGTTAAAGGACTGCGCCAATGGCAGTAGTGGAGACAAACGGTTTGTTAAAAACCTGATGGCTGAGCTGCTGATTAACGGTTACGGCTTGAACGAAAAGATCGTCGATAGTGTTATGCCATTCTCCAGACCAGAGCTGTTTAGCGTACAGGACCAATTCGAAATTGTATTTTACCAATATCAGCAAAAGTTTGGTGTTGATGCTCTTTCACGCTTACTCGATACTTATGATTTGGCGGAAATGAGGTATTCGCAGCAAGGTGAAGAGGATGGAAGTTATCATATCACGGCGGAGGATATTCGCTATATCTATGACTGTGAGCATCGCCCTCTCTCCTTTCTGGAGAAGGTAGATATTATTGTACAGCGGATTTATCAGCACTATAAAGGCTTTTCCGTCATTGATGATATTCGTGACCAGCGGATCGACGGTGTCAGTGGGGGCGTTAGCGGTGTACCGGAAGGCGGAATACCTGTATCGGCGGATTGGCCTTCTGATCATTATACATCCGAACAAGTATCTGAACCGATAGCTAATGGCTATGAGAGCGTGTGGATTTTTTATAAAGGCAAGACCATTCACCTTTCGTTCCTTTCCTTCGGTTCAGAGCGGGAGCTTAAAAGGGTGTGCCAAAATATTTACAAATACAATTACCCCGGACAGCTTTCCGAAGCAAATGGATATAAGGTGAACGAAATGAAAGATGGGTCACGGGTCGTTGTAGTAAGACCTCCTTTTTCAGAATCGTGGGCTTTCTTTGTCCGTAAATTTGATATTCAAAGCGCATCGCTCGAGCAATTAATTAAGGGGGAAAATGCTGAGTTTCCGATACAGTTACTTTCTTATTTAATGAAAGGCAGCCGGATCACAGCAATCACCGGGGCGCAAGGCTCAGGTAAAACGACGCTTCTGATGGCGATGGTCAAGCATATTTACGCTTCGTATACGCTTCGTGTGCAGGAAATGGCCTTTGAGTTGCATCTGCGTAGCATTTACAGCCGCCGTAACATTCTGACCTTTCGGGAAACGGATCATATTTCAGGGCAACAAGGGCTTGATTTGCAGAAAAAGACAGATGGAACCGTCAATATCCTTGGTGAAGTAGCGAGTGACGAAGTAGCCGCATGGATGATTCAAATGTCGCAGGTTGCCAGTCTGTTCACCATTTTTACCCATCATGCCAAAACCTTTCGCGATCTTGTGTTCTCTCTTCGTAATTCACTGCTTAAAACAGGAGTGTTTCAGCATGAAGGTATTGCCGAGGAACAGGTCGTTCATGTCATTAACTTTGATGTGCATCTCAAGCGTGATGCTGAGGGACGGCGATATATTGAACGGATTACGGAATGTGTGCCGCACGATTCTGATCATATAGATTCAGGCTCCAACTCTGCGTCGAGCTATAGCTATCGTCATGTTATGGAATATCGGAATGGGAGATATATGGCGATCGAGCCTCTAACAGTCAAAAGTGCAGAAGAAATGTGTGAACAAATGAACGTCAAGGATGCCGGAGATTTTCGCAGATTCCTGACTCGCTATTGGGAGGAAGCCTATGAGTCTTAAAGTAATTTTACTGTGGGTTTTGCTCATTTCCGGTGGATGCTTTGCGCTCCTCTATGTGGCTTTGTGGTGGCTGCGTAAGCGCAATGGTCATGCAATCCGCGGAGGGCGAATTCATTCTGTGCGAGAGGGACGCAAGGGAAAAGCAGTACTGCAACGGCAAATGCAATCTGCAATGCACAAGTTGTACACGCTAGGCATGAGATACCCTATTACATCCGGGTACATCACGAGTGTACGCAAACGATTATCCGGTTTGCACGCCTATGATGAATATAAGCTTCGCCTTGAAACGATGAAAATGACGTTGTTCATCTGGGTGGCTTTTGCTTGTAGCGGCGTTGTGTTGCTTATGATGAAACCTGGGCTAGAGTTTGCCGTGCTGGCTTTGTTATGCGGAGTGGTGATTAATAGTCTCATTTTGGATATGGCGATTAGCCGGATGGAAAAAAGGCTGCTTGCACAGATGATCGAATTGTTCGACAATGTACGCCATCATTATCATCAGCACGGCATGGTGGAAGAGGCAATATCTGAGGCGGCCGATTTGGCAGGATCTGAGGCTGGAAGGCATGCGCGACTTATTCATGAGGCGCTGACGGACGCTGATCCGCACGAAGCGTTGGAAAGATACTATGAGTCTGCTCCTAATCGGTTTTTAAAAGCATTTGCCGGTATTTCATATATGGTAATGGAATTTGGTGACCGGATTGAAGAGGGAGGCTCCATTTATTTAAAGGGACTTGGCAGTCTTGCGCGCGAAATCCAACTGGAGCTACTGCGGAGAAATAAACTGGACTACCTGCTTAAAAGTTTAAATGTGATCGCACTTGCACCTGTTTTCTTTACAATGCCGATCGAAAGATGGGCAAGGTCCAGCTTTCCATCTATGGATGAGTTTTATCAGGGGAAATGGGGCTTTATCACAAAATTGTCTGTCTATATTGTAATTATTGTATCTTACTTCCTGCTACAAAAGCTGCAACAGACTGACGAGACTGGATATCGTGCGGGCAAAGGACGGCGGGTCTGGGAGCAAAAGCTGTACCGTTTCCCCATTATTCGTAATGTGGTGGATGCTTTAATTCCGCAGCAGCATATGCCCTCTTATTTCCAACTGACCCGGCTGCTAAAGGAAAGCGGTGCAGAGGTCAAACTGGAGTGGCTGTACATACGCAGAATCACTCTTTTTATCGCAGGATTGGTGCTCAGCATTAGCATGGTATTTATTTTACATGAAGCTGAGAAAACACATATTCTCCACGCTCCGGTTCAATCGGGACAAATGTTTGGGCGTTTGGGTCCAGCGGAGGAAAAAGAAGCTTTCAAGCAGAGTGAGATTGACCGCAAAATGATGCATGCGCTAAACATGAGGGCAGACAGCACCTATGAGCAGACGTATGCAGCATTGAAGCAGGTTTCTGGTAGCAGATATACTCCGGAGCAGCTATCCGAAAATACGCGTCGTATTCTGCAAAAGCTGGGAGCGTGGAACGCGGAATATATCAAGTGGTGGGAAGTGCTGATTAGTATGGTTGCTGGGTATGCAGCCTATCAGATGCCTATACTCTTGTTGTATGTGCAGCGAAAAATGCGGCGCTTGGATATGAGGCATGAGGTTTACCAGTTTCAAACGGTCATTTCGATTTTGCGAGCCATGGAACGAATGTCTGTGGAGGAAATATTGGAATGGCTGAACCGATTTTCGGTTATTTTCAAAAGACCTTTACAAAAATGCTTGCTTCATTATGAGCACGGGCCTGAGGCAGCACTTGACTTGTTGAAAGAAGAAGCGCCACTCCCCGAATTTCAACGCCTAGTGGACAAGCTGCATCTGTCTTTGGGCAAAATTACGATTCGAGAGGCCTTCGACGATTTGGATTCCCATATGTCTTACTATTTTGAACAAAGAAAACAGGAGTATGAAAAAATTATAGACAGTAAGGCCATCTGGGGAAGGATGATTGGTTTTGCTCCGATGTACGGTCTTATCTTTTTGTATTTGGTCATCCCTTTGATTGGTATGAGCTTTGTCCAAATGGATAGCTATTATGAGCAAATACAAAAAATTCAGTAAGTAGTTCTATTACGATATCACAGCTAAGGAGAGAAAAATAATGAATAACGCATCAACAGCCTTAAAAGTAGCTGCTGGCATATTTTTGACCATTGCACTGATCACAATTGTAGTTATTTTGTTTATTTCGGCACAGGAGGCAACCAAAACAGCACAAAACAATTTTGCCGATATCCAGACCGAGTTGTCTCAAGCCTCTTTTACGGTGTATGACGGTACAACGATCAGCGGGTCCCAGGTGACTAATGCACTGCGAAAATTTCAGGGTAAGGACCAATTTGGTATTCAGATTAAAACTGGAAAAAACATGGCAGGTCAGTGGTACGGTAATGCTCTGAACATTAGCACAGACAGTGAACAGTATGGAGCGGTGAATGGTGGAAGTGATAAGACAGGAAAAATAACGAATACGCTGAGTGAGAAAGAAAACGAATATGTAAATCCAAGTGGTAAATTCAAGGCGGAAATCGTCAAGGATAAATCAAACGTTGTACGTGGGTTGTTGTTCACCCAATCCTAGGAAGAAGAATAAGGATATTAATTGTAAGGGAGATGGGTAGCATGTCTGATCACGCTTCAAGTATGCTGCGGCTTGGTGTGTCAGTTACGCTGTTTATAACCGCATGTGCAACGGCCGCAGAGCTGTCCAGTCAGATGGGTACTGCACTGGAATTAAGATCGCAGCAGGAGGAGCATTCCGAGGGGCGTATCAATCGTACTTTAAAGGTGAGTATGCCAGAACGGGTCAAAGGAACTCAAGTTATGCAGGCAATCCGCATGAACTTGCAGGAAGGCATTTCTGTTCAAGTCGATGGTACAGTATACGATATGTATTCCGAACCGTTTGAGCCCGATGTATCAGCCCTTGATGCTTCCTCTTTATATTCCATGCATCCACAGCGTGATCAGTATGGAGAAATACAATCCATACGTTTTGAGAAATTGGGGGAGGACTGAAGTGGTTCAATCTATATCCAAGCTGTTAGGGGCATTGCTCGCTATACTGCTTTTGTACATAGTACCCGCAGCTCAAGCCGCTGAACGACAGGACGATATATCCGGGTTAAATACGTATCATTCAACCGTACGTTTTGTTGATATGGTGAGAACCAAGGGATATATTACACCGACGATGTATAACGATTTTATGCGTGAGCTAGAGCTGACGGGTAATACGTATGAGGTTGAATTGGAGCATATGCACAAAAAATATGTACCGGACTATGCAGATGCGGCGAGGCCGGATAGCTTTCTCGGCTACTATTCCTCCGTATATGACGGTTACTATAACCCGCAAATCTTGCCTGTACTGTTTCCAGACAATCAGCAGCCAAAGTCAGATCAAACACGTCGGTATACCATGATGTCAGGAGATTATTTTACAGTGAGGGTACACAATACGAATCGAACTCCTGCGGACTTGTACAAATCATGGCTCCTTGGTGGGGCAAATAGCGGCAAACCTGCGGTTACAGCTTCTTACGGAGGCATGGTTCTGAATGAAGATTACTGATTTTGCAGTTATATTTATCGTGTTGTTTTTGCCCTTTGGCGTAGTTAGTGACCTGCGGGTGCAGAATCAGCGCGAAGTACAGCAATTGGAAATGAAATATACCTCTGCCCTCCGTACCGCAATTCAGGATGCAGGTGTCGTGCTTTCACAGAATGAGCGTCAGGAACGAGAGGCCGGGTATGGATCGGACAAGTTTTTTCGTGTAGATAAAGAAGAAGCGCTGCACACGTTCCTGCGTACCCTATTTCTTAATATGGGAATTGATGGGGATACAGTGGCACAACGCGCATTATTGGATTATATGCCTGCACTTACGATTCTGGACTATGACGGCTATTATGTGTTCGCTTCCGAATCTTACACAGATGAGCATGGACAAGCTGTCCAGGAACCCAAATGGAGTGAAAAAAAACCTTATGCCTACGTTGATTCGGCAGGTAACAGTGTAGGGTTTACTTTGGATAATTATGTACATGCCTACGATGCTAGGAATCACAGGTGGGTAGAGGGCTTTCAGAAGGAGCTTCAGGGACAGACAACGATCTCGTTGCTGAATGACCCGGAAGCTTTTGAGCAAGCACGACGTTCCACCATTGTCCACAGCATTCAGGAGGATCTGGGCCGACTTATTAATCTCTATAACGAGAAAGCAGTACATAATGGTATATCGTATACATTCACGCTGCCGCTTATCTCGCAAGAGGAATGGTATAACACGGTAGATGATGTGGGGCTGATGGCGTTTATCCAGGGAATCCCGGTTGGAGACAGATACTACAATAACTATGGGTTTGGTGGGGGGAGAGTCGTCAGGAAACAAGCCATGATCGGCGGCGTAGAGCCGGATACCGGAATGAAATATTTTTACAGAGATTCCTGCCCTGCTCCCTTTAAAGCGACAGAGCGTTTTACAGATGAAAAATCTGCGGCAGCCGCAGGGTATTTTGAATACAAATGTGATAATGATAATAGATAAAATCTTTAAACAATCTTTAAATAAATCACTCCTACGAGTGGTTTTCTTTTTTTATAAGCAGACAATATCAAAATCCTTCAAATTCACCCATTTTCAATATTCCGATAAGGCTACTGGATGTGCTACAATAAGGCTTTGAAAGAAATGCATATGAAATAAGAACAGTCGGCATCGCCGATGATAATAAGGAGCCAAAAACAGCTTATGAGTTTATTGACTGTAGAAAATGTATCCCATAATTTTGGGGACCGCACATTGTTTAAAAATGTATCCTTTCGATTGCTCGGAGGGGAACGTGTAGGTTTGGTGGGAGCCAATGGTGTAGGTAAATCGACACTGATGAACATCCTGACCGGAAAATTGCTTAAGGATGAAGGCAAAGTGGAATGGACTCCACGTGTACGTTATGGGTATTTGGATCAGCACACCAAGCTTACACCTGGTAAAACGGTGCGGGATGTACTGAAGGACGCCTTTCTCCCGTTGTTGGAATTGGAAAAGGAAATGATGCAGATCACTGACAAGATGGGGGAAGCTTCTCCCGAAGAACTGGAAGTGCTGCTGGAAGAGATGGGTGAAATTCAGGAACAACTGGATATGGGGGATTTTTACCTCATTGATGTGAAGGTTGAAGAAATGGCGAATGGATTGGGCCTTTCCGCAATAGGACTGGAGCGGGATGTTTCCGCACTTAGTGGTGGACAACGAACGAAGGTCCTACTTGCCAAGCTGCTATTGGAAAAGCCAAATGTGTTACTGCTGGATGAGCCTACCAACTATTTGGATGTAGAGCATATTGAATGGCTTACACGTTATCTGAGGGATTATCCATATGCGTTTATTCTTATTTCTCATGATACTGAATTTATGAATCAGGTCGTTAATGTCATCTATCATCTTGAATTTGCCAAGCTGACCCGTTATTCAGCCAACTATGAAAAGTTCCTTGAAATGGCAGACCTGAACAAAAGCCAGCATATTGAAGCTTATGAGAAGCAGCAGGATTTTATTAAGAAGCAGGAAGATTTCATTCAACGCAATAAGGCGCGCGCCTCTACGTCAGGTCGGGCGAAGAGTCGTGAGAAGCAGCTTGATCGAATCGAGCGCATTGATAAACCGGAAGAAGCGGCTAAGCCAACATTCCAATTTAAAGAAGCGCGTGCGAGTGGGAAAACGGTGTTTGAGGGTATTGATTTTGAAATTGGCTACACCCATGCTCTGTTGCCTAGAATGTCCATGACGATTGAACGTGGCGATAAAATTGCGATTGTGGGCTATAATGGTGTCGGTAAATCGACATTGCTCAAAACCATTCTGGGAAAAATTCCGCCGATCAGCGGCAAGACCTATCAAGGGGATTTCTTGCAGTCAGCTTATTTTGAGCAAGAGGTACGAGCAGAGAAAGTTACACCGATTGAGGATGTGTGGAATGAATTCCCGCACTTGAACCAGCATGAAGTACGGGCGCATTTGGCGCGTTGCGGTTTGAAAAATGAGCATATCACCCGTCCGCTATCCGCGCTCAGTGGTGGTGAGCAGGCCAAAGTCCGCCTATGCAAACTGTTAATGCGGGAAAGCAATTGGGTGCTTTTCGATGAGCCTACCAATCACTTGGACATCAAAGCGAAGGATGAGCTGAAGCGTGCCTTGAAGGAGTACAAAGGAACGGTGCTGCTCGTATCTCACGAACCGGACTTTTATGAGGATTGGGTAACCAAAACGTGGAATGTGGAAGAATGGACAAGTAAAGTCAACTAAATATCCAGTTCTGTACCAAGCTTCACAAGAAGCAGGGTTTGCAGGATTAGGAAATTATGCTAAGCTATCTTTAGCTGATACAATAAAATAGTTACACTAGGGGAGCCGCCCATGCGGCTGAGACGGAATAACCGGATTTCGGACCCTTTGCACCTGATCTGGGTTATGCCAGCGTAGGGAAGTGAGCGCCATACAAACGAGGTAACGAATTTATTACTTTGTTTGTATGTGGGACGATATACGTATACGGATATAATGATCCGTTTGGTTATTGGACGTACGTTAAACCACTTCCTTCGGGAAGTGGTTTTTTTGCGTTTTCGTTCGTATTCATATACCGTACCCCTTCATTTTTTTGCTGGTAAACGTGGTTAGTCCATAACGTATAGCACGATATGAGACTGTAAAGATACAGGGTCAGCTTACAACCATTTAGTCCATTGTGAGGTGAGAATAAGATCGAATTGCACGTAATTACGATGGAAGGCGACTCCAGTGCACATGCACATACTGCCCAGGTGGCTGCTGCTATTCATCCGTATGTTCATTATGTACATGTGCGCTTGAAGCAGAAGAGCGCATCTGAATTGCTCGATTTAACCCGCAGTATGGTGAATCGAGGAGTTCCTTTACAGCAAATTGCAGTAAATGACCGGGTGGATGTTGCTTTGCTGACCTCCGTTGGAGCTATCCAGCTACCGGCTGACGGATTACCTGTTGCAGCTGTCAAAAGCTTACTCTCAGAGGATATGCGCTGTGGGGTGTCGGTGCATTCCTTGGAGGAGGCACAGGCTGCCGAACGGGCAGGAGCGCATTATGTACTCTATGGACATGTGTATGAGACTCACTGCAAGCCTGGTGTTACTCCGCGAGGTATAGCACAGCTTGAGCGCATAAGCAGGTTGTTGAGCATCCCTGTGATTGCTCTAGGCGGCATACAACCACGCCATATTCACGAGCTGTATACTGCGGGTGCAAGTGGAATTGCCGTAATGTCCGGCATCTGGAAGGCAGAGTTCCCTGTTGCGGCTGCGAGGGCATATAGGCGGATGACAGATCGAGTAGTTCACGGCCTGTAGTGGTGAAACGAAAATAGGAGTTTGCTGCAAGCACAATCGTAAGTGGAGGGGAGAGATGAAACATATGCCAGAGATAAAAACAAAGGCACCAGCTATTGGACACGCTGAATGCTTGATCATTGGTGGAGGTGTTATCGGTAGCTCGATTGCTTATCATATGGCCAAGGAGGGGCGCAGTACGATATTGCTGGAGCGCTTCATTCCGGGCGAGGGAGCCTCAGGAGCTGCGGTCGGGATGCTGGCAGCAGAGAGTGATGATTTCACCGACCCGGAGTTGGCACAGTTCGCTCGCTCAAGCCGGGATGCATTTCCCGAGCTGGTTCGTGACCTAGAGCGTTTGTCCGGTGTTCAGGTAGAATTCCGAACAGAAGGATTTGTGACCCCCTTCCGGTCTGAAGCCGAGGGACAAAGACGCTGGGCTGCGGCTATTGCGCGAGAGGATGATCATCCTGTTTGGTGGGATGCCAAAGAATTGGCCCGCCGAATTCCAGGTTTGGATGGTCAAGCGATCGGGGCTATATACCGCTCAAAGGAGACGCAGATTTCTCCGGTCCAGCTTTGTTGTGCTTATGCAAGGGCAGCTACGGTGCTCGGAGCAACAATATGGACGGGTACACAGGCTGAGTATCTCATAGTACAGCATGGGCGAATTTGTGGCGTACAAACAAACAGAGGCATTTTTTCCTGCGAACAGGTCATTATTGCTGGAGGCTTGGATAGTATGAGGCTGCTGGAGCAGGTTGGTTTTGAATATCCGCTTTATCCGGTCAAGGGTGAGGCTATTGCTATCTCCTTGAAGGATCATCCCTTGGAATATACCATCTACGCCGATGATATTTACTTGGTGCCCAAGCGGAATAACGAGCTTTGGATTGGAGCGACGAGTCTGCCGCATCAGCATGACAAAGAGGTGACCATTGGAAGCCTGGAGGCGCTGCTGGCCCGTGCTTCTGCCTGGCTGCCTCGTGTCCGTGAAGCCTCTTTTTTACGCACTTGGGCGGGCTTGCGTCCGCAGGCAGCGGCGCGGCGTCCTTGTATTGGGCCTGTTCCCGGCGTTGAAGGAGTATATGCCGCAGTCGGGCACTACCGGAACGGCGTGTTGCTGAGCGAAGCTACCGGGTTTGCGATAGCAGCTCTGTTAAAAGGGGTTGGTGTGGCTGAGCTTGGAATAAGCGGCTTTTCTCCTGAACATATAAAGGAGGCGAGTAAATGAAGCTGACGATTAACGGTCAGAGCATGACCTTTTCCAGTCGGATCATTCATGTGGATCAACTGCTGAAGGAGCTGGATTTGAAAGTGAAAACTGTAGTAGTGGAGCTGAATCGTCACATATTGACTCGTGAGGATCATGATGAAGCGATACTGAAAGATGGAGATAGATTGGAAATTATACATTTTGTGGGAGGTGGTTAATGATGTTAACGATTGGTAAAGCATCTTTTACGTCAAGGCTGTTATTGGGTACAGGAAAATTCGTCGATCTGGATATTCAATCCAAAGCTGTGGAAGCTGCGGAGACCGAAATATTAACATTTGCCGTGCGAAGATTAAATCTGGAGGAACGGGATAAGCAACATTTTCTAGATACACTGGATTTGAGTCGTTATGCACTGCTTCCCAATACGGCAGGAGCGACAACGGCGGACGAGGCAGTGCGCATCGCTAAGCTGGCGAGAGCCTCAGGTCTATGCGACATGATTAAGGTGGAGGTCATTGGGGATAGCAAGACATTGCTGCCTGATCCTTTTGAAACACTCAAGGCTAGTGAAAAGCTGCTGGAGGAAGGTTTTATCGTGCTGCCCTACATATCAGATGATGTGATTCTGGCCAAAAGGCTGCAAAAGCTTGGCGTACATGCTGTTATGCCTGGAGCTTCACCTATTGGTACAGGACGCGGCCTGCTAAACCCGTTTTCATTAGAGCTAATAATTGAGCAAGCGGAGGTTCCGGTTATCGTCGATGCCGGCATTCGCTCGCCTGGCGATGCGGCAATGGCGATGCAACTGGGGGCAGATGCCGTACTTTTGAATACAGCTGTATCAGGAGCTCAGGACCCTGTGAAAATGGCTGAGGCGATGAAGCTGGCTGTTTGCGCGGGCAGATATGGTTTTGAAGCGGGCATGATTTCTGTACAGCGTTATGCCTCGGCAAGCAGCCCGACAGAAGGCTTGGTTCAGGCATGAAGGCGACTGAAAAAACGGGTGTGCAAGTACAACCCAATGATCGTTATTCCAGACAAGAAAGATTCGCCCCTTTCGGGCCGGAAGGACAACGCCGGCTGGGTTCGTCCCACGTACTGATCATTGGTGCTGGAGCGCTGGGGACCGGGATTGCGGAAACGCTCGTTCGCGGAGGCGTAGGCACAGTGACCATCGCAGACCGGGATTATGTGGAATGGAGTAACTTGCAGCGCCAGCAGCTTTTTCAGGAGAGTGACGCCGCAGAGAGGTGCCCCAAAGCAGTAGCTGCCCAGCGAAGACTACAGGAAATCAATTCGGAAACGATCATACACGCACAAGTTCTGGATGTCGGGGTAGAGGAATTGGAGGAGCTGATTCAGGGAGTAGACCTCATTATGGATGCCACCGACAACTTTGATACCCGGTTACTTATGAACGATGTGGCACAAAAGCATCGCATTCCCTGGATTTATGGGGGATGTGTTGGCAGCTATGGTGTAACCTATACCATTTTACCAGGGAAAACGCCTTGTCTTCATTGTCTGCTTGGAACTGTACCGCTTGGCGGAGAAACCTGTGATACCGTGGGGATCATTCCACAGGCGGTGCAGATGGTCACGGCCAACCAGACCACGGAAGCCTTCAAGCTACTTGGTGGATACCGTGTTGATCTCAGGGGCAAGCTGCTTTCGTTTGATTTGTGGAAAAATGAGCATGTAGCGATAACAGTGGATAGCGTCAAAAAAACGGATTGTCCTTCTTGCGGTAGCCACCCGACGTATCCGTATTTGTCGGCAGCCCATCGCCAGAAAATAGATGTGCTGTGCGGCCGGGATACCGTTCAAATTAGACCAGCAGAACCGAGACAGGTGAATCTTAAAGAAACAGCAGACAGGCTGGCTTCTTTGGAAGAGGGAACAGTGGAGCAAAATCCGTTTCTGGTTTCTTTTAGTGTTGAGACGCACCGTTTGGTTATTTTTGCAGATGGGAGAGCATTAATACACGGAACAAAAGACGTCACAGAAGCAAGGAAAATCTATCATCGTTATTTAGGCTAAACCATAAAAGCAGGAAGTCTTCCTTTGTGGAATGATTTCACTGCTTTTTTGTTACAATATAATAAATAGGTTCGAATCGTTTGTATCAAATACGTCTGTATCCATATTGCAGTCCTATGTCCAAACACAGGTGGGTGAGAAGAATGAACCCGTTAATTTTACTCGTGGATGGGAATGAAGCATCTGCTACTACGTATACACGTCAGTTGGAGGAGGAAAGCTATCGGGTGGTTAACGCCCGCAATATAGCAGAGGGAAAGTATTATTTAGACGAGAATTCTGTGAATTTGCTGCTTCTGAATATGGATACTGAGCAGCCTGATACACAAGGCTTGATCCGTACCATGCAACAAAATGATCCCACTGTTCCAATATTCGTAATGACCTCATCAGATGATGAGAACCATATTGTTTCCTGTTTTGAGCAGGGAGCACACGATGTGATTGTCCAACCCTTTTCCCCTAGAGTATTTCAAGCCAGAGTGGCTAATTTATTGTGGATTTTTGGTGCTGCACGTGATGTGAAAAGGCCGATACAGGCGGGTGATTTACATATTGATAGTGGAAGCAGACTGGTAAGCAGAGGCGGGCAGAAGCTGGAATTAACTCCAAAGGAATTTGATCTTTTGCTTCATCTGGCTATACATCTTAATCAGGTTTGCAGCAGGCAGCAAATTTTGAAGGATGTTTGGAAGCATGATTATATTGTAGATACGAACGTAGTGGACGTGTATATCAGGCATTTGAGAGTCAAGGTAGACAAAGGGCAAAGATTCAAAATGATTCGCACGCAACGAGGTATAGGCTATTCACTCAGGACACCCCCGGAAGCAGAGTAGTATAGTATTGGAAAATATAAAAAAGCCGAGATCCTGTGTCCCGGCTTAAATACGTTAAATCAAATGAATACTACAGCACGCGGCGTGCTTTGATGTATGTTCTTTTCCAGTTACCGGAATTCAAATCGGAGATGGTAACGCCCGGACTACCGTATGTGTGTAAAATTTTACCTCCGCCTGCATAGACCGCTACATGTGTAATGTTGCGACCCGTGGCGCGACTACCGCTCGAAAAGAACACAAGATCACCCTTTTTCAAATTGGACTTGGATACGGCATGTCCAACATTCGATTGTGCAACAGAGGTACGTGGCAAGTCGATGCCGTATTTCTGAAATATATGTTTCGTAAAGGAAGAGCAATCAAAATTGCGTGTAGTGCTTGTGGAAGCTCCGAATTTGTAGGGAGTTCCCATATAGTTTTCACCGTAGTTAATTATTTTTTGACCTACAGAAGTAGTAGCTGTGGCAGCTTGAGCCGTATTTGTTCCCTCTAACGCAAACGTTCCAAAGCCGATAGTGGCTGTCATTCCTGTGATAATTGCCTTTTTTATGATTTTATGCATGTTCATGTTGTAAGTACCTCCAGAAATTGATTTGTACAATATTTTGCTGAGTTGCTAACTAACTTACAGCGTTGAGTATAACAGCTTTAAAACCGCCTAATAGTTGGAAAAGCACGCTCAAATGCTTGAGGGACAAGGCTTACACGCCAATTATTAAAAAACGATTAAAAATTACAATTTGTAAAAAATATCGAATCTCAAAAATCGGAATACATGATAAAACTCTTGATTAGCAAGGGATTCAAGCAGAAAAAGTTCTTTCGAAAAGATTACAATAATGTCATATTTAATCTTTGCTTTGGATCACAAGCAGCAGTCCGCTTTCAATGGAAATCGTTCCTTTTGGAGCGATCAGCTTGTTACTGACACCGCGTGATTGCCCCATTTTAAGTGTGGCATTGTGCAGTGGATACATAAATCCATCCAGCTCTATACCGGTTACTTCGGCAGTCATAGGAACTAGTGATGTATATGTATAGCCCATAGGCTCAATCTCCAGCGTTGATCCAGTGAGTTCAATATAGTTATGGGCGTCCATAATGGCACAGCCTATATGATGTTGCATTGCACGTACCAATATTTGAATATTAGCCAGCGTATGATCCATCCTTGTACCCGTAACGCCAAGCATAAGCACATGCTCTGCCTGCTCATCCATGGCAATTTCCAGAGCAAGCTCTGTATCTGTCAGATCCTTGAGTACCGGATCGCACGAAAGCATACGTTTACTTGCAGATTCAACCCGTAACTTTTCCTCAGGTGTTACTGAATCAAAGTCTCCTACAGATACGTGTGGCGTAATGCCGTGTTCGATCAGGAATAGGGCACCTTTATCTGCACCAATAATGAAATCCCCGGGTTGTATTTGTTGTAGATCTTCCTCGCCAAGACGACCGCCGGAAAATACAATGGCGCGCTTCTTCGTCATATCCAACATCCTTTCTTCTGCCATACGTCTACATAGCTCATCAGCTTTTAAGTATAACGCCTTAAATATGGCTTGCACAATTTTGGAGGGCATAGCTACAATGGAACAGAAAAAAGGAATTGTAGCGTGTAATTAGGAAGGAGAGCGAAATGATTAACGTTTTGTTTGTGTGTTTGGGTAATATTTGCCGTTCCCCTATGGGGGAGGCGGTACTGAGACATAAAGCGCAGGAACGGGGACTAGGTGCGAAAATCCGGGTAGACTCGGCAGGAACAGGAGACTGGCATATCGGAAATCCACCGCATGAGGGAACGCTAAAGCAGCTCAAGCTGCACGGAATTAGTGAACAAGGTATACAGGCGCGACAGATGAAAGGCCATGATTTTGAAGCGTTTGATTATATTGTGTGTATGGATGATTCCAATGAGCGAAACATACGCAAACTCGCGGGCGGAGCGGAGGCTGACATTTTAAAATTTATGGACCTGCTGCCACAAGAAAAGCTGAGAGAGGTGCCGGACCCGTATTTTACCGGAAATTTTAAAGAAACATACCGATTAATGGACGCGGGCTGCAATGCCTTGCTGGACAAAATCATAGAAGAAAAGCTATAATGTGAACGACAGAAGACGGCAAAAAATGCCGTTTTTCGTTACATTTTTGAAAGCGTATCCAACATGCGGAGAAGAAAGAGGAAAGAGCATAACGACCTAATCTGGTCAACAAATGCTCAATCCCTGGTCATCTCTGTAGCTTTGGAAAAGCTTCACTCAGGAGCGATCTAAAAAATACATTAGCGCGTCAGGTAGCTCATTTTGCCAAAAGCCCCATAAATGCTTGCCATCCTTTTCTCGATAGGAAACATCGGCGTTCCGTACGAGCAGCAAATTTGCGCATTGGCGGTTAAGCTCTACAAAATTGTAAATGCCGGTGTCGCTCTCAAACGCATCTTCTTGAAGACCAACCGTCATCCACACCCGCAGATGGGACAGATCACGCTCACGAGCGATAATTTCTTGTGAAGCTTCATAGTAAGCACCGGACAGGCTGATAATACGATTGAACAGTTGGGGATACAGCAAGGCCAAATGCAGAGACACACTGCCTCCTAGTGAATCTCCAGCCAGAATCCGGGACGATGCATCTCTTCTTATAGGATACTTCTGTTCCACATAGGGAATAATCTCTTCTGCAAAACAGGCAGTGTACGCTTCAAAGCGATTGCCAAAGGGAGCATACTCCTGAGTTCTGATTTTCGTGTTGACTTCCACGCCGACGATGATGAAAGGCTCAACGCCTTCGTCCAGAATGAGACGGTTTGCCTGTGTTGCTATACGGCCAAAATTGAAAAATTCCTCTCCGTCCTGACAGTAAACGACCGGGTAGCTCAAAATTTCATTATAGCCGGGAGGTAAATAAATACGGAGTGTTCTGGGTTCGCCAAGAAAGCGGCTGTTTATTTCGTCTTTTAGGATGGTTCGTTTCAAGTACCGGGAATCCGTCATTATTTGTCACCTTTCTGGGGTATAATTTTGCATTCGGGATCACAATAAGTTAAGATTACCCTGATTGCAATAGATGTTTAAAATTTCAATCATGTACTAAGCTGTTATAGTAAAAAATGTTTCCTGTTACACACACAAAAATGTGGTGGACTCAAAAAAAATAACTAAATCTTTGACGCAAGCAATATAACAGGTGTATAATAATCCTATAACAGCGGAACTTGATATTCAAATTTTTTTGTTGAGGTGAAGAAAATGAGCAAGGTTCCTTATGAAGTGTACACAGAGGAAGTTGAGGCTCTGTCCGTGCTTTCTCCGGATGGTGAAATTATCAATAAAGATATGTTGCCTAAACTTACAGATGATCAATTGAAAGAAATTATGTATCGAATGGTATTTACACGTACTTGGGATGACCGTGCCGTTAACTTAGGGCGTCAAGGACGTCTCGGCTTCTACGCTCCGGTATCCGGACAAGAAGCAACAATGATTGGTAGTGAATATGCACTCCAAAAAGAAGACTTTATTGCACCAGGCTACCGCGATATTCCGCAAATCGTTTGGCATGGCCTGCCATTATATCAAGCATTCCTGTATTCCCGTGGTCATCAACACGGCGGCCAAGTGCCGGACGGTGTTAATGTATTGATGCCGCAAATCATCATCGGCGCGCAGATTTTGCACGCTATGGGCATTGCAATGGGATACAAACTGAAAAAACAAAAACATGTCGCCATTACATATACAGGTGACGGCGGTTCTTCCGAAGGTGACTTCTACGAAGGCCTGAACTATGCCGGTGTTTACAAGCTGCCAGTTATTTTCTTTGTGCAAAACAATGGCTACGCAATCACAACTCCATTTGCGAAGCAAACGGCTGCTCTTTCGATCGCTCACAAAGCGATTGCTGCCGGTATCAAAGGCGTGAAAATCGACGGAATGGACGTACTCGCAGTTATCAAGGCTGTTCAAGAAGCTGCTGAACGCGGACGTAACGGCGAAGGCGCAACATTGATCGAAGCTGTAACTTACCGTTTCCGTCCACATTCCCTGTCTGACGATGCAAGTAAGTATCGTTCGAAAGAAGAAGAGGGCGAATGGAATGCGAAAGATCCGATTGCCCGTTTTGCGAAATACCTTGAGAAAAAAGGTCTTTGGACTGAAGAAGATACAGCTCGCGTAAAAGAAGAAGCTAAAGCGAAAGTGAACGAAGAGATCAAAAAAGCCGAGAAAACAGAAAAAATGACTATTTCCGGTCTGATCGACAGCATGTTCGAATCTACGCCTAAGCATCTGGAAGAACAAAAAGCTGATTTTAAATAATTGAGCTTGAAATAAATCAGAGAGACCGGGCGGCATCCCGATCCGGTCTGTCTTTTAATTGGATCTGAACTGAAACTGATCTGTCAATGTTTAAGGAGGAAATGAAGCAAATGGCACAAATGAACATGAAAGAAGCGATTCGTGACGCACTGCGCGTAGAGTTGAAACGCGACCCTAACGTCCTGCTTTTCGGTGAAGATGTAGGTCATGTAGGCGGTGTATTCCGCGCAACAGAAGGTCTGCAAAAAGAGTTTGGCGAAGAACGTGTATTTGATACTCCGTTGGCGGAATCCGCAATCGGGGGTCTTGCTGTGGGTCTGGGTATCCAAGGTTTCCGCCCTGTAGCTGAAATCCAGTTCGTAGGCTTTATCTTTGAAGCACTCGACCAAATGGCAATTCAAGCATCCCGTATGCGCTACCGTTCCGGTGGACGCTACAATTCTCCAATCGTATTCCGTACGCCTTTTGGCGGCGGGGTTAAAGCTGCTGAGCTGCATACAGATTCCCTGGAAGGACTTCTGGCTCAAACACCAGGTATCAAGGTTGTTGTCCCTTCCAATCCTTACGATGCAAAAGGTCTGATGATCGCCGCTATTCGCGATAACGATCCAGTATTTTTCATGGAGCATTTGAACTTGTACCATGCATTCCGCGCTGAAGTTCCTGAGGATGATTACACAGTTGAACTGGGTAAAGCGAACGTAGTTCGTGAAGGTTCCGATGTTACAATCATCACTTATGGTTTGATGGTACACACTTCTGTCAAAGCTGCTGATGAACTGGAAAAAACAAAAGGTATTAAAGTCGAAATTATTGACCTGCGTACCGTTAGCCCAATTGACATTGATACAATCGTGGCTTCCATTCAAAAAACAAATCGTGCCATCGTTGTTCAAGAAGCACAAAAGAGCTCTGGCGTAGCTGCTGAAGTGATTGCACAAATTAACGAAAAAGCAATTCTGCATCTGGAAGCGCCCGTTTTGCGTGTGGCAGGTCCGGATACCATTTATCCTTTTGCTCAAATTGAAGATACTTGGTTGCCAACGCCAACACGTATCATTGATGCGGTTAATAAAGTACTGGAATTTTAATTAAAGCACACCGTAAATTTGGGAGGTTTTAAACGTGGCTAAATTTGAATATAAATTTCCGGAGCTGGGTGAAGGTCTTCACGAAGGCGAAATCATCAAGATGCACATCAAGCCCGGCGACAAAGTAACAGATGAAGATATCATCATGGAAGTACAAAATGACAAGGCTGTAGTTGAAGTTCCATGTCCGGTCAATGGTACGGTTCAAGAAGTATTTGCCAAAGACGGAGACATCTTTAACATAGGTCAAGTCGTAGCTGTAATCGATGCAGAAGGTGAACTTCCTGAACAGGAAGAAGCACCAGCTGCTAGCTCTGAGCCAAGTGCTGCTGCACAAGGCGGAGCTGCAGGTACAGCTAGATTTGAATATAAATTCCCAGAGCTGGGCGAAGGTCTTCACGAAGGCGAAATCATCAAGATGCACATCAAGCCCGGCGATAAAGTAACAGATGAAGATATCATCATGGAAGTACAAAACGACAAGGCTGTAGTTGAAGTTCCATGTCCAGTCAATGGTACGATTCAAGAAGTATTTGCCAAAGACGGAGATATCTTTAACGTAGGTCAAGTTGTGGCAGTAATTGCTGCAGAGGGTGAGCTTCCTGAACAAGAAGAAGCACCGGCTGCCGCTAAACAAGAACAGGATGCTGCACAAGGCGGAGCTAACACAAAACCAGTTGCAACTCCTGCTGCAACTAATAAAGACGTGCTGGCTACTCCTAGTGTACGCAAATTTGCACGTGAGCAAGGTGTAAACATCGCTCAAGTGAGTGGATCTGGGAAAAATGGTAAAATCACTAAAGAAGATGTAGAAGCTTTCAAAAATGGTGGAGGCCAAGCGGCTGCACCAGCAGCGAAAGAAACTGCAAAAGCACAAGAGCCAGCTAAAAAAGAAGCGAAAGCTGCAGCGCCATCCGCGCCAGCAGCAGATCTGCGTGCTGAGGAAGATCGCGTACCATTTAAAGGTATCCGCAAAGCGATTTCCAACGCTATGGTTAAATCGGCTTACACAGCTCCACACGTTACGATTATGGACGAAGTGGACGTAACCGAGCTGGTTGCTTTCCGTACTCGTATGAAACCAATCGCTGAGAAGAAAGGCACAAAAGTAACATACCTGCCATTCATCGTAAAAGCATTGGTTGCAGCTTCCCGTCAATTCCCGGCTCTGAATGCCTCGATCGACGAAGAAGCAAATGAAATCGTCTACAAAAAATACTACAACATCGGTATTGCTACAGATACAGACAACGGTCTAATCGTTCCTGTAATTAAAGATGCTGACCGTAAGAGCATCTGGATGATTGCTGATTCCATTCGTGATCTGGCTGTACGCGGTCGTGATGGTAAACTGGCTGCCAATGAGATGAGAGGAAGCACAATTTCTATCTCTAACATCGGCTCTGCAGGCGGTATGTTCTTTACTCCAATCATCAACTTCCCTGAAGTTGCGATCTTGGGAACTGGCCGTATCAGTGAAAAAGCAGTCGTGAAAAACGGTGAAATTGTTGCCGCTCCTGTAATGGCTCTTTCTTTGAGCTTTGACCACCGTATTATTGACGGTGCAACTGCTCAAAACTTCATGAACTATATTAAACAGCTGCTCGCTAACCCTGAGTTGCTTGTTATGGAGGTGTAATCAATGGTAGTAGGAGACGCTTCTCTGGATATTGACACATTGGTTATCGGTGCGGGTCCTGGCGGCTATGTAGCTGCTATCCGTGCTGCACAATTGGGACAAAGCGTATTGATCGTTGACCAATCGGAGCTGGGCGGTGTCTGTCTGAACCGTGGATGTATTCCTTCCAAAGCTTTGATCTCTGCAGCTCATCAATACGAAGCTGCCCAACACGGCGAGTCTTTCGGTATTACTGCTGAGAACGTAAAAGTTGACTTTGCTAAAACACAAGAATTCAAAAACAGTGTTGTTAAGAAAATGACTGGCGGCGTAAGCGGTCTGCTCAAAGGCAACAAGGTTGAAGTTTTCAATGGTGAGTGTATGTTCATCAACGAAAACGAAGCGCGTGTATTCAACGAACATGAATCACCACGCTACCGTTTTAAAAATGCGATTATCGCAACTGGTTCCCGTCCAATCGAATTGAAACCATTTCCGTTTGGCGGACGTATTCTGTCTTCTACAGAAGCGTTGAACTTGCCTGAAATTCCGAAAAGCCTGATCGTAATCGGCGGTGGATACATTGGTGCAGAGCTTGGACAAATGTACTCCAAATTCGGTTCCAAAGTAACAATCATTGAAGGTATGGATACTGTTCTTCCTGGCTTCGACAAGGATATGACTTCAATCGTTGCGAAGAGCATGAAGAAAACCGGTATTGAAATCTTTACTGGTGCTAAAGCGGAAAGTGCAGAACAAACAGATAATGACGTAACGGTGAAATTCTCCGTTAACGGCGAAAGCAAAGAAGTAACTGCTGATTACCTGCTTGTGACCGTTGGACGTCGTCCAAACACGGACGGTGAACTGGGTCTGGATATGATCGGTGTAGAACTGGATGAGCGCGGACTGGTGAAAGTTGACCACCAAGGACGCACTAGCATTCCTCATATTTTTGCAATCGGCGATATCGTTGCTGGTCTTGCTCTGGCTCACAAAGCTTCTTACGAAGGTAAAGTGGCTGCTGAAGCGATCGCAGGCGAACCGTCTGTAGTAGACTACAAATGTATTCCAGCTGTTGTTTTCACAGATCCAGAATGCTCCAGCGTAGGCTACACTGAGACACAAGCCAAAGAAAAAGGCCACAATGTCAAAGTTGGCAAGTTCTCTTATGGAGCAAACGGTCGTGCCGTTTCCCTGAACGCTACTGAAGGCTTTGTTAAAATCGTAGCTGACGCAGACACAGGTCTGGTACTGGGTACGCAAATCGTAGGTCTGGAAGCTTCCAACCTTATTGCTGAGCTGGGTCTGGCGATTGAAATGGGTGCTACACTCGAAGATATCTCCTTGACTATTCATGCTCACCCTACATTGGGCGAAATCGTTATGGAAGCAGCGGAAGTCGTGCTGGGTCATCCGATCCATGCATTGGCACCACGTCGCTAATCCCAATTCATTATCTCGTTTTTGATTTTCATACATGGAAAGAGAGGCAAGGAGCGCTATATCTGCGTTCTTTGCCTCTTTTTTTCATATTTTAGGATTTTCAGGACGACGATGAAAATTCACACAGTGGATAGTCAATAATGCGTAGTCCATGATAAACTAAATATAGATATGGGTGCAGAATAGCAGGTCTTTTCCAGATTAGAATTTGACGCTGCGGGCTTTGGAATACTGGATGCTGTTCGTTAACGTGAAACGGTTTTACGTTCAGTTACGTCCAGATTTTATGAATACTGGTGTTTATTCATGCTTAAAGGAGAGAAATAAAGTGCGCAATTACTTGGAACTGCTGGAGGATATATTGGAGAATGGAGTAAAAAAAGAGGACCGTACAGGGACGGGAACACTTTCTGTTTTTGGAAGACAGCTCCGCTTTGATCTGGCCAAGGGTTTTCCCTTGATGACAACGAAAAGAGTACATTTAAAATCCGTTATCCATGAGTTGCTGTGGTTCTTGCGGGGAGATACCAACATTTCTTATCTCAAGGAGAACGGGGTTACCATTTGGGACGAATGGGCAGATGAGCAGGGGAATCTGGGCCCTGTATATGGATCGCAATGGCGTGCGTGGGAAACAACAGACGGACAACATATCGATCAGATTGCAAATGTCATTGAAGCGATTAAAAACAACCCGGATTCCCGACGACATATCGTCAGCGCCTGGAATGTGGCTGAAATCGATTCTATGAAGCTCCCGCCATGCCATTTTGTATTTCAGTTTTATGTGGCCAGAGGGAAGCTTTCCTGCATGCTGACCATGCGTTCAGTCGATACCTTCCTTGGCCTTCCTTTCAATATCGCCAGTTATGCATTGCTAACGCATATGGTTGCACAGCAGTGTGGTTTGGAGCCGGGCGAATTCATTTGGTCAGGCGGCGATGTGCATATTTATTCAAATCATATGCAACAAGTGCATACGCAGCTGGAGCGTGATCCTTATCCGTTGCCTCAGCTCAAAATCCTTCGTAAACCGGATTCGATATTTGATTATACGTACGAGGACTTTACTTTTGAGAACTATGAATATCATCCGGGTATCAAGGCGCCAGTCGCTATCTGATTTGGGGGAGCTGTGAGTTATGAGCATTTCGATGATCTGGGCTATGGCACAAAACGACGTCATTGGCCGGGATAACAGCCTTCCTTGGCGCCTGCCGAGAGATATGGCATTTTTCAAGGAGCAGACGGTCGGAAAAACCGTACTTATGGGGCGTAAAACATGGGAATCCTTTGGCGGAAAAAGCCTGCCTAAGCGGCGTAACGTTATTTTGACCCGTGATCAGAGCTATCTGGCGGAGGGCGCAGAAGTGATCCATTATATGGAAGAAGGTCTCCGATTGGCGGCTCAGGAAGAACTGATGATCATCGGCGGTGCAGAGATTTATTCACTGTTCTGGACACATGCTGATCGGCTAATCGTCACCAGGATTGATGAGAATTTCGAGGGAGATACGACTTTTCCTGAGCTGGATTGGAACGGCTGGAATGTAGTCAGTGAGACTCCCGGTGTCAAGGATGAAAGAAACCCGTATGACTACCGTTTTGTCGTTTACGAGAGGACGAAGTAAGATTGGGATACATTTGACCTCACTCATTTGAAAAATTAATGAACCATATAAAAAATCCTTTTGGCTGTTGATGCAGAAAGTTGCATAAGTTTTCATTACTTTTGCGCTGTATTGTGATACAATAAATCAAATTCAACGAGAATAGATCCTTTCATGATACAAACAGACAAATTCGAATTTTAGCTCAAATTCTGAATGGATGAACGGGGTTCATAAGCGAAGAGATGGGGGAACGTAACATGTCTACACCAACTGGATTTATGGAATACACACGACAGCTTCCTACAGATCGGGATCCGGCAGAGCGTATTAAAGATTGGGAAGAATTCCATAAGCATATGTCCGAAGAAGAGCTGCGTACCCAAGGGGCACGTTGTATGGACTGCGGAACTCCTTATTGTCATACGGGAATGGACATTATGGGAGCGACTTTGGGCTGCCCGGTTCATAATCTTATTCCAGAATGGAACAATCTCGTATATCGCGGTTTGTGGAAGGAAGCACTGGATCGGCTACACAAAACAAATAATTTCCCGGAATTTACTGGGCGTGTCTGTCCTGCACCTTGTGAAGGTTCCTGTACGGTCGGCCTGATCGGGCAATCTGTTACAATCAAGACGATTGAGGAAGCTATTATCGAAAAAGGCTTTGAGGAAGGCTGGGTTGTCCCTAATCCGCCGGAGAAGCGTACAGGCAGACGAGTGGCTATTGTCGGCTCGGGTCCGGCAGGACTGGCTGCTGCTGCGCAGCTTAACAAAGCAGGACACAGCGTAACTGTGTATGAGCGTGCGGATCGTGTTGGCGGGCTGCTGATGTATGGCATCCCTTCCATGAAGCTGGACAAAAAGGTTGTTCAGCGTCGTGTGGATTTACTGGAGGCGGAGGGCATTCAGTTCATTACGAATACAGAGATTGGAAAGGATATTCCTACCGATCAGCTGAATGCTGAGTATGATGCGGTTGTACTGTGTGGTGGCTCCACAAAGCCGAGAGAATTCAACATTGAAGGTAGCGATTTGAATGGCGTTCATTATGCGATGGATTATTTGAACGGTACCATCAAGAGCTACCTGGATTCCAACCTGGAAGATGGCAACTATTTGTCCTCTCAAGGTAAGGATGTTATTGTAATCGGTGGTGGTGATACAGGTTCGGATTGTGTAGCTACTTCTTTACGTCATGGCTGTCGAAGCGTCACTCAATTTGGCACACATGCCAAAGCTCCTTTGGAACGTGACCCAATTGCCAATCCTTGGCCACAATTTCCAAACGTGTACTCTCTCGATTATGCACAGCAGGAAGCGAAGGCGATATTCGGGGAAGATCCGCGTGAGTTCTCCATCATGACAACGAAGTTTGTAGGTGATGAGAACGGTAATTTGAAAGAGCTGCACACGATTCAAATTCAGCGTATTGTCGATGAAACGGGGTGTAAAATCTATCAGCCGGTTCCGGGTACGGAGCGCGTATTCCCGGCACAGATTGCTCTCATTGCGATTGGATTCGACGGTCCTGAGCAAACGATTGTGGAGCAAATGGGTTTGGAAACGGATCGTCGTTCCAACGTGAAAGCACGTTACGGGAAATATGTTACGAATGTAGATAAGGTTTTTGCTGCTGGTGATATGCGTCGCGGGCAAAGCCTTGTCGTGTGGGCCATTAATGAAGGTCGGGAAGCCGCACGTGAGGTCGATAAATACCTGATGGGCGCTACCGTTTTGGTGTAAATATAATTTATATATTAGTTATCCAGTCAAAGCTCCATCCTCGGATGGGGCTTTGTTGCGTTTAAAGGACTAGCGTGCTCAGGTTAGTAAAATGCGAATGGATACCATTGAATTACGAGATTTTTCTAAAACATTATTTGTTATCATTGTATGTAAAGGGATGTGAATTTAATGTCATATAATATGACTTTATTAAAATTTCTAGATCTGTTTTATACAGCGATCATAACATAAAAACAGGAGTGAAGTATAGCTTTTTTATTGAAAAATGAAATTATTTTGCGGTAATAATCAAAAATTTGTTTTATGTGTTATATATAATAACATAAATATAACTCTTGTGGTTATGTGGGGAGTGATTTTAGATGAAAATTCATTTAAATCATCTTCCTGTATAGCTCTTTTACATAGACCTTATGGATAATGACAGTAACTATTAGCGTTACAAGGCTTCGTAAATCATCACCTGAGAGAATGTTGGTATCTATGGTATAATACACGTATATTGTTGGAGCGCTAGACCAAATGAATGGACAAAGGAGCTTTCGCCGGGAGAAGGCTCCTTTTGCGTGAGGCCCTGCCTGTATTTCATTTACCTTTCGTTTATTACGTGTGAGTCAAGGAAGGGAAGCAGAAGGCCGTCAGGAAGGAATGGAATATGAATGAAGACGTTAATTATTGCTGAAAAACCGGATATGGGACGCACTATTGCGGCTGTTATGGAGCCGAGGGCCAAAAATAACCGTACCTATTTGGAGGGGGAGAAATACATTGTAACTTGGGCGATCGGCCATTTGTTGGGTCTCGCTGAGCCGGATGCATACGATGCCAAGTACAAACGATGGAATATTAAAGATCTTCCGATTATCCCTGAGCAGTTTAAAATTGTACCGAATCCGAAAACAAAAGATCAGCTGAAAATAATTGGTGAGTTGGCCAAACGCTGTAATGCAGTCGTGAATGCTTGTGATGCGGGGCGAGAGGGGCAATATATTTTTGCCTTGATTCAACAGCAGTTAAAGCTTCGTCAGCCGGTCAAGCGACTTTGGATCTCAGATTTAACGGCGGAGAGTATTGCAGTAGGCTTTGAACGTTTGCGAGATGCATCGGAGTTTGAATTTCTAACTCAGGCTGCGCGGGCACGAAGTGAAGCAGACTGGTTAATCGGTATGAATGCTTCCAGAGCCTTTACAACACGGCATAACGCGTTACTGTCGGTCGGACGGGTGCAGACTCCTGTACTGGCATTGATTCATGACCGGGAAAAGGAAATTGAAGCGTTTCAGTCTCAAACCTTTTATGACGTGTGGGCAGAGTTTAAGCAAGATCAGACCAAGTATAAAGGTGCGTGGCAAGGAGATCGGCTGACCAAGCCGGAAGAAGCTGAGGCGATAGCAGCGGCAGTTCGCGGAAAAACAGGTGAAATCACAAAATATGATACGAAGCAGACGAAGGAATATCCTTTCAAGCTGTACGATTTGACACTGCTTCAACGTGAGGCGAATGCCAAGTATAGTTATTCAGCCAAAAAAACACTGGATGTAGCACAAGCGCTCTATGAGCGGCATAAGGTCATTTCCTATCCGCGTACTAATTCCAACTATGTAACGGATCAAAATATAGACGGTATGCACAAGGCGCTTCGTATGCTGGGCACAGGTCCTTATGCTGATCTGGTACAGCAAGCGAACCCCAATTTGGTCCATAAACAGAATAAAGCTGTCTGCAATCCAGCCCGTGTTGAGGATCACCATGCTATATTGCCTACGCTGAAAAGACCGGGAACGCTCAGTAAGGAGGAACAAAATGTATATGACCTGATCATCCGCAGGTTTTTGTCACATTTCTTCCCGCCTGCCGAATATAAAATGCATACTGTGATAACCCAAGTGGACAAGCATCTGTTCAAAACAAGTATTAAGGAGCTTCTGTCCTTGGGTTGGAAAGTAGTTCTGAGCAAGGCTGATCAGGATAAAGGAAAAAAGAACAAAGCACCGAAGAAAGAGGAAGAAGAGGAAACAGATGAATGGACGGACAAAAAGTTTGAGATTGATGCAGGCCGTCTGGTGGATTGTATTCGCGCCGAGATGAAAGAGAAGGCGACACAGCCGCCTAAAAGCTACACAGAGGGCACATTGCTAAAAGCAATGGAGAGCGCAGGCAAGCAGATGGAGAACGAGGAATTACGTGAGGTCATGAAGGATGCTGGATTAGGTACGCCTGCGACACGTGCTGCCACCATTGAACGTTTGAAGAAGGTCGGCTACATTGAAATGAAAGGCAAAAAGATTCTCATTACGGATAAGGGGAAAATGGCAATTGACCTGATCCGCAACGCGGGGGTCGACCTGCTAGCTTCGCCGGAGATGACAGGACATTGGGAACGCCGTCTGCATCAAATTTCCAAGGGAGAAGCTGCCCAGGAAAAGTTTATGGATAACGTTAAAAAGTTTACGTTATCCATTATTGACAAGGTGAGGCAGCAACCACCGGCTCCAGCAAACGCTTTTGGCGAGGAAGCGAGGGGCAAACGCTCAGGTAGTAAGGGAGCCACCCGTAGTGGAGACGCAAGCGGAAGCATCACCACCCAAGGGGCAGCACGCGCTCCGTCACGGCGTACCAACAACTCGGTCGGAATATCGTCACTGGAGCAAGTGCCATCGGGCGCAGGAGGGCGTACTGCTTCTGCATCGGGTTCAGCTGGGAGTAGTTCAAGCGCCGGGGCAGCGCGAGCTTCGTCCGCCGAGCCGTTGGGCACTTCGCCGGGCCAAAGGCAGGCTTTAGGCAGCTGCCCGCGGTCGAATTGTGGCGGGAGCATTATCGAAGGCCGCAAGGGGTATGGGTGCAGCCACTACAAGCAGGGCTGCGGCTTTGTCGTCTGGAAGGAATATGCTGGCAAGCAGATTACGGAAACGATGCTCAAGTCTCTGTTGACGAAGGGGCAGACACAGCTGCTATCTTTTAAACGTAAAGATGGATCGAACGTCAAAGCAAGAATTGTTCTGAATGAACCAGGTACAGGGCAACTTAGCGTTCGTGAGGAAAACTGAACCAGGTACAGAGTATGTTTTTCGACAGATTGAAAAAGAAAGCTTTTTTGGCTGTCATCAGATGATTACTGAATTCATCAGGAGTCATCTTTTTTCTTGTTACGCACCCCAAAATTCCCCATAAGAGATGCTTATATAACATTTTATTAAATATTTGTAAGCTTCCAACCGATAAAATAAATAAGGGTTATGCAAAAGTACAAGCTCACTTATCACGGGGCAATCATGGATTTGGATGATGAAAGCCTAAGGCATATAGAGCTAGACCATGCCAATCTGGAGTCTGTTAACAAGCCGGAGGATTTGGCTTATATCATCTATACCTCGGGTTCCGCGTGGAAACCCAAAGGGGTCATGGTAGAACATCAGGGAATCATCAACCTCCAGCATTTCTTTCAGGAACAATGGGGTGTGGACGGATCGGACCGGATGCTGCAATTTGCCAGCAGTTCGTTTGATGCCTCGGTCTGGGAAATGTTCACGATTTTGTTGGGAGGCGGAACGCTGTATCTGGTTTCGCGGGATATTATTAATAATCTGAACGAATTTGCACGGTTCATGAACGAAAACCAAATTACGATTGCGCTGCTGCTGCCGCCTACCTATCTGGCAGGGATTGAGCCGGACAGGCTGCCGACGCTGAAAAAACTGGTGACAGGTGGATCAGCGATTACCAAAGAGCTGGTTATGCGGTGGAAGGACAGCATGAAGTATATGTACGCCTATGGTCCGAGCGAATCGAGCGTAATTGCAACCGCGTGGACGTACCGGGAAGAGGATATGGGGTATCCATCGGTAACGATTGGAAAACCGATTGCCAATACCCGGATTTACATTTTGGACAGGAACCAAAAGCTGCTGCCGCTCGGAGCAGCCGAGGATATGTGCATTGCAGGAGACGGATTGACCAGGGGATATCTGCACCGGTCGGAGCTAACGGCGGAGAAGTTTGTGGCGAATCCTTACGAAGCTGGAGAGAAGCTGTACCGGACAGGGGATCTGGTGCGTTGGCTGCCGGACGGGAATATCGAATTTTTGGGAAGAATCGACGATCAGGTGAAAATTCGGGGCTTTCGCATTGAGCTGAGGGAAATCGAAGCGCAGCTAATGAAGCAGCCGCTTGTCCGGGAAGTGGCGGTGATCGCGAGGGAAGATAAGCAAGGCGAGAAGTATCTGGCGGCGTATTTTACAGCAGAGGACGAACCGGGAGCGGAAGAGCTACGGGGACAGTTTATGCAGGAGCTGCCTGATTATATGGTGCCGTCCAGCTTATGCAACTGGATGGCATGCCGATGACTCCGAGCGGAAAAATTGACCGGAAGGCACTACCCGAGCCTGAATGGCAGGGAAGCGACCACACAGTCAGCAGCCCAAGAAATGACTTTGATTTGAAAATCCAGAAGGTATGGCAGGAGATTCTCGGCATAGAGTCGATTGGAATTGATGAGCATTTCTTTAGCTGGGTGGTAATTTCGATCAAGGCGATTCAGGTGGTTTCGAGGCTGGCGCTTGATTTTGAAGTGGGCATTAACGACATCTTTCAATATCCGACGATTCGGGCCTTGGCGGATAACATTAAGTATTCCAAAGACAGATTAAAACAATTTGTGTACACCTTACGGGAAGCGGCAGCTTCCGGAGAAAACGGCGTACCTGGTGTTGTCTGGAAAATGCGCGAGAGTCTCAAAGAATACCGGAAGAAAAATCAGGGTTATGAAAACATCGATCTTTCTGAACGGGCTGACTACCGTAATGTTCTGCTGGTAGGAGGAACCGGGTATCTGGGAATCCATATTTTGTTTCAACTGCTGCAAAATACGGAATATAAGGTGTATGTACCTGTTCGGGGAACGAATGACGAAGAGGCGCTCGAAAGACTATGGGCGAAGCTGAAGTTCCATTTTGGCCTTGAGCTTGATGGGCAGAATGTCTGGAAAGACAGAGTATGCGTGTTTTGCGGAGATTTAACCGAGGACCTGCTTTGGACTGAGCCGGGAGCACTATAGGGATTTGGTCGGAAGCATTGATACGATCATTAACTCGGCGGCAAATGTGAAGCATTTTGGGCATTACTCGGAATTTCAAGCGGTCAATGTGGAAGGGAACGCAAGACTGATCAAATTTGCTGGCACAGGGAAGAAAAAGACCTACAATTTCGTTTCCACCACCAGCGTAGGTAGTGGCTGGATAGAAGACCAGAGCAGCATCATGTTCACTGAATATGATTGCAATGTCGAACAAAGCTCTGATAACTATTACGTGATGACGAAGCTCGAAGCCGAGAAAGAGATTGTAAGAGCAAGGGAAGTAGGGCTTGATTCCAATGTGTTCAGGGTCGGAACCTCGTGTTTGATTCTAATTCGGGGATATTCCAGGAAAATATTTCGGATAATGTATTTTATTCGTTGGTAAAGTCGATGATCAAACTTGGCCGATTACCCACAATTCAAGATAAAACCATGGACTTCTTCTTTGTGGATGAGGTGGCCAAGGCAGTTGTACTCCTGTTCGACCGGAAAAATCTAATCAACGAAACCTATCATCTGTTTAACAGCCATCAGGTTAGCATGATAGCTTTTGCCAAGCTTTTGAAGCAGGCGGATATAAATGTAAAGCCGATGTCAGTGGAGGATTTTACCGAATACATGTTTGAAAAGTACGATGAATCAGAGACAGAGCAGAAGGTTGCCCGGATTCTTCATTCCAATGTCTTTTTTGAGGGAGCAAACAAAACATTGTTCATGACGATGAACAAGAAGACTGATGGTATTTTGCAGGAGCTGGGGTTTGAGTGGTCCAGGCTGGACGGTCAAAAAGCGAAGCTAATGATGGATCATGCCAGAAAAGTAGGGTTTATATAAAAGAACGAAGGGAAGGAGGGAGAAAAATGGATGCGATTAAACTGGCGAGCACCTACTTTTTCGGAACTGAAGATTATATATTATCCAACAGCATGATCGCAACGGTTACTTTTAAAAGAAGAATCGACGCTGAAAAATTGTTTTCCAGCTACCGTTCGCTCATCCTGGACAACCCTTTGCTGCAAGCCAAAAGGGTGGAACCATTCGAAAAAGACACGTTTGTATGGGGGCGTTTTTCTCAGGAAGAGCTGGAACAATTTCTGGAGGCTGAAAATCTGAAGCTTTCCCAATATTTTACGGAGAAGGAGGTACTGGCCCAGTACAGACCGACCAATGCCAGACTTCCGTTTCGTATTTACCCTATAAATGAATATACAATGATATTTGCGATGAACCATGCGGTGGCTAATGGGCTGAGCCTGGTTTTCTGGATCAAGAGATGGCTGGAATATTACTCAGGCGAACCAGATCCCGAGTCGGAAAATAAGGCGGCAAAGGGCGACGTCTCCAAAGACAGGCTGTTACGTATGAAAAGAAGATTCTCCGCTTTTATGTGGATGCCGGTTTTTGTTGCCGGTTTTATGTCCAGGGTTAGGGGAAAAGGGACAAGCGCTGGCGAAACCGTTGATTTGAGTTATGGCAGAAGGCCAGAGCAAGGCGGCGGTTATATTAAAAAATCGTATAGATTCAGCAAAGAGGAGACTGGTGAGATTTTACGGCGCTGCCGGAGCCTAAAAATGACATTAACCGAATACATCTGTTATCGAATGACTGATGGACTATTGCAGCATGCTCCCGACAAGCAACGCGTGTTTGTCTCCATGTCTATGGATTTGAAGTTTCTGCATAACTACTCGCCGGAAACTATGCACGGCAATTACGTCGCAAGCCTACCAATGCAATTTTTCCGGGCTGGAAATTTGGAAAAACAGGTGAAATCCGCGTTCAAATGGTTCAAAAGGGGGGTTCCTTATGCGTTGTCGCTCTTTTTTGCTTCGTTTTCCAATTCATATCGGAAATATAAACAAGAGTGTCTTGAATTGGTTATGAAAACAATGCCTGAAAGATCCCACCTGTGGAATTTTACCATCACCTTGTCCAATCTGGGAGTTATATCGTATCCGATTATGGAGGAATGGGTGGATACCATCTATTTTTCCATCAAAAACCAGTCGTTATTGCTCACAACGGCTACGCTTTCGGGACGTTTAATGATGGAGGTCAGCGTATTGGAGAATCTTTACGATTCGGAAGAAGTCTTTAGTCTTTTTGACCGGATTTTATCCGTGGAACATTTATTGAATGGTTATATCACTGACAATTAGATAAGTGAAAAAAATATCCACTCCAAGTTCTCTCTAGCCTCATGATACCATGTGGACTTTTTGGAGTGTCTACTTGAAGGGGATATTAGCGGTGCTCTCTAGCCGAGAGTCCTTTTTTGTTGATGCAATTGAATGCTTTCGTGTATGACTCGGGGTACTTCTGTTAGCTTCTGTATCGTATACATCACGGAGTTAACGCTTTTTTGCAGCTCAATCATATTGTAAACCCATTCTTTGGGCTGCTTGAGATACACGGCATGAATGCCTGCCGCAAGGGCGGGAGATATATCGGTGCGCAGGGAGTTTCCAATCATCCAGGTGATGCTTCGGTCAAAACGGTTCGTCTGAATAATTTCCTCCAGAGCCTCGACATTTTTATGCTGGCGAATGTAGATGCGATCATCAAAATAGTTAGTCAGTTTCATCTGTTCAATCTTCTTTTCCTGAATGACCTGCTCACCGCCAGTGTAGAGATGCAGGGAATGTCCGGCTTTTTGGAGCGAGTTTAACGTTTCGACCATTCCGGGATATGGCTCAATTTCCTGCTCGTACACACTTCGGCCAAGCGAGCGAAGCTCCTGCTCTTCCCGAGGATCTGTACGGCGTCCGAATTGCTCCGAGAAAAAGTGGTACGTATCAATCAAGGACTGAGGAAAATGCTCACTGGCAAATCCCACCTGATGGACACCAGCCACATCAATTTCGATTTGTTTTTCACGAATTGTATCTTTTATCAGGTTATGGGCTGCAAACCATTCCTGAAGCAAATCGAAAAAGTGGTTGAGAATAAGATCAAAATACTTGTTGCAGTGGACCAAAGTGTCATCAAGATCGAATAATATGTGCTGTTTCGGATACGACATGTTGCATACTCCTTCCAAGCCAATGCTTTAACGAAGTTCGGTTATAACGTAGGGCACAGCTCCATTTACAGTCCGATATAGGATTCCAAAAATACCTGTATATCAGCCGCTCCGTCGGGGCGAATACTGAATTTTTCCTTGTGATAACGTCCAATGTGGATACGGAGCAGGCCAGCTACTCGCAAAATCATCATATCAGACATGAGCGTGTCTTCCAATCGGCTCAAATCATGACGCATATCTTCGAGAGATTTAGGGCCTTGAGCCACGTAACGCAGAATCCGCAGACGTTGCGGGTCATTTACCGCCCGAGTCAGCCGAAGCAGGAGTGTAGGCGGTTCTTCCTCGCTTTCTTCGGGAACGTCTACCGGATACTGGATTAGCAGCATGCGGGTATAAAAACAGTACGAATTGATCGGACGGTTATGGACGACTGGAAACAGAACAACTGTATCCAAATCTTCCATATGAGGCACGATCAGTCCGGCTGTGGCGTATTCAACCAATGCTTCCGGTTCCATTTTGTTCAGAAGCATACGTTTTTCTGCAGCGTCTTCCTCTGCCAGCACACGCAGTTCGCTTTCCATTGCCCGGAAGTAGTCCCGGTCCCATAATTTGAGGAGAGGGGCGTACACCTTGCGAATGCGCAAAGATTCTTCAAAGGTTAAAAAAGGAACATGAGGAACAATCAGCTCGAACATATCTTCATCTGGGCCGTGGTCCAAATAAGCGATATAATCAGATATTTCATCCGATTCCGGTCGAAGCAAAGCCCAAACATAAAGCGCGTCATAATCGCTAAAAGGGCAATTCTGCGTTGTAGCCAGCTCGGTGCGAACTTCGTTTTGTAGCCGTGCATCCACTTTGTCGATCCACTCATGGCCCAGGTCCATATCGTGTACCCATTTTTTGGTTACATAGGCCATAAAGCTGCCTAGTAATTCGTAAATTGGAGAAGTGTCTATTTTAATTTGATAACTCATGGAATCAAATGCCTCCTATTCTGTCTTCGAGCCCAGAGCGGTGAACGTAATTAAGCCCGTCCATAAGCAAAACATGAGCAATTTCAAAATGCTCACTTATTTATTATGGCTTGTTCTGCTGGGCATTGTCCACTATAATATAAAATAGTGCGCTGTGACGTGATTGGGTTCGGATTGAACATACAAGACTCTCTAACGATGCGGAGTCGATTACATATCAGACAGAATTTCCGTAAAATCGTCATCTCAGATGGCGATTTTTTTCATCTTTTCTTTTATGCACTAAAAATACCGAAATTCGCATGTATTCTGCTGTATTTGCATGACCGCTATACATGGTAGTAAGAATATCTATTGATTATGGAATCAAATGCAAATCATTCCTTAACATTCATTTTAAGATATTGAGCTGGGGTTTGCATTGGGTCTGCTTGGATTGTGGTTGGACCTAACATTAGCGGAGCGCTACTGGACTATGAAACCCAAGGCAGCATGTTTCTGGTTCTCGGGGGCAGATAAATCGTTTTCGGGTTGTTGGGATTGTTATTTCGAAAAATAATATCGACGGCATAAAACTGCGGTTTGCATGGTATTTGTTTCACATTTACTATAAACTATAGATAGTATTGATGGCGGACAAAGGGGAATCACAAAGATGATTAGAATACAGAAGCTGACCAAGCAAGTGGGGCCTGAACGGACCCCATTACTTCGCGGGATTAATGCTGAAATTCACCCGGGCGAACTGATAGCCGTAGTGGGACCGAGCGGAAGTGGAAAAACCACACTGCTGCGCTGTCTTGCTTTGCAGGAGCCATGGGAGGAAGGCAGCCTGATGGTAGATGGCCAGGATGTGCTGAAATCCGGATGGACGGGCAAAATGAAAATAAAGCGGGAATGGGCATATCTGGAGCAAAATCCGCATTTAAATATGAATCGGACCGCTCTCAAAAATGTGCTGATCGGCAGATCGGGTCAGACTCCATTATGGAGAATGGTGACCGGGATGGTGCGTTCTGACGATTATATGGGAGCAATGGATGTATTGGAGGATTTGGGCTTGCTGGATAAGGCGCATGACAAATGCGACAAGCTTAGCGGCGGTGAGCGGCAACGGGTAGCGACTGCGCGTGCGCTCGTTCACGGGGCTAAGGTCATTTTGGCTGATGAGCCTGTAAATGGACTTGATCCGACTTCAGCAGCTCATGTGATGGATACCTTCCGCAAGCTTTGCTCTGACGAACGGGTGACGGTAATCACCGTACTGCCGCTGGAGATGGCTGAACGCTTTGCTTCCCGTATATGGGGATTGAACGGCGGCGAACTCGTATTTGATATTCAGGGCAGACGACTGACACAGGCGGAAAAGAACAAATTGTGAAGGGGACGGCAAGAGAAGTGAAAATGATGTTGTTGAGAATGTTAACCGGTTGCTGCACATCACTGCTTCTTGTTGGATTTTTAAGCGGCTGTAATGTCATTAGCGATCCAATTTCGCTGATGCAGGCACCGATGATGTCTGACGAGAAACAGCAGCTGAATGGTGCTGTGATTACTCAGCTTGGAATGGTACAGCCTCTGCGACCCAATGACCCCGATGACCCCACGCCCATTCGGACGGGGGATCTGAACAATGATGGTACGGACGAAGCAGTGCTTTTTTACGAAACGCCAGATGAAAGTGTAAAAATACACGGGGCCTTGTTCGAGGATCAGAACGGAACGTGGGTAAAGAAGCTGACGTTTGACGGGGAAGGTACGGTGCTGGAATCGTTCAAGCTGGTCGACGTAACGAATGATGGCACGCTCGATATTGTAGCAGGCTTTTCCAGCGGGGATAGCAGTGAGGGTGGCGATCAGAAGGGACTTATCGTGTATTCCTATACCGGAGGAACTTTGGAGAAAATATATGCTACAGGTTATACGGACTTCGTCGTAGACGACTTTAATCATAACAAGATGGACCTGAACGGGGACAATTTGAATGACTTGACGATTATCCTGCTGCGTCGCAATGAATTTTTCACGGTCAAAACATTCCAATTCAGCGGGGGAACCTTTAAGGAAATCGGATCGCTGGATTTGGACAGTCAGGCTCTTAGTATCTACAATGTGGTCGCTGGTAAGGTAGCCGAGGGTAGGCAGGGGATCATTATAGATACCAAGATTGCTCAGACGACTACGGTGTCCAATGTCATTGTGATGGACCACGGCAAGCTCAAAAAGCTTGATCTCATGGATGTGACCTTTAAGGATGCTACCATTACTAGCGGTGATGTAGATGGTGATGGCATTCTGGAATTTGGCAATTTGGAGAAGCCGAAAGGCTGGTCCAACAGGCCACTGGATGAGGTTCCGTATTTTGTTTCGTTCTATCAGTGGGATGGGGCCAAGGGAACGATTTTCAAGCAGCAGCAGTATCGAGATTCCAATGATCAGGTCTATTTCAGGCTGCCAAAGGAACTGCATGGCAAAGTGACTATTGATCCGAAAGCATCAAAGAAGGACAGCTATTTGCGGTTCATTTTGGATAATACAGACAAAACGATTGCAGAAATTAAATATTTCTCATTGTCGCAATGGGAGCGAAACAATGAAGGCTATAGCCAGCTATGGCGAACCAATGCACAGGTGATTGGTATCAAGCGATCCAGCGAGCTGGAACCACGTAAAACCATTAAAAACAAGTTGGGGGAAAGGCAGGTAGAATAGAGTGAGTAAAGTTTTGATCATGGAAGACGAGGAATCCATTCGCAGCTTTATCGTCATAAACTTGAAACGAAACGGTTTCGAGGTGCTGGAGGCAGCAGATGGGCATGAGGCTCTTAATATTTTGAACACGGTGCGGGATATTGATATCGCGTTGCTCGACGTAATGGTGCCCGGTATGGACGGTTTCGAGGTCTGTCGAAGAATTCGGGAAACGAATGAGCGCATTGGTATTATCTTTCTCACGGCGAAGGTACAGGAGCAGGATAAGGTGTATGCCTTGTCTGTAGGGGCTGATGATCATGTGAGCAAGCCTTTCAGCCCGACGGAACTCATTGCCCGTATTCAGTCGCTGCTGCGTAGGGTGAATGTACACCGCGAGACGGCGGCTAAAGTATCCTTCCAGTCTGGTCCGTTCACGCTGGATCTGATTGCCAAGCAATTTAAGAAAAACGGGCAGTTGATTGAGCTGACGCCAACAGAGTTTTCCCTGATTCAATTTTTTCTGGAAAAAGAAAATACACCGCTCAGCCGGGATGTTTTGCTTGACCATGTGTGGGGCAAGGAATATATGGGCGATCCAAAAATCGTGGATGTGAACATCCGGCGGTTGCGGCAAAAAATTGAAAACAATCCTTCCGAACCCGCCTTTTTGCAAACGGTATGGGGGCATGGGTATAAATGGAAAGGTCAGGCTCAATGATCAAAAAAGGGATTGGCAGACAGATTGTGCTTCACTATTTTTTTGTGGTGTTCTTGGCGCTTCTGTTGGTAGAAGTCATTTTCATGATTGTAATCCGTGCATACTATTACGACACGATTTATAAGCACGTGGAAAGTCGCATCCAATCGGTAAGTGAGTTTGCACCCAAATTCAAGGAGCCGGGACAGTCTTTGCAGTCGTATCTGCTTAATACGTTTTCATTAGGGGATACGGAACTGCAATTGCTCGATGAGAAGGGGAATGTAATAGATAATTCCACGAACTTTGCGGCAGAAACAAGTGTACAAACCAGTGATGTGACGCAAGCATTAGCGGGGGATACGGGGAGCTGGATTGGGAAGCAACCTGGTACGGGTCAGCAAGTTATGGCGGTATCCAAAAAACTGGATAATATCGTCGGAGATCAGGTGTATATTGTTCGGTATACGACCTCGCTGGAAAAGGTCAACGATAAGCTATTTACCATTACGCTCTTCTCCGTGGGCATCATGGTAGCTGTACTGGTTATCGTATTCGTAGTCAGTACAGGACTAGCTAATTCCATCGTTAGGCCGATTAATAATATCCGTGATGTATCAGCTCAGATGGCGCAAGGGCGATTTGATGCACGAATTAAAGGAGATTATCGCTTTGAGTTGGGTGAGCTGGCTTCGACACTAAACTACATGGCCCAGGAAATTGCTAGAACGAATCAAATCAAGGATGATTTTATCTCGTCCATTTCCCATGAGCTGCGTACGCCGCTGACTTCTATTAAGGGATGGAGTGAAACGCTAAATTCCGGCGGCTATGATCCAGAGGAGACGAAGATCGGGATGCAGATTATTTCCAAGGAGACGGATCGGTTGATTGGTTTGGTCGAGGAGATTCTTGATTTTTCCAAGCTGGAACAAGACGCAATGAAGCTTGTCATGGGAACGGTTGATCTGCGCGAGCTTTTGCAGGAGATTATGCTGAACGTATGGGCCAAAGCGGAAATGAAGCAAATTAAACTCCAACTGGACTCGGAGGAAACAGTATACCTGGTTCATGGAGACGGCAACCGTTTGAAACAGGTGTTTTTAAACATTGCGGATAATGCCATCAAGTTCTCGCATGAAAGCTCTATTATTTTTCTGTCACTGCAAAAGATCGGAGACAACATCGAGGTGTCTATGCAAGACACAGGAATCGGGATTAGCGCGGAGAATCTTGCCAGAGTAAGAGAACGATTCTTCCAAGTAGACCATCAGAATGGTGGTACGGGCTTGGGATTGGCAATCTCGCAGCAATTTGTGGAGCGCCATCAAGGGCAAATGCTCATCAAGAGTGAATTGGGAGCAGGTACCACGATTACAGTTTCATTGCCTGCTTTGCAAGCCGAGGAACCCGTAGAGCCACCGCAACTCACGGAAGTCTAGATATGTAACCGAAAGTTAGTTTTAAATAGATGTAAATTATAAAAACAGCCAGTCCCCATTATAGTGAAGGGCTGGCTGTTTGACATATTTCGTTCCATTAAGAAGTAAAGCCTTCAGCACGCAGGCGTGTGTTGCGCTCATAAGCTTCTTTCAATATGCGGGCTGTTTGTGGGCGTACCGCCATTTTACCGAATACCGTTTCATTCGGCCCGATAACCATAATTTCACCCGGATTACCCTTGATGACTGCACCGTCACGAATCACAGCACCTTCACCAATAATCGCGTGCTCAATATACACATTACGACCAATACGGGTGTCAGGCATAACGATACTTTCCTTAATAGCCGAGCCTTTACCTATTTCGACACCGCTAAATACGACGGAACGTTCAATTTGACCTTCTACTTGGCAAGAATCATGCAGGAGGCTGTCCAATGGCTCCGTTTTGCGGTTAGATAGCTTATGTGCGCTCAACCTTGTGCGGCGTTCACGCGTATACATAGGCCAGTCTGTCCGTTGCAGATCAATCGCGCAATCCTCTTGCAGCAGATCCATATGTGAATCCCACAGGCTTTTAACGGTACCTACGTCCTTCCAGTAGCCTTGAAATTCGTAAACATATAAGGATTCTTGATCCGCCAGCATTTTAGGAATGATGTCTTTACCGAAATCATGGCTGGATTGCTCATCCTCGGCGTCCTCCACCAAATACTTTCTTAAATAATCCCACTTAAACAGGTAAATCCCCATAGAGGCCAGATTACTTTCAGGTTTCTCCGGCTTTTCAGCGAATTCGGTTACACGCAGCTCCTCATCGGCACTCATGACGCCAAAGCGGTGCGCTTCATCCCAAGGTACTTCCATAACGGAAATCGTAGCCGCAGCAACTTTTTCCTTATGATAGTTCAGCATTTCACGATAATTCATATAGTAAATATGATCACCAGATAAAATAAGCACGTGTTCCGGGTTTTGACTGTCTATATATTCGATATTTTTATGAATGGCGTCTGCCGTTCCCAAATATTCAGCGTTGTCTGTATTATAAGATGGAAGTAAGGTAACTCCCTTGTCGTTCGTTTGAGTAAGACCCCAGGGAGTTCCATCCCCAATATGCTCGTGCAAGGATTCCGCCTCATATTGCGTGAGCACACCTACAGTATCGATGTCTGAATTAACACAGTTGCTGAGAGGAAAATCGATAATTCGGTAATGACCGCCAAAGGGTACGGCGGGTTTTGCAATCGTTGAAGTAAGGGGAGCAAGACGGCGTCCCTCTCCGCCTGCCAGCAGCATGGCAATGCATTCTTTATTAAACATTTCGTTTCCCTCCCGGTTTAGTTGTCTGTTGTAGTACATACATAAACGGTATGGGGTGCTCTTGAAACCATCAGGTGTGTAAGATCCCCCAAAATTTAAGGTTTATTTTTTTCATAGTCATTTTTCTGTTCATTGTGGCTAGAATGGGGTAATAACCCAAGTCAGCTTTGACTGGAAAGCAAATGTATTTCCGAATCATACATTTTGTTCTAACAAACATATAAGGGTGGTGACGTGATGACAGACCAAACTCTCCCGCAACAGGCTGTATCGCCGGAAGATATTTATTTGTTTCACGAAGGAACACTTTATCACAGCTACCGATCTTTGGGTTCCCGCCTTACTGTGGAGAACGGAGAACAGGGCGTCCGTTTTACGGTCTGGGCTCCTCATGCTCTCCATGTCGGGCTTGCTACAGATCGTAACAACTGGAATGGGGAACAGGATTCCTTATATAGAGTTCCCGAATCTGGCTTTTGGAGTCGTTTTTTTTCAGGTATATCCCAAGGAACTTTTTACAAATATGATATTACGGGTGCAAATGGTGAACGTTTTCTAAAAGCAGACCCTTATGCGGTACGCGCAGAATTAAGACCGGCAACGGCTTCCGTGGTCGCTTCACTGGAGGGCTACGTTTGGAACGACGCGGCTTGGCGGCGTAAACGAAGAGAGCCTTATGGAAAGCCCCTTCATATATATGAGCTGCATTTGGGCACCTGGAAACAAAAAGAAGACGGTACATTTTATACATACAGGGAAATGGCTGAGCTTCTTGTACCCTATGTAACGGAAATGGGTTACACGCATATTGAGCTTATGCCACTCAGTGAGCATCCGTATGATCTTTCCTGGGGATACCAGCTCACCGGATATTTTGCACTGACAAGCCGTTATGGGGAACCGCATGATTTTATGTATTTGGTGGATCGTTGTCATCAGGCAGGCATCGGGGTGCTTATGGATTGGGTTCCGGCTCATTTTGCCAAGGATGCTCATGGTTTGAGACTGTTTGATGGATCGCCGCTGTTCGAATACGCGGACCCGCTGATTGCAGAAAAGCCTGGTTGGGGGACACTGACGTTCGATTACAGCAAGCCGGAGGTGCGTTCTTTCCTGATATCCAATGCACTGTTCTGGATGGATGTGTACCACATTGACGGTCTGCGCGTAGATGCTGTGACGAGTATGTTGCGGCTGGATTTTGAAAAGCAGGACGGTCAATATTGTTTTAATTCCAAGGGAGGCATTGAAAATGAGGAGGCTATTGCCTTCCTTCAACAATTGAATGAAACAGTCTTCCGCTATTATCCGTATGCGCTGATGATGGCAGAGGAGTCCAGTGCCTGGCCGATGGTTACCTCCCTGGTAAGCGATGGAGGACTCGGCTTTAATTACAAATGGAATATGGGCTGGATGAACGATACGCTTGATTATATTGAAACGGTTTTCGATCAGAGGCCTGAGCGCCATAATTTGCTGACGTTCCCCATAGCCTATGCATACAGCGAGAATTTTACACTGCCGTTGTCACATGATGAGGTCGTTCATGGTAAAAAGTCGCTGCTTGATAAAATGCCGGGTAGCTATGAGCAAAAATTTGCCGGGCTTCGAGCGCTTCTCGGTTACCAAATCACCTCACCGGGCAAAAAGCTGTTATTTATGGGTGGGGAATTCGGCCAATTCATTGAATGGAAGGATGAGGAGCAGCTTGACTGGTTTCTGCTGGATTATGACAGTCACCGTTCGCTGCACGCTTTTACGAAAGCGCTGAATCATTTGTATATACAGGAAAAAGCATTATGGGAGCTGGATCATTCGTGGGATGGCTATCAGTGGATTGAGGCGGAGGACCGTGGGCAGAGCGTAATTACGTATTTGCGTAAAGGGAAAAAGCCGGGAGATACACTGGTCGTGCTTATTAACTTTCAGCCCGTGTCAAGAGATAACTACCGAATTGGTCTGGAAAAGGCGGGGAGCTATATTGAACTGCTGAACAGCGATCATTCGGACTTTAGCGGTAGTGGCCAGTTGAACACCGAAGTGTTGAGCACAGCCAAGATCCCTTGCCACGGACAACTCCACAGCTTGGAGCTGACCATTCCGCCGCTGAGTGTCGTTATACTGAAGAAAGCGCCCCGAAGGGCTAAAAAAGCAGATTAATCCATGTTACAACTGGTTTAAAATAGGGTTGAGGTCATTAGGAGGAAGCACATATGAACATTTTATTTGCGGCAGCAGAAGCACATCCATTTATTAAAACAGGCGGGCTGGCTGATGTCATTGGTGCACTGCCAAAGGCACTTCGTCAGGCGGGGTGCGATGTCCGGATCATCTTGCCTAAATATGCGGGGATCCCCGATCCTTATAAGGAGTCTCTGCGTCCGGTAACAGTCAAGCATGTCGCCGTAGGCTGGCGTGATCAGTATTGTGGAGTAGAGGAACTGATGTTGGACGGGATCAAGGTTTATTTTATAGATAATGAATATTACTTTGGTCGTGACGGAATTTACGGCTATATGGATGATGGCGAGCGTTTTTCCTTTTTCAACCGGGCGATCTTGGAAGTACTGCCTGATTTGAATTTTCAGCCTGATATTTTGCATTGTCATGACTGGCATACCGCGATGGCGCCGTTGCTATTGAATGCCAATTACCGTCATTTGCCCTTTTACAGTGATATTCGCACCGTGTTTACGATACATAACCTGTTGTATCAGGGGGATTTTCCATATGAGGTCTTAACGGAACTATTGAATCTGGACGGGAGCTATTTTACCCCTGAGGGTGTGGAATATCATGGCAGACTGAATTTTATGAAGGGTGGGCTGACCTACTCGGATCATGTCACCACTGTAAGTCCTACCTATGCAGAGGAGATACAGACGGAATTTTACGGATATGGGCTGGAAGGGCTGCTGCGTAAGCTGGGAGAGCAGGGGCGTTTGTCGGGTATTGTGAACGGAATTGATACCAAAAGCTACAATCCTGCTACGGACAACCGTATTTATACGAAGTACCGCACCAGTCTGGTCAAGAAAAAGAAAAACAAGATCGGTCTGCAAAAGGAACTGGGTCTGCCGGTACGACCGGATGTGCCTTTAATTGCGATGGTAACCCGACTTGTGGATATGAAGGGACTGAACCTGGTAACCAGGGTGCTTGATGAAATCATGTATGATGATGATATTCAGTTTGTTGTGCTGGGTACGGGAGATCCAGCCTTTGAGCATTGGTTCCGGGAAGCGGCTGGACGTTATCCCTTGAAAATGTCGGTGCAGCTCGCTTTTAGTGAGCCTTTGTCCCGTAAAATTTATGCTGCAAGCGATATGTACCTTATGCCGTCGAGGTTTGAGCCTTGCGGGATTAGCCAGCTGCTGGCGCTTCGTTATGGAAGCATCCCGATTGTGCGAGAAACGGGTGGTCTGAATGATACCGTACATGCTTACAATGAGTCCACAGGCGAAGGGAACGGCTTTAGCTTCAAAAATTACAATGCTCATGATATGCTGCATACGATTCGTCGTACGGCTGATTTTTATCGCCAGCCTGAGCATTGGTCCAAGCTTACACACACTGCTTTTGCAGGAGAGTACAGCTGGGATGTGTCGGCTGGAGCGTATCTGGATATTTACCGTTCACTGACAGGGAACGAATGAACTAAGTCGACCGGGCAGGAGTGTCTGAACAAGGCAGAATTGGCATAGTACAATGGAAAAAGGGCATCCCACAGAAGCCAATAGTGGCTGAGGAATGCCCTTTTTTGCTGCGATCAGTCGCCTCCGCCTCCACCACAGCTGCTTCCGCATGAGGAGCTACTGCTGCACGAGGAATGGCTACCGCCGGAATCACCCGAATCGTGGTGAGATGAGCCTCCATCATGGGAGCTTCCGTGGCAAGAGTGATGGTTCGAGTGGTGCGTATCCCAATTCGAGCAGCCACTTGCTGAACTACAGCCTGACGAGCTTGCTAATGCGGCACTTCCTGTAGCATCAGGATGCATCTGCAAGGCAAACTGATGGGGTTGATACCAGGAATACCATACGACGGCCAGCAGCAGATCATCTATTTGTAAATAGTTGACCTTCAGCAGCCGCTTGCCATCTGGATCATCCACTGCTTCATTCACCCGATTACGCAGATGGTTCATGATCCTCTGAACCGCTTGCTGTGCCTGCTGAGAGATGCCTATGCTCTCCTGCATATTCCAACGATCGCCTGCTGGCTGCCCGGAAGCTGTCAGCTTGTAATAGTGTGCAAGCTCGTTATTCGGTAATGGATGATTGAAAAAAGTCCCCCATAAGCTTGCACTATAGTGGTTCCAGCCAAAGCATTCCGCATACAGCCAGTCAAACCATGCCCGTTCATCTGGCATCGGCTGTGAGCCAGCGTGAGGGGCGTGGTGCAGCATACGACCAAAGAAGGCTTCCGAGAAATGCTGGTATTCCCGCGTAAACATCAGCATTTCGTGCCACAGTTCATCCACATCTGGACTGAACATGGGCACTCGATTCATAATCGCACATAGCATAAAATAGCGTTTGAGCTCATTCCAGCGCCAATCGTATTCCTGTTCCGTCAGGTGAGGATGGGTATCCATTACACGCCGCCTTACACTATGAGCGTAGGAGGCTGGAATAGATTGTTCCAGAAGCTGCACGAGCTCTATAATTTCCTTATACCGCCCCTGTTCAAGGGAAGAAGGGGACGGGGAGCGGAGAAAAAAAGCATTACGGCGGCGTGTCTTTCGATTTTCCCTGTTCCTTCGGTATAATGCTCGAAAAAAGAACCACAAAATAATGATGTCGACCACAATAAACAACGCCCAAAAGCTGCTCATATGATTCATAATGACTGCTCCTTTCTGGAGAGAAGACGGAAGACGAAATTAAAAATTTGGCGAAATTAAAATTTTAAATTTTTCTTTTCAGCAGAGAGAATTCTTCCTTAATCTGTGTCAGTAACTCAGGATTCGTGATTACATCACATGCGGTCCAGGCCAAGGTTCTGGCGGCTAGCAACATTCCTTCCAGCGCCCGGTCCTGCATCGCCAAATCGCGGAATTCAGGTGTATGCAAGGCGTGCTTCTCGTCAATAACTTGAATGTACGGATGAATGGCGGGACAGTGCAGCGACACATTTCCAATATCCATGGAGCCGTGATCTTCGCCCTCTGTGATGTCCTCCTGCGGAATGCCTGTCAGCACCAAATTTGCGGTAAAGGCATCGGAGAGCGCACGGTTGGTCACCATTTCATCATAAGATGTCTCATAATTCGAGGTTTTCAGACGACACCCGGCTTGTAGGGCCGCTCCTTCGGCAATTTGAATGACGCGGCGAGTCAATGAATTCAGTTCATGCCGTGTAGCAGCCCGTACATAAAATTGGGCAGAGGCATAATCAGGAATGATGTTTGCTGCCTGGCCTCCTTGATTAATGATGCCGTGAATACGTACCGTACTCTTCACCTGCTGGCGGAACGCATTAATGCCGTTGAACGTTTGAATCACCGCGTCCAACGCGTTAATACCTTCGTGGGGACTGGCCGCCGCGTGAGCGGATTGCCCAAAGAATTCGAATTGTACGGCATCAATCGCCAGCGATTTACCCGATTTTTCATAACCGTCGTAAGGATGCGTCATGAGTGCTATATCACAATCATCAAACAACCCGGCAGCCGCCATGGGGACCTTGGCACCGCGTGTTTCCTCGGCAGGTGTGCCGTATACTCGTACTTCTCCACCGATCTCGTCAATGACCGATTTGAGGCCAACAGCCGCTCCTGTACTCATCATACAGATCAGATGGTGTCCGCATGCGTGTCCCAGACCTTTCAGGGCGTCATATTCTGCTAGAAAAGCGATGACCGGACCGGGTTTTGCGGCTTTATAAGTCGCAATAAAAGCCGTTTCGATACCTAGAACAAGAGCCTGCACTTCAAATCCGTGAAAAGCCAATTCCTCTTTTAGACGAGCAGCCGCCAAAAACTCCTCATTCCCCAGCTCTGGGTTTGCGCCAATATATATAGAAATATCCTTAAAACTTTGGGCATGCTGCTCAATGGTACGTTGGATCGTCTGTTTAAAATCCATGCTAAAAACTCCTTTATATATGCTGTAATGTAGGTACTAAGCTAGAGTGCTGAATTTGTACTATAACATTCATTGCATAATCATGCATATTCATTTATAATGACACAATCTTATTTATTATAAAGAATTTAAGGAGAGAAAAAAAGATTGAAAAAGGCATATCGTTTTACCGCCCTTATTCTGACGGCGGTTATCTTGCTGTTGGCTGGTCTTCCGATGCTTACTGCATACGGGACGGAAGCGAAGACACAGTCAAAACTTGTACTCGGCATGAGTGCCGATTTTCCGCCTTATGAGTTTCATAAAGACATTAACGGCAAGGATACCATTGTAGGATTTGACGTTGATATCGCCAATGAAATTGCCAAGGATCTGGGTGCAGAGCTGGTCATTGAGGACATGAGCTTTGACTCGTTGCTGCCTGCCCTGCAAAGCGGTCGTGTAGACCTGGTACTGTCTGGTATGACACCAACGGATGAACGCAGAAAGAGCATTGATTTTTCGGATGTATACTACCACTCCAAGCAAGTCATTATGGTACGTCCGGAGGATAAGGACAAATATCCGATGATGGCTGCTTTGAAAGGCGAGAAGATCGGGGCACAAAAGGGCAGTATTCAGGAAGAGATTGCTCAAAAAGTGCCCAATTCCTCTGTAACTTCGCTGGATAAAATCTCCGACCTGGTACTCCAGCTTCGGACACAGCGTATTAACGCTGTCGTGATTGAGGATACAGTTGCTAAAGGATATACGTTGGACGGTACGGTAACGCTCGCCAAGGCGGTGCCAGAGGATGAGGGAGCAGAAACCGCTGTAGGTATTCGTAAAGGAAATGCTGAACTGCTGGCCTCTGTAAATAAAACGTTGACTCGCCTGAAAGCAGACGGTTCTATTGAAAAGTTTTCCACAGAAGCGAGTGCGCTCAATGCGGATCGACAGGTTTCATCCAATAACATCGTGGATATATTTTGGAAATATCGCAGCTTTTACGTTACGGGTATCGGCTACACGTTGTTGCTGTCTGCGCTCGGGGTACTGTTCGGATTTATCATTGGTCTGATCATCTCTCTGCTGCGGATGAGTGGTGTACGTATCATTGAATGGTTGGGTACGGCCTACGTAGAGGTACTACGTGGTACACCTATGCTGGTACAGCTTATGATCATCCATTATGGGGTTGCTTTGACGCTGGGCGTCAATTTTACGCCACTTCAGTCCGGTATTATTACGTTATCTCTGAATAGCTCGGCTTATCTGGCTGAAATTTTCCGTGCAGGTATCCAGGCAGTGGACCGTGGTCAGATGGAAGCAGCTCGTTCACTCGGTATGGGACGAGGCAAAGCTATGCGTCACGTCATTTTACCGCAAGCGTTCAAGTCTGTACTGCCTGCGATCGGCAATGAGTTTATTACGATTATTAAAGAGTCCTCCATCATTTCTACCATCGGTATCGTGGATATTATGTATCAGGCCCAAGTCATTAAGAACATCACCTACGAAGGATTAAGTCCGTTCGTCATCGCGGCTGCTATTTATTTTGTAATGACATTCAGCTTGTCGAAGCTGTTGGGTTTATGGGAAAGGAAGTTGAGAGCCAGTGATCACCGTTAAACAACTGCGTAAATCGTTCGGCAAAAGTGAAATTTTAAAAGGCATTGATATAGATATTGCCAAAGGCGAGGTTGTTGTCGTCATTGGCCCGAGTGGTTCGGGGAAAAGTACATTTTTACGTTGTATGAATCTGCTGGAGCAGCCGACCGACGGGGAGATTTTGTTTGAGGGCGAGCCGATCACAGCTCGTGGTCATAACATTAATGCGACTCGTGAAAAAATGGGGATGGTGTTCCAGCATTTCAACCTGTTCCCGCACAAAACGGTGCTGCAAAATCTGACGCTTGCGCCAACTCAGGTTAGGGGCCAGTCTGTGAAGGAAGCTGAGAAAATTGCGCTGGAGCTGCTGCGCACCGTTGGACTTGAAGACAAAAAGGCCACCTATCCAAATCAGTTATCCGGTGGACAGAAGCAGCGGATTGCGATTGCACGCGCCTTGGCGATGCAGCCGCATGTAATGCTCTTCGATGAGCCGACTTCGGCTTTGGACCCTGAAATGGTCGGGGAGGTGCTGGACGTGATGAAGAAACTGGCTGAGGGTGGCATGACGATGGTCATCGTGACCCATGAAATGGGCTTTGCCCGCGAGGTAGGAGACCGCATTATCTTTATGGATAACGGTCAAATTGTGGAGCAAGGTACACCGGAGCAGGTTTTTGGTACTCCAAGCCATGATCGTACCCGGGATTTTCTTGCCAAGGTTTTGTAAGAAATGAGCTTGTAAAGGCTATGAAGAAAGCTCTCCGCGTTGGAAGTTTGACGGGGGGCTTTTTCTTTTTTTTGTCATCCTCGTTCATATTTTTGTAACTAATTTCGATTTCATGATGACAAAATTGTAACACATGTAGTATGATGTTCAAGGTTCCCAACATTTTCATGCAGATAAGGTTACAAAATTGTGATATTATGCAGTGAGCCAAAACTTACCGGGGCAGCAGACAGCTACGACAGACGCTGAATGCGGGACCCAAAACCATGGGAAGTGCGGGGGACGTAACAACGGCAGTAACTTCTGATCCGTCTTCATACGAATGGATGGAAGGTTGCCTAGGGGTGAATTGCATTAAGCATAGGGCTTCTCCTGAGTCCGAATCCGACAGCTAACTTCGCAGGCATAACAGAGGAGGTACATATCTTTTGAAACATCTGAAACGTATTGGAAAAACAATGAAATTTGCGGTGCTGGCAGTAGCCATTGCAGGATTGGCGCAGACAGCCGGGGTAGCCGACGCTGCTTCGCTTCATACGGCCAAGGAAGGTGACACCTTCTTTTTACTTGCTCAACGTTACGGGGTATTTGTAGAAGATCTGCAAAAGGAGAACCCGGATGTTGCCGCCAGCAATATATATGCAGGAATGCAAATTAAGGTGCCGGACGAGAACAAGTTAAAGGCCGCTTCGGATTCGAAGCCTCAGCTTCTTTCCGAGAAAGCGCCAGCAGGTGACGGTCAACAGGTTGAAGCATGGGGCAAAACATTCAACTACAGAAAAGTAGTTGACGTGAAGGCCACAGCGTATTCCGCAGCAGCCAGTGAAAATGGAAAATGGGGAGCGGTGGACTATTTCGGAAATCCGCTTAAGCTCGGTACGATTGCGGTAGACCCCAACGTAATTCCGTTGGGTACGAAAGTGTTGGTTACAGGCTATTCCCACCCGGGGCTGCCGGATCAATCTTTTGTAGCAGTAGCACGTGATAAGGGCAGCGCCATCACGGGTAAACGGATTGATATTTTCATTCCAGGCAGCCCATCTTTTGTGAGTGACTTTGGTTTTCAGAATGTGAAGCTGTATGTCATTGATAAATAGACTATGTAAGCAAATGAATTAAGTGAACATAATATATATTATGTAAACTATAATCAAATAACGTAATCGCAGGTTCAGATCATATATGGGTCTTGTCGATTAGTAAAGGGCTGTCTTGACCGCAGAATGCATCTGCTGACAAGACAGCCCTTTACTGTTATTTCCGCTCCGAGGTGTGAAGTAGCCGGGGAACCGTGACAAATTTGTAGCCCTTGGCTTTCAGCGACTGAATGAGACCCGGCAGGGATTGAACAGTGCCTTTCAGATTGGAGCTTTGACCTCCACCTGCGTGCATTAAAATGATAGAGCCTGGTCCAGTAGCCGGGATCACATTACGCTGAATTTGTGTTTTACTGAGTCCCTTCCAATCGAGGGAGTCTACGTTCCAATTGACAATCATGTAGCCGTGACGACGCGCCCATCGGATCTGAGGCTCCGTAATTTCACCATAGGGCGGGCGGATCAGCTTGGGTCGAAAGCCTACAGTGGCCTCCAAAATATGTTCTGTTTTCTTAATCTGGTTGCGAAAGCGTTCCGGTGAAGCCTTCCTAAAATCCGGATGGGTATAGGAATGGTTGCCTAAGGCATGGCCTTCACGTACGATACGGCGAATCATGCCCGGGTGTTTTTCCGCACGGTGACCGACAATAAAGAAGGTGGCTTTGATCCCATTCGCATGCAAAATGTCCAGAACCTGCGGCGTATACCGGGAATCGGGCACGTCATCAAAAGTCAGGGCAATTTGCTGAGTGTGCGGGCCGCACATTTTGAAAATATCCGCATGTTTTTTTCGAAGCATGGCTAATGTGGGAGTGGCTCGTTCTCTGCTCTTATGTGCTGAAGAAACAACAGTCGCTTCCTTGGAATGAGTCGTTCCGATATCGGGAGGCGCATCCGCGTGAACGGGAAAACTCGAAAATGCTAGTAACAGTGACATGATTGGCAATATTCCCCTGTACGGCATATGTATCCCCCTTTCCGTGCAGTGGTTCCTTCTGTTGCTTTCATTTATTATGTACCTGACATGTTGAAATTATGCTGCTGAACAGGTTAGACTATTGAATGGTTGAGTGGAAATGCAGCACAATACGGATGTAAGTGCAGATCACGAAGCTAAACGAACATATTCTATTAAACCTGACCGAAAACAGCAGTATTTTCGCAGCTTTTAGCCTTTAAATGGATTCGGTATCCAGTGATTACTGGTGTATAATGGGGTTGCAATTCATATTGTACAGAGATGGAATTAAAGGAAGGATGGATCAAAGTGACCGACTTGTTTACTCCTTATCAATTAAAGGGACTCTCTTTAAAAAATCGAATTGTAATGCCCCCCATGTGCCAATACAGTGTGGAGGCCAAAGATGGAAAGCCAAATGATTGGCATCATGTCCATTACGTTAGCCGGGCAGTAGGTGGCACCGGGCTGATTATTGTGGAAATGACAGCGGTCCACCCGGATGGACGCATTACAGATCATGATCTGGGTATTTGGAGTGACGAGCATATTCCTGCATACCGTAAAATAGTGGAGGAAGTCCACAAGTACGGTGCCAAAATCGGAATTCAATTAGGTCATGCCGGACGAAAGGCTGAAGATGCCGACTTGCCTGTTGCACCGTCCTCGATAGCTTTTAGCGAACGTTTCAAGGAGCCGCATGCTTTGACGACAGCCGAAGCCAGGGAGCTGGTTCAGGCTTATAAGGAAGGCGCGCGCCGCGCGGTGGAAGCCGGGTTTGATACAGTAGAAATTCATGGCGCTCATGGTTATCTAATTCATCAATTTCATTCCCCTTTAACGAACACAAGAGAAGATGAGTATGGACAGGATTTATCGCTGTTCGGTGTTGAAGTGATTCAGGCTGTTAAAGAGGTGCTTCCGTCTGATATGCCTGTGTTGATGCGGATATCCGCCAAAGAGTATGTAGAAAACGGATATAATGTGGAATACATAGCGGGCATAGGGGAACGATATCGTGATGCAGGTGTGGATATTTTTCACATCTCCTCTGGTGGCGAGGGGCCGATTGGTTCCAATGGCGGTCCATCTGCGCGTGCGGGATATCAGGTGGATTTGGCACGTGATATACGTGAAAAGCTTAATGTGCCTGTAATCGCTGTCGGTCTACTGGACGATTATGAGGATGCCCGGCGGGTGATTCAGCAAAAAGAAGCTGATCTGGTAGCGATAGGACGCGCCATGCTGCGCGATCCGTATTGGGCGCTGCATGCGTCGCGGGAGCTGAAAGTACAGGCGGATATCCCGGAGCCTTACTTGCGCGGTTTTTAGAATGCACTTTATTTTTTAGAATGCACTTTGTCCGATAATATTTTTGAAACTCTATTTGCAAAGCTTGCGTAAACATGTGTACAGAGCTTAAAATTTAAGCATTCAACACTAGGAGGAACTTCACATGTCTATTTTCAAACGTTTAAGAGATCTTACCATGTCCAATATCAACTCCATTATTGACAAAGCCGAAGATCCAGTTAAAATGACAGATCAATACATTCGTGATATGCAAGAGGATCTGGAGGATGCAGAGAAAGCGGTAGCCGCTCAGATTGCCATTGAGAAGAGATTCAAACAGCAGTACGAAGAGCAGGCTGCTCTGGTAAAAAAACGTGAAGAGCAGGCCCATACAGCAGCAAAAGCGCAAAATGTGGATCTGGCTCGCCGCGCGTTGGAAGAAAAGAAATCTGCTGAGCAAAAAATGACCGAGTTTAAGGCTGGCTACGAGCAGAACAAGGCGGCAGCCGATAACCTGCGCGGTAAGCTGGATGAAATGCGCAGACAGCTGACGGAAATGAAGAACAAGCGTGAAACGCTGGTTGCCCGTTATAATGCAGCTAAAGCACAAACGGAAATTAACAAAGCAATGAACGGTTTTAGCTCCGATACGGCAACTGCCGGGCTGAAGCGCATGGAAGAAAAAATGCTGCAAGCAGAGGCGCGTGCTGAAGCAAGCAACGAAATGTCCTCTAAAGAAAAATCGCTGGATGAGGAATTCAAGGAGCTTGATAAGAAAAGTGCCGTGGACGATGAGCTTGCCGCTTTGTTGAAGCAATACGACAATAAATAAGGTTATAAGCATGGCCGCCTGTGTGGCTGCTAAGGAGCGAAGGGGAACCGTTTTCTCCTTCGCTTTTCCCTGCCCGGAGGCGTAAATCAACATATATGAAGGTCAAGATGATGTGGAGGATGGTATGAAATGCATTTTTTAGAAACGATGAAAGCGATGCTTGTATGGACTGGCGCGGGTGCCGTTTTGTTGTTCGTATTGATGTACATTGATTCTTTATTTACGAAGTATAAGGATTTTGCAGAAGTGAAAGCCGGTAATATGGCCGTAACAGTCCGGTTAATTATGAAGCTGTTTGCACAGGGGTATATTTTGTCAAGCTCCATTGCTACAGCTAACAATTTGCTGGAGGCGCTTGTGTATTCTGTGATCGCCTTTGTCATTCTGTTTGTTTTGGAAGTTGTCGTACGTCTATTGCTTCGGTACTGGGCACAGCTTGATCTGGATAAAGGCACACAGGAAGGAAAAATCGGCTTTGGTCTGTTTTCAGGTACGCTGCATCTGGTCGGCGCTTTAATCATTGCGGCATGCTTCTAGGCTAAAGAAAGGCAGGGGGAATCATCATGGGTGTATGGAAACGAATTTCGAATCTGTTTACCAAGCCAGAGCCGCCAAAAGCGGAAAAGAGTATGCTTCATTTAAATCCCGGCGATATCTGTGAAGTGTCGCTTGTCACATATGAAGTGGTGGGCCGAGTACATAACCGCGCTCGGAATGCCGTTGTTCTGACGCTTCAGGATGGTAATCAAGTCAGCTACCTTCACATTGAGGAACGGGAAACGCTGCAATTCGGACTGTACCAGGCTATCGATGGCAGACTGGACAACCCGGAGGAAGTGCCAACGATTCTGGAGCTGGATGATACAACATATCATTTGGAAGAGCAGTATTTTGGGCATGTTACGGTTATGGGCCGTGCTCCTTTTCGACAGGGTGGAGAGCAGCATGTTTGGCAGTATCAGTCGGATGATTACCATCTGCTGCGTGTAGAGTGGCAGGACGGCCGCTTTATGCTTTATGAAGGAGAAGAAGTAATTACCGGAGACGTCAAGGTTATTCGGGCAAGCTAGGAGAGGGTGACACATGAGCAAACGCACCTGGCAGTATGCATTAAAGGTCATTGTGGCGCTGAGCTTGTTCGTATCCGTGCTAAGCGGTTGCGGTGCGCCAAATGTGAAAGATACGTACCCATTGGAATCGGTCAGTGGCAGCGGCAACTCGACCTCGTACGTGTACCGGGCCGCAGGCAAGACGGTTCCAGAAGTGGCGGAGGAACTGAAAGAACAACGTGAACCGAAACAAATCTCGCCGCAGAGCAATGAGCGGATGTTTCTGGTGTACAGCGATGAATGGTATCATTTACAGCAAGATCCAGCCAAGAAGGAAGACACATTAATTGAAATCGACAGCAAGAAGTATGTCGAGCAAAATTACAGCTCCAGCTTTCTAAAAGGATACTTAACGGCAACCGTACTGGATGCTCTGTTTGATTCGTTGCGCGGATCAGGCTCTTACCGGGGGTATTCCAGCAGAGATGTATATCGGCCTTCTCAAGGCCAGTACCGTGCACCTACGGTGCAGGAGAAGAAAGCCATCCCGCCTATTACGGTGGAGCGGAAGGGTTCCGTTACCCGCAGGGGTACGGGGTCTGATTCCAGTGTCGGTTCCAGCGGAAGTCTGTTCGACAGAGGCTCCAGCAGTAGTTCACCGAGTAGAGGCTCGATTTCGCGTGACCGGGGCAGCAGCGGTGGTTCCAGCATTTTTAATTCGCCGCGCAAATCTTATAGTAAGCCTAAAACACGCAGCGGATCAGGTAAAATCAGCCGACGAAGTCGACGATGATGGGGTTAAGGTGTGTAATGACAAGCAAACTTTTAACGTAGAATCTGCAAAACAGTCCGGGAATGTGATCCCGGGCTGTTTTTTTTGCGTATAGAGACTTGTCGCTACTCAATAAACATGGCTCGGATTTGCCAGATAACGGTTTTAGCGTTATAACAGAAAGAGGGCATTTTCAGAAGAACGGGAGTGAAGATATGAATCAGGCACAACTCAATTCGAACAAATTTCAGCGCAAAGCGGTTCAAGTGGAAGAAGCGCAAAGCAGAATAGCTGCTCATGTTAAACAGGGAGAGCGGGAGGATGTAGGACTGGAGCAGGCGCATGGACGTTATTTGGCGATGGATTTGACCGCACCACACCCGTATCCCAGCTTCCGTCGTTCAGGCATGGATGGATACGCCATCCTTGGTTCGGACACTGAAGTCTGTTCGTCCGGTCAGGAAATCTGGCTACGCGTGATTGGTGAAATCCCATGCGGCACCGTATCGGACAAGCGGGTGGAGACGGGAATGGCGACCCGCATCATGACAGGAGCACAATTACCTGAAGGGGCCGATACGGTTGTTATGTTGGAAGCGACACAGCTACGTGAGGAAGATGGACAGGTATATGTCGGCTTGAAGAAGCGCATGGAAATCGGCAAAAATGTGACGACAATCGGCCATGAGATTCAGGAAGGTCAGCTTTTACTTAGTAAAGGAACCTGTCTGGGGGCAGGACACATCTCGGTGCTGGCTACCTTTGGTGTACATCGGGTACCCGTCTGTAGGAAGCCACGAGTAGCTGTTTTTTCCACAGGTTCGGAATTGCTTGCCGTGGATGAGCCGTTGCAGCCGGGGAAAATTCGGAACAGCAATACATATATGCTGGCTTCACAAATCAGGGAGGGAGGGGGGGAGCCGTTCATCCTGCAAGCCATTCATGATGATTTGGCTCTCGCCCGTGCTTCTGTGCGTGAAGCGATAGCTGCCTACGATATCGTCGTTACGAGTGGCGGAGTATCGGTGGGGGATTTTGATATTATGGGCGATCTGGTACGACAGGAGGATGTGGATATGCTGTTCAACAAGGTCACCATGCGTCCGGGTAGTGTGACCACAGCCGCGGTGATTGACGGCAAGCTACTATTTGCGCTTTCTGGCAATCCCGGTGCGTGCTTTGTAGGTTGTGAGTTGTTTGTGCGGCCCACCATCCAAATGATGCTGTCTTCAGAACAGCCGTATCTGCAAACCTGGACGGCGCGGTTGGGAGCAGATTATACGAAGGTGAATAATTTTACCCGTTTTGTACGCAGCTCCCTGGAAATATGCAGCGGGCAAGTATACGCAATTCCTGCGCGAGTAGATGAATCCAGCGTCATGGTGACGATTAAGGACGCCGACTGTCTGATCGTGGTTCCTCCAACAACAGAAGGCTTGCGTGCAGGGGAAGAGGTGCGTGTGCTGGTGCTTCAAGGCGGTCAGGTGACGTGAATACGACGAATCCGTATGTATGTCAGGTTGTCGGCTTCAAAAACACGGGGAAAACGACCTTCCTCGGAGGATTGATTGTTTATTTGCGGGAGTCTGGACTACGTGTAGCTGTGATCAAGCATGATGGACATGAGTTTGAGATGGATCATGAGGGAACAGATACGTACAAGCACCGACTAGCGGGAGCCGAAGGCGTAGCCATTGTTTCAGATGGAAGAACAGCCATTTTAGAGGAGCATAGTCGGCCTGTTGCCGGACTGATCCGGCATTTTCAGGCATACGACTGCGTGTTGCTGGAAGGCTTCAAGCAGGAGCATTATCCGAAGCTGGTTATGGTGCGGGAACAATCGGATGCCCAGCTTACTACTGAGCTGACCAATGTACAGGGAGTAGCGGTTTGGGAGGATCATACGGGCTGGGCACAGAGCCATTTTTCGGATCAAACGATGCAGATATTTCCCGCCGATGCCAACGGCCCGGCAGGCCTCTGGTTACTTGGACAGATTCAGAATCAGAGAGAAGGAGTCCGGGATGAGCAGGGCTGAGACATCAATCGGCTGAGTCGGTTTGAGTCTCCACCCGCCGTTCAATCGCTTGGGACATGGTCTTGTCGGTCAGATGGGCATAGACTTCTGTCGTTTCTGTGGAAGCATGACCGAGTTGTTCCTTCGTTTTGTAAATATCGTTTTGCAGATAGTAGTCGGTGGCAAAGGAATGACGGAGCTTGTGAACGGTCAGGTAAGGCTTGCCGAACCGTTTGGCATACTTGATAATCATCGCCTGAATCGCTCTTTTGGTCATCCGTTTGCCTTCCGTACTGCCGTTGGGACGTGCGACGAAGAGCGCTTTTTCCTTTTTGGGTGCGCGATAACGGGTATGCCGCAGGGATAAATAGAGTGCCAGATCATCTTTGGACTGCTCGCGGAAATATACTGGCGTTTTAAAGGTCTCATCGTTGTGGCCTTTACGGTACACATATAGTAATTTGTTGTTTACATCCAGATCGTCCAGATTCAGATTGACGATTTCAGATACGCGCAGGCCCGAGTTCAGAATGAGACTGGCAATACAGGCGTCCCGTTCCTTGTTCAGCTCATAGGAGTACAGTGCCTGCTTGTTACCGGCCAAATCTTGTCCATAGCCTTCATAAATATAGCCGATAAATTCAAGCAGCTCCTCCTCCTCTAGTATTTTTCCTTTGAGCTTGGCGGCCGTGTCCTTGGGTTTATGTATGCGCTTGATTTCGACCTTGGCCATAATGTTGCGTTTGAGCAAAGGATAAAAGTTTTCATCCTCAGCGATCTGGCTCAAATAATGAAAGAGGGAACGCAGGGACGAAAGCTTACGTGAAATCGTAATGCGGGAATTGGAGCCTTCACGCTTAGTCGATAGAAACAAACGATAGCCTGTAATACTATCCATATGGAGCGTCTCCAATTCTTCCAGTGTAACTTGGGCGTTCGTCTCTCCGGCAGACAAGCCCTCTGAGCGAAGCCATGTAAAAAAAGCTTCATAATCCCGCACATATTCCAGCAATGTGGAAGGGGACAGGTCGGGTAGCTTGTAATCCATAAATTGCTGCACGTACCATGGTAATCCCGGCATTTTTTCATCCAGTTTGCGCCGGTCGATGATCTTTTGTATATTCATTGGGCTCCACCTCGTCCGGTCATAATATATGTATTTTAGCATATTTTGAACAGCACCGGAGGGAATGTGAGATTGGGATGCAAATCGAAGTAAAGAACGAACTGATCCGTCAAGAGAGGTGAAGATATGGGGTATGACATTCAGTCGAAATTGAAGCTGTCCATAAAAAGTGCACCGGAGTCGCAGAAAGACATTATTGTGCAGCTCATGCAATTTTATTTATATGATTTTACAGCCTATCTTCAAATTGATGTTACAGAAAACGGCACCTTCCCGGCTTACCCGGACTTGTATCAATACTGGACAAGCGGTGAACAGAAGCTGCCTTTTCTAATCTGGAGGCAGGACGTTCCCGTAGGTTTCGCATTGGTTGACCAGATGTCCAGCAATCGGGAGGCTGACTACTACATGGCTGAGTTCTTTGTGCTTCGTCCTTATCGGCATAAGGGTGTCGGTACTTGGGCGGCTCATGAGCTGTTTGGACGTTTTGCCGGGCGTTGGAAGGTAACGCAGATGAGCACGAACAGGGCAGCGCAGTCCTTTTGGCGGAAGGTGATTGGCAGTTATACGGATGGGGACTACAGGGAGCAGACTCATCCAGTACGAGGGAGTATAAGTCAGTTTTTCAATACCTGAAAAATTCAAAACTGTAATTAGTAACAAAATGAGTCGGGGAGAGCCTCCTGTCGGCTCTTTTTTGCGTTTTCAATTTAAGTCTTCTATCCATCTATAGAGATGCTAAGCGGGAGGAAATTTACAAAAAGGTACAATAATTGATCTGTGATCAAGTTGTTATCATTCGATTTGTCGGCAGGCTGTATGGAGCAGAGGATTTTGCTTATTACTTGGAGAGACGGCCGGGAGCTTTCATTCATGTGGGGGCGCGTAATGAGGATGAACGAACACATTATGCTCAACACCTTCCTCATTTTGATTTTGATGAGCGTGCATTGCTTGTGTCAGGCCACATATTTTTGGTGTTGGCGCTTGAATAGTTGCAATAATAAAGGATATATTTAATGCTTATTGATAGCATTCACGTAAAATGGAACCGCGCATAGCGCGGTTTTTTGGCGTATATCAAAGTATTTTGACAGATATTAAAGAATGAGAAATGAATTGATTATTTCAATACATGAAAAATTCATAATAGAAGTATTTAAAAAGTATCAATGTCCAGGTGAAGGATCAAGCCCATACTGTAAGCTGTGAAGCAAGTAATGATATTAACATAATCTTGATTTTTTACACAAGGAAATGAGAAAAGGATGACGAATGTATTGAGCGAGACAAATGTAAGCGCTTTATAAAATGTGGTTCCTGTTGTATTTCATGGATAACGACTGGAGGTGAGACCGAGAGAAGCTTTTATCAGACTATGTTGGTTGTTGGAAAGACAATGATTAGGAACGAATCTGGAATCGACTGGTTTCTTTGATATGAAAAATATTTGCATATTCAAATGAAAATAGAGAAGGAGGTTGAATTCATTGACTAAGGTAAAAAGCAGGTTTAGGATCGCATGTTTGGCCCTTGTGGTAGCGGGTGCTTCCTGGACAGGGTTGATAACGCCCTCACATGCTGCTCCTCCAAGTGATGAGTACACCTGGAAGAGTGTGGTCACGGGTGGCGGTGGCGGTTTTGTGCCAGGTATCATTTTTAATGAGAAGGAAAAAAATCTGATCTATGCCCGTACGGATATCGGAGGTGCTTATCGCTGGAATCCCGCTGACGAGAGCTGGATTCCGTTGACGGATTCTGTGGGTTGGGAAGATTGGAACAAAAATGGCGTAGATGCGTTGGCGACCGATCCTGTTGATCCGAATCGTGTATATATAGCTACAGGTACGTATACCAATTCATGGGACAAGCAAAACGGGCAGATTATGCGGTCGACCGACCGGGGCAATACGTGGCAGACAACGAAGCTTCCTTTTAAGGTGGGAGGGAATATGCCAGGACGCTCGATGGGCGAGCGTCTGACAATTGATCCCAATAAGAACAATATTTTGTTCTTCGGGGCACGGAGCGGTAATGGACTATGGAAAAGCTCGGATTACGGGGTAACCTGGAGCAAGGTGAGCAGCTTCTCGAATCCGGGCACGTATGTTCAGGACCCTTCCAATGAGTACACCAGTGATATTGTCGGTTTGGCCTGGATTACGTTTGACAAAAAGACAGGCTCTGCCAGCAAAGCTACCCAGACGATTTATGTAGGGGTAGCTGATAAGAACCAAAGTGTCTATCGCAGTACGGATGGCGGGTCAACCTGGTCCGCTGTAGCAGGACAACCAACGGGCTATTTACCGCATCATGGCGTGTTGTCATCGGACGGCAACCTGTATATCTCTTATAGTGATGGGGCGGGTCCATATGACGGGACAAAGGGTGATGTATGGAAATTGAATACAGCCAGCGGTCAATGGACCAATATAAGTCCTATTGCCAGTAGCAGCACGGACAATTATTTTGGATATGGTGGATTGACAGTAGACGCGCAGAAGCCCGGTACTCTGATGGTGGCTACGCTGAATTCCTGGTGGCCGGATGCAACGATTTATCGCAGCATCGACAGCGGGTCAACCTGGAGCCCCATTTGGGAATTCGATGGTTATCCAACTCGCAAGCTGAAATATAATTTGGATATAACAGCTGCACCTTGGCTGACTTTTAATGCCAACCCTGCTCCGCCGGAAATATCGCCCAAGCTGGGCTGGATGATCGGGGATCTGGAGATTGATCCATTTAATTCAGACCATATGTTATACGGCACAGGAGCTACGATTTACGGCTCCAAAAATGTGACGAATTGGGACAAGGGCGGCAAGCTGGACATTTCGGTAGCCGCTAAGGGGGTAGAGGAAACGGCGATTTTGGATCTTGTAAGCCCTCCAACCGGTGCACCTTTGGTGAGTGCAGTAGGGGATGTCTCCGGTTTCAGACATGACGATCTGTTCAAGGCTCCAGCTAAAATGCTGGATAATCCCACTTTTACAAGCAGTGAAAGCATCGACTATGCCGAGCTGAATCCAGCTTTTATGGCGCGGGTAGGCAAAGCCGATTACCAAAAAGATCCGAATGCCAAATCCATTGGCTTCTCCAATGATGGCGGAGCAAACTGGCATAAAGCGAACAGTGAGCCTTCCGGTACAGCAGGAGGGGGAAGCGTAGCTGTTGCGGCAGATGGTAATGGCTTGCTTTGGAGCACATCGGACAAAGGCGTATTTTACTCCAAAACAGGCGGCAACTCATGGACCGCAAGTACAGGTATTCCAGCGAACGCGAAGATTGCCTCGGATCGGGTGAATCCCAACAAATACTATGCATTCGCCGACGGAAAAATATATGTCAGCACCAATGGAGGCGTATCGTTCACAGCCTCGGCGGTATCTGGCTTGCCAACCGTAGGTAATGCCGATATTGATGCAGTACGTGGAGTAGAAGGGGATGTGTGGTTCGCTGGGGGCTCTGAGGATGGAGGGCCATACGGCTTGTGGCATTCCAAGGATTCCGGTGTTACGTTCACCAAACTCGCTAATGTGCAGGAGGCAGACTTTGTAGGCTTTGGTAAAGCAGCACCGAATCGTACCAATGCAGCTGTATTCATCGTTGGTAAAATCGACGGTACACGCGGATTTTACCGTTCGGACGATGATGGCGCAAACTGGGTACGTATTAATGACGACAAGCATCAATATGCACGGGCGACGACCATTATCGGTGACCCCCGAGTTTATGGACGTGCTTATCTGGGAACGAATGGCCGCGGCATTCTGGTAGCAGATCGATTGGGCGGTGATCAACCATCTGCGGGTCAGTCTAGCATTACGCCGACAACTGCCACCTATGGACAAGATAACACAAATACCAATATTTCCGTCAAGCTTACACTGAACGGTAATACGTTAGACGCTATCCAGCAGGGTAGCGTAGTGCTGAATAAAGGTGAAGATTATACGCTCAATGGCGAAACGGTCACCTTCTCCAATAGTTATTTGTCCAAACTCCCTAAAGGAGATACAGCGCTAATGTTTCATTTTAATGCAGGTAGTGATGTGCAGTTTACGGTGACAGTAAAGGAAAATACACCAAGCGAGCCGGGAACAGAACAGGGTGTTCTCAAGGTACAGACCTTCAATGGGAATGTATCCGAAACAAGCAATACGATCAGCTCCAAGTTTAAAATTACGAATACAGGAGCTTCATCGGTTTCCCTTGCCGATGTGACGATGCGTTATTATTACACTATAAATGGGGAGAAGTCCCAAAATTTCTTCGCAGATTGGTCAAGTGTTGGTCCTGAGAATGTGATCGCTAGCTTCAAAACACTGTCCAATCCAAAACCGGGAGCAGATTCTTATATGGAAATGGGCTTTAAGCCAGGGACGGGTTCTTTAGATCCCGGTCAAAGTGTGGAGCTACAAACCAGGGTAACCAAAACGGACTGGAGCAATTACACCCAAACCGATGATTATTCCTTTGACGCCACAGCAACCAGTTTAAAAGATTCCACTAAGGTAACTGCTTATTTGTCTGGAAGCAAGCAATGGGGGATAGAGCCGTAAACCCTGTTAAGGTAAGCGAAATCCGAGCGAAAAGAGGACGATTGCTAAAATGGCTAACTGCTTTGCAGCATTTAGCATAAGAATAATCCTAAAGCCAGCCACTCCTGATGAGCGAGCTGGCTTTATTTGTGTTGGCATTGTTGATTCTCATTAACACACCAATATAATTATTTCACTATATGAAAAATTCATAATAGATAAACAATTCTTTCTCGCACGCAATCTCCACAAAACACACATACCACTTTAATCAGGAAAAAGGCAAATCATCCCGAACGTATGTTCTTTTTTTGAGAAAAAATGCTCTTGTCCTCAGACAAAAGCGGTTCCATATAAGTCGAACACGAAAAAATGAACGTTAAAAACGGAGTATGCGGAATAGTGCTGTACAAGCAAAGTGTTGGCGATGGGAAGCACTATTCGGCTTGTATAATCCAATCCAATCAAACAAGATACCGGGATGCTGAAATCAACAGTGTCATTGTAATGACATTCACAATGGTAGAAAGAAGTACCGTTTGAGCTGCGAAATCGGGTTCATTTTTATATTCTTCCGCCAGAATACTTGTATTAACACCGGTAGGCATACCAGAGGCAATCAGCAGGGCTTGAGCAGGAATCCCTTTAAGCCCCAGCAGGAGTACGATCAGAAAACCGACCGCAGGACCAACAATCAGACGCAGCACCATACTAATATACACGGCTGTACGCCGCAGACGAAAGGGATATTGCACAATTTGCGCTCCCAAGGTAAGCAGGGCAACGGCAACCATCGACTGACTGATATAATTCAACGGTTCTGCCAGTAAATTGGGCAATGGACTGTGCAACAGGTTCAACAGCAAGCCCAGCACGAGGGCGTAAGGAACTGGCATTTTTAAAAAATTAATCAGAATTTTTCGACTGTCGGCCTTGCCGTTTTGTACAACAAAAGTACCGTATGTAAACGTGACAAAGCTTTGAAAGGTCATAATCAGTGCTTGAACGGACGTAGCCAGCGGATCACCTTTGAATACTAGCTGATTGATCGGCAGACCGTAATTTCCAGAATTATCAAGCATGACACTGTTTGTAAAAGCTCCCCGCATTCCAGGGCTATACTTCAAAGATCTGGAAACAGTTGTACTGATGACGTACAAAATGGCTATGTACAAGGCGTAAAAAAGAGAAACCTCCCCCATGAGCATTAACGAAATTTCCGAGTTATAAAGACCGGTAAACACAACCGCAGGGGTAATATAGTAAAAATTGATCTTAGCTAAGGTATACAAATCCAGTCGAAAATAATATTGCATGATACAACCAAAACCGATGAGTACAAAAATAGGTAAAACTACGTCTAAAAGAATAGTGCCGAACATATCTGGTTCATCTTCTTTCTATTGTGCGATTTCTTAAAAATGCATGTGCATCGTCCATTATACTGTGGAAATAGGCTGGGCGTATAATAAAATTTTATATAACCCAAGAGGGGCTACTCGCATTACATGCTGTTCATATGTACAATTAAATAGAGAACACAGAGAAAAGGGAGTGGCATAGATGGATTTAGGATTAACGGGAAAAGCTGCCTTTGTTGCAGGCTCCAGCAAAGGACTTGGCAAGGCAAGCGCACGGGAGCTGGCGCGTGAAGGTGCGAATGTCGTGATTTCGGGACGGGACGAAGCGGAGCTTCAACATACACAGGCTGAACTCCAACAAACGGCCAGCGGGCGCGTCGAATATGTGGTTTGCGATGTAACGAAACCTGAACATATTTCCAAAGCTATCCGTCGTACAGCAGATTTGTTCGGCACCGTCGATATTTTAGTTAACAATGCGGGCGGGCCTCCTGCGGGAACCTTTGATGATTTTACGGATGAAGTTTGGCTGCAAGCCTTTGAGCAAAATTTGCTTAGTCATATCCGGTTAATTCGTGAAGCTCTACCTTATATGAAAAAACAACAAAGCGGCCGAATTTTAAATATTGCATCCTCCTCGGTTAAGCAGCCGATTCCGGGTCTTATTATCTCGAATACACTACGTACGGGTGTCGCTGGCTTGGCGAAAACACTGTCTCTGGAATTAGCTCCTTACAATATCCTGGTACATACCGTAGCGCCGGGAAGAATTGCAACCGATCGTGTGCGAAGCTTGGATGAGCATCGGGCCGAGAAGACTCAGCAAACATTGGATCAGGTTCGCAAGCAAGCTGAAGAAGGTATTCCGTTGGGAAGATATGGGGAGCCGGAAGAGTTCGGGAGAGTGATTGCTTTTCTGGCATCTGAAGCCTCGTCCTATTTGACAGGCAGCACCATTCTTGTCGATGGCGGGATGATCAAATCGATGTAACAAATATTTTAAAAAAGCGTGCCAGCATCAGAATGAATCGGATGTTAGCACGCTTTTTAGGAGGGTTAGTTAAGAAGCTGTGAATCGCTGTTCACTCATCGATCAGTTCTCGCGGCGTGGAAGCTCACAACCGTCGTCTGTGCATACACCACCTGCATCGTCTGCGGAGGAGCTTGCGCTTACCATCGTGAACGGAGAGCGTTGGTCCCATGCTTTTTGCAGGGCATCATGGAATACCTCGTCCGGTTGAGCACCCGAAACAGCAAATTTACGATCAAAAACAAAGAATGGCACACCACGAACACCCAACCCAGCACCCTCGGCTTCATCGGCTCTAACTTCATCCGTATAGCGATCACTGGCCAGCACAGCAGCGGCTTCGTCTCGATCCAGACCAACCTCGGCAGCCAACGCCGCCAGCACTTCAGGGTCACCTGTATGCTTGCCTTCTATGAACACAGCCTGGAATAAGCGCTCGCTCAGCTCCAGCATTTTGCCTTGTGTTTGAGCCCACAGCGTTAAGCGGTGGGCATCCAGCGAGTTGGTTGGCACCATCGCATGAATATTGTATTCCAGACCCGCCGAGCGTGCGTTTTCGTTCATACGATCATTCATAGCCTGAGCCTCTTGCAGACTGACGCCATACTTGGCCGACAGCTCTTCATTGATCGTTTTACCACTATCTTTTACAGCGTCCGGGTTCAGCTCAAAGCTCTTAAACGTCAATTTCACCTCATTGTGGTGCGGGAATTGCTGCAATACTTGTTCCAAACGGCGTTTGCCGATATAACAGAACGGACACATATAATCAGACCAAACTTCGATATTCATAAGGAAAAGCCTCCATGTATACGTATTTTATCGAGTAACCGGAAGTGAGTAAGCTCACGTTTAGATTTCTTATCGAAGGTGAAACTCAATCAGTTACATTAGAATTATAAGGCCAAAGCCTGCTGCGTGCAAATATTTAATACTTGTCAAAGAATAAATGCTGTGATATTTTATATTTGTAACCGGTTACATATTGGAGTTGAAACTACACAATGACAACAATTAAACAGGTCGCCAGCTTTGCAGGCGTTTCGGTAGCGACCGTATCCAGAGTTATTAATGAAACCGGATACGTGCATGAGGATACACGTCGCAAGGTTGAGGCCGCTGTTAAGCAACTAAATTACAAACCCAACGAAGTGGCTCGTTCTCTGTACAAAAAGAAATCCAAATTAATCGGCCTGCTTCTGCCGGATATTACGAATCCTTACTTTCCCTTGCTAGCTCGTGGAGTGGAGGATCGAATGCAGGAAAATGATTTTCGAATTATTTTTGGTAATTGTGATGAAGATCAGCAAAAAGAACTGGATTACATGGATACCTTTATTCAAAATAATGTCGTTGGCGTCATTTCATCTACAAATGATCCCAATGCTGATTGCTACGCCAAGCTGAAAATCCCTGTCGTTTTTCTCGATCGGACTTCCAATGATAGCCCCTCCGTATACGCCGATGGTGCTCATGGCGGTCGACTTGCAGCGCAGGAAATCGTGGCCCGTGGCAGCAAACAAATTACAGTCATGCAGGGCCCGGCACATATTCGTCCGGCGCAGGATCGTTTTCGCGGGGCGGTTGAAGAGCTTCAGCAATCGAATATTACTTATCATGTCGTCAAGACGACGTCCTTTTCGTTCAAGGAAGCCGAGCTGTGGGCCAAAGAGCTGTTCAACAAGCATCCTGATACAGACGGAGTCATTGCGAGTAACGATATTGTGGCTACAGCGGTGATGCACGAGGCACATCGATTAGGAAAGATAATCCCGGATGATGTTCAGATTATCGGGTTTGATGATATACCATTAAGCAGCTTGTTATTCCCGCCATTGTCAACGATCCGGCAGCCCGCTTATGAAATGGGATGGGAAGCAGCAGGTCTGCTGATTCAACTGATTGAGCAGTCACAAGTAACGAAGTCAAGCGTACCTAATCTTCATTCGAGCATACTTACCCATTCAAGCATACAATTGCCCGTCAAATTCATTGAACGGGAAACGACCAGAAAGGTGGATTATCATGGCTAAAATCACGATTGTTGGAAGCAGCTCTATGGATCTTGTAGTGACTTCATCCAAGCGCCCCGGCGCAGGAGAAACCGTACTGGGTGAAAGCTTTACAACCGTACCCGGAGGGAAAGGAGCCAATCAGGCAGTAGCTGCGGCCCGTCTCGGAGCGGAAGTTACGATGATTGGACGCGTAGGGGATGATCATTTTGGTCAACAGATTTTAAGGAACTTTGAAGAAAATCATGTTCATGTTGGCTATGTGAAACCGGTTACACATATGGAAAGTGGCACAGCACATATCGTACTGGCTGAAGGTGATAACAGTATTGTCGTTGTAAAAGCAGCGAATAATGAAATAACTCCAGCCTATGTAGAGGAAGCACTCGATGTGATCCGAAATTCGGATATGGTGCTCATCCAACAGGAAATACCGGAGGAAACGGTCGTATACGTGAGCAAAATTTGCGCCAAGTATGAGGTGCCGCTGCTGCTGAATCCTGCTCCGGCTCGTGAGGTGGAAGCAAATGTGATTGAGAACGCGACATACATTACGCCCAATGAGCATGAAGCTGCTATTATGTTCAAGGGCCAAAGCCTTCAAGAGGCTCTGCGTCAATATCCGAACAAGCTGTTTGTTACGGAAGGCAGCAACGGTGTACGATTCTTCGACGGAGAACAGGAGGTCGTTGTTCCTACTTATAAAGTAGAAGCCGTGGATACGACAGGTGCAGGGGATACATTTAACGCTGCATTTGCGGTGGCGCTGTCTGAGGGGAAATCGCTGGCAAATAGTGTGAAATTCGCCAATCGTGCTGCATCGCTGTCCGTTACCAAGTTTGGGGCACAGGGTGGTATGCCAACGCGGCGTGAAGTGGAGGAACAATTATAATATGAAAAAACATGGAATCCTGAACAGTCATATATCCAAAGTACTGTCGGATCTCGGCCACACGGACTATATTGTCGTGGCCGATGCCGGCTTACCCATTCCTGAAGGCGTTACCAAAATTGATTTGGCTCTCAAATGGGGAACTGATGGATCAGAAGAAATAAAATGGGCGTAACCCCCCATATATTTAAGATTTCGGGCTGATGCGAGAATGCGATCAGTCCGTTTTTTTATGAGACAGGAATCATTTGCTTCGTATAATATGGAAGTTTTTAATTTTAGTGTTGTAAGAAGTAGCGGTAAAAGATAGAATAACAATTGTATGATAATGAGAATCACTATCATTTTTTAGTGTATATACTTAAGGAGGACATCATCTTGCAACAAAGTAACGGGGTAAAATCGGGGATTACGCTGTGCCTCGTGGTTCTACTAACGTTTATACTGGGTGCTTGTGGAAACACAGATACCCGCAGTCAGACCAACGGAAAGACAAGCATTAACGACTCTTCCGGGCAATCCCAAACGGTTGCCATGCGTGAATATACAGATGCCACTGGCAACAAGATCAATATCCCTGTAAATCCGCAACGGGTTATTACGACGCAATATTTGGATGCCATACTCGCCTTGGGAGTTAAGCCGGTAGGTGCTGCTTCCCATTTGTTGGAGGGCGAATATTTAAAGGGTAAGATTGACGGAATTGCAGATATTGGGAACCCGACGAATGTAGAAAAGGTGCTGGAGCTACAGCCAGACCTGATCATAACAACAGAAGATATCACTCCCGAAGTGAAGGAGCAGCTGGAGAAAATTGCTCCAACCGTAGTCGTTTCTTTTGGAGCAGGGGATGTGTTCAAGCAATTTCGGGATGTTGCCGCCGTGCTAGGTAAGGACAAGGAAAAGGAAGCTGAGCAGTGGATTGTTAATCTGGATCAAAAGGCTGCCGAAGGCCGGAAGAAGCTGGCTGGAAAATTTAAGAAAGGCGAAACGGTCACGATTTACATGACTTACGGAAAGGATGTTCTAAGAGTGTATGGGGCGCGGAATGTAGGACATGTCATTTACCGTTCACTGGAATTGAATCCTCCTGAGTACATACGCCAAAAGCTGGCGAAGGACCCAAACTTTAATTTCGTTTACGATAGCATCTCTATGGAAAAGCTGCCTGAACTGTCAGGGGACCGAATTATTATGCTGGTTTATGATGAAGAGAGCAAGGATGGAATCCTCAAGGAAATCGAGCAAAGCGCACTGTGGAGAAATCTTCCTGCGGTTAAAAACCACAAAGTATATTTCATCAAAGCTGACCCGTGGTTTACGTACTCACCGCTTGCGATTGACAAATCGCTGGATGAAGCGGTTAACATGCTTTCCGTCGATCCTAAATAATCACTTGAAATAAGAAAGGAGAAGTCATATATGTTAAAACGTTTTTTTGAATATTACCGTCCTTACCGGACTTTGTTTATTATTGATTTCTCTTGCGCCTTGCTGGCTGCACTGCTGGAGTTGGCTTTTCCACTTGCCGTCAACCGGGTGGTCGATGATTTGCTACCTAGCGGGAACTGGAAGTGGATTTTATATGCTTGTATAGGACTGCTTGGTATTTATGTAGTCAGTGCCGGATTAAATTACGTGGTTACCTATTGGGGCCATAAGCTGGGGATTAACATCGAATCGGACATGCGTAAAAAGCTGTTTGATCGAATTCAAAAGCAATCCTTCCGTTTTTTTGATAATAACAAAACAGGGCATCTCGTCTCCCGTATGACCAACGATCTGATGGATATCGGGGAAATCGCCCACCACGGACCTGAAGATTTGTTTATCGCGTTGATGACACTGGGAGGGGCCTTCGGCATCATGCTAGGCATTAACTGGAAGCTGGCAGTGCTGACGTTCATTATTGTGCCGCTTATGATTTACTTGTCCTTGTATTTTAGCCGTAAAATGAATGCTGCTTTCCATCGCATGTTTTCGGATATCGCAGATTACAACGCACGCATCGAAAATAATGTCAGTGGTATCCGCGTTGTACAAGCATTTTCGAACGAAGAGCATGAAATGGAACGTTTTGCTGAGAACAATGGACGATTCCGTAAAACCAAGCTAATTGCTTACCGTATTATGGCTTGGAATTCTTCGATTAGTTTTGTTCTGATGAAACTGGTTTCGCTATTTGTACTCGTGTGCGGTACATGGTTTGTGATTGAAGGGCAAATGACGTACGGGGAATTTATCGCGTTTGTGATGCTGTCCAACGTATTTCTTGCACCAATCAAGCAGATTAACTCTGTTATTGAAACGTATCCCAAAGGCATTGCCGGCTTCCGCCGATACCTGGATTTATTGGAAAGTGAATCGGATGTAGAAGATCTGCCAGGGGCCAAGACCGTTACCCATCTGAATGGAGAAATCCAATTTACAGGTGTAACATTTGGCTATGAAAACAAAGACAAAGTATTGCGCAAAGTGGACCTATCCATCCATGCGGGAGAGACTGTAGCACTAGTCGGCCCTTCAGGAGCAGGTAAAACGACGCTTTGCAGCTTGTTGCCACGCTTCTATGATGTGGAGGAAGGCAGCATTACCATTGATGGTATGGATATCCGTGAAATGAACCTGGAATCGTTGCGCTCCATGATTGGGATCGTACAGCAGGATGTGTTCCTGTTCGATGGAACGGTTCGTGAAAATATTGCATATGGCAAGCTAGGTGCTTCGGAAGAAGAAATTTGGGATGCCGCCCGACGGGCTCAGATTGAAGACCTCGTTCGTACATATCCGGAAGGGTTGGATACGATGATTGGTGAACGGGGCGTGAAACTGTCCGGGGGTCAAAAGCAACGCTTGTCTATTGCCCGGATGTTCCTCAAAAATCCACCTATTCTCATTTTGGATGAAGCAACATCAGCACTGGATACAGAGACAGAAGCTGCGATTCAGCAGGCTTTGACAGAGTTGTCGCAAGGACGCACAACGCTCGTTATTGCGCATCGTCTGGCAACGATTAAAAACGCCGACCGCATTATCGTGGTTGCCGATCAGGGAATCGCCGAGCAAGGTAGACATGAAGAATTGCTGGCGGTAAAAGGTCCATATAGCCGTCTGCATCAAGCTCAGTACGGTACCTAAATGAAATAGTATGACATGTAAGCAGAGAGAGGAATGAATGTTTTGAAAAAGAAAATGTGGATTGCAATGCTGCTACTGTCATTCATCCTGGCTCTAACCGCTTGTGGAGGAGATACGGGGCAGGCTGACGGAAAGCAGAATCCAACTTCTACGAATCAGAAGTCAACTGCAACAAAGACAATCCAAACGATTCATGGTGATGTTACAATCCCAACTCATCCTCAACGGATCGTAGTAGATATGTATCAGAATGATTTATTAGCTCTCGGTATTAAACCTGTGGGGAGTGTGAAGTATTATTTGGACAATCCGTTTTCCAAGGATCTGGTACAGGGCATTACAAGCATTGGAGATCGTGGTAGCGTGTCCTTTGAAAAGGTACTTACTCTGGAGCCGGATTTGATTTTGATTGGTTCCAAAGATGCTACTGAATATGAGAAATACAGTAAAATTGCACCGACTGTCGCTATTCCTTATGGTACGTATAAGGATGTACATGAGGAATTAACTGCTTTTGGAGAGCTTCTTGGTAAGGATCAGGAGGCTAAAGCGTGGCTAGCGCAATACGATCAGCGGATGCAGGCAGCACGCGACAAATTAAAGGGAATGATTCAACCTGAGGATACCTTCACTGTCATGGAGGCTTCAACGAAGGAATATTATGTATATGGCGATAACTTTGGCAGAGGAGGACAGGCGGTATACAGAGGACTGGGTTTGACGCCTCCACCTCTTGTCCAAAAGGAATTATTAGGTGAGACTCAATGGAAATCGGTATCTAAAGAAGTGATTAATCAGTATGTCGGCTCTTTTATTTTTCTGACGGTTAACAAGGATACCGCCGGTTATACAGGGGACAGTATATGGAAGTCACTGGATGCCGTCCGAAATGGCAAGGTTTTTGAGTTACAGGAGGATCGATATTGGTACTTCGATCCGATTGCCATTGTAGGACAAGCAGAAGAAATCGCAGACATGCTCGTCCAACGGAATAAAGAGAAGGCTTCACAGAAGTAGTTACTCCGGTGTTGCTGGCAGCCCTTTGGTATTGATGCCAAAGGGCTTTATTTTTCACAAAATTGCAGGGCTTCATGGGTTCGTCGAAATTTACTATTGAAGCCATTGCCGCATTAATTTACAATAGTAAAGATTGCATGATAATAATTCTCATTATCAAATGCCTTCATGAGCACAGGTTTGTGTGATAGCCTACATACTATTCAACAAGTAAGGGTGAAAAATAGTCATGAAATTATCAGAATCATCGGAGAGTCCCGCCCAGAGTAACCATAGCCAGCCGCCGCCTCCATTCCACTCACGGCCATGGGCGGCTTCACTCATCTTAACAGCCGGACTAGCCCTTTTGGCGTTCGGTATCGCTTTATCCCTATCTTTTGGTGCAGCTCCTATTAGGCTGTTTGAGGTATGGAATGCAGTCTTTCATTTTAATCCTGAAATACAAAATCATCAAATTATTTGGGAAATCAGGCTACCACGGATTTTGGGTGGTGTGTTGATCGGAGTCTGCTTCGCTGTGGCGGGGGCGATTATGCAGGGGATGACCCGAAATCCGCTTGCTGACTCGGGTTTGCTTGGATTGAATTCGGGGGCCAGTTTGGCGATGGCGATTTGCTTTGCTATTTTTCCCGGGTCATCCTTTTTACAACTGATGCTGTACTCCTTTGTTGGCGCGGCCTTAGCTGTTGTGATGGTATATGGTACAAGCTCCATATCCAAGGGTGGACTTACGCCAGTACGCCTTGTATTGGCGGGTGCAGCTGTAACGGCATTGCTGTCTGCCTTGGGTGACGCGATCAGCTTGTATTTTAATGTCGGACAGGATCTGGCCTTCTGGTATGCAGGGGGACTTAGCGGAACCAAGTGGGTGCAACTGGGGATTGTCTTGCCTTGGGTTGTGGCAGCCTTTATCGGCGCTCTAATGCTGTCACGGTCTATTACGTTGCTCAGCCTCGGGGATGAAATTGCGCTCAGTCTCGGTCAGCGCACTGGCATTGTAAAGGTGCTTGGGATGATCTTGGTACTTATTCTGGCGGGGGCGGCAGTGTCGCTGGTAGGATCTATCGGCTTTGTAGGACTGATTATTCCTCATATGACCCGCAAGCTGGTAGGTGTCGATTATCGCTGGATCATTCCTTGCTCGGCCATTATGGGGGCTTTACTCATCGTGTTTGCCGATCTGGCGGCTCGTATGATTAATGCACCGGAGGAAACACCAGTAGGCGTGCTTATTGCCCTAATTGGGGTGCCATTCTTCCTTTATCTAGCTCGTAAAGAAAGGAGAGCACTGTAAGATGAATAACATCACGACTGGAGCTATTGCCAAAGCAGATCACCGTAAAAAAATCCATGATTGGATCGTTGTTATCGTTCTGCTCATTTTGCTCATTGTTGCATTCACCATTAGTGCGAATACAGGAACCATTCGACTTTCGCCAATGGAGCTTTTCAGAACCTTATTTGGGCAAGGGACTCCACAGCAGGAATTAATCTTATTTGAATTCCGATTGCCACGAATGGTTATTTCCGTTTTGATCGGTGCAGGTCTGGCGGTTTCTGGCTGTATCATGCAGGGAGTTTCACGTAATGGTTTGGCGGACCCTGGCATCTTGGGGATTAATGCTGGGGCCGGGCTGATGGTTATGCTGTTTGTATTACTGTTCCCAACGATGCAAACAACGAATTCATTGTTTTTACTACCTGCCCTTGCGCTGATTGGATCGGGAGCGGCTGCTATTTTGATCTACGCTCTTTCTTACAAAAAGGGTGAAGGGATTTCTCCGACAAGGTTACTGTTAAGCGGAATTGGTGTAGCTGCGGGGATCAGTGCTGCGATGATCATCTTGACTCTCAAGCTTACGCCTGAAAGTTATACGTTTGTTGCCAATTGGTTGGCAGGAAGTATATGGGGGTCCAACTGGAAATTTGTAATGGCACTGTTACCTTGGCTTGTGGTGCTGCTACCTTTCGCATACTACAAGGCCAATGTAATGAATGTGCTTAATTTGGGAGATCAGACGGCATCCGGGTTAGGTACATCTATTGAAAAAGAACGCATCCTTCTGCTCGCTGCTGCGGTTGGATTGGCCAGTTCTAGCGTATCGGTTAGCGGTGGAATCGGCTTCGTCGGTTTAGTTGCTCCGCATTTGGCGAGAAAACTGGTGGGGCCAAAGCATAAGATGCTGTTAGTGGCCTGTGCATTGGTTGGGGCACTGTTAGTGCTTGTGGCGGATACAATTACACGATCCTTACCTTTACAGAAAGAAATCCCGACAGGTTTGATCGTGGCGATCATTGGTGCTCCATACTTCCTATATCTGCTGAGTCGCTCCAAGGGATGACATCGTGAAGAAATCATAACTTATTCATTAAAAGCTATACACGACAAAATAACCTTCAACACCACTAAGGAAGTGGGGCTAAAGGTTATTTTGCATTTAAACATTCGTATTTTTCATATCAACGGGAAGTATTTAAGGCGTGAGAAGTTTGATGAAGCTCTCTGATCATTTTGTGCAAAGTGTAATTTTCTTGACGCGTCACGCCGTGTTGATTTTCCTGAACCAGCAACTGATGGATGTTCCGTTTTAAAATTTCACTTCGACGTTCCAGCATTTCGGTACTCATAAATAAATGAACACTCCCTTTGTCATGAATAACTTACATTTTTGAAATGAACATAAGCTGAAAATAAGTTTTCCTTTCGACTTCTTTAAGTATAGCGTGCTGAAAGATGAAGGGAAAATGGAGCGAGCCAGCAAAATTCCTTTTCACATCACCCATGTCCCGCCGACGGCTACTCACCCCATAGGTTCTTAGATATGCTTCCTAATGCTGGTGATAACGGTATCTAAGGAGAAAATCAGTCAAAATGGCAGTAGACAAGGCTATAGTGCTTTATTTATACTTAAAAAGCGGCCAAAATAATAGCGTATAATATAAATTATACGCAGTTTAGGTTTAAATCGACTTTCATTAGCCCTCACGCACAAGATGTCGATTGAATTGTCGATAAAAAGCAGGCGAAAATAGACGTTTTACAGTATATTGGGATGATGAATCGGAACGGAGGTAATCGGGATGAAAAAGGGGGATGGCAAATGGAGACGGATATGATTGATGATATTGATGAAGTGTATGCTGAGGAGCTGGAAGCTTTTTTGATCTGGATGAAAGATGCAGGTTATACGATACATACGCAAAAAAACTATACGGGGGATGTGAAGCAGTTCTTACGTACGCTGCGTGAAAAGCCACTTGATCAGGTGAAGAAAATTCATGTAATGTCATATCTGTCTAAAGCGCGGGAAAGTGGGGCCGGAGATAGTACGCGGAACCGAAAGCATGCGGCGGTAAGCAGCTTTTACAAAGCATTGCAGGAATTTGAATTGTGCAGCACGAATCCGGCATTTGGAATTAAAAAAGCAAAGACCGAGAAGAATCGTATGCCTGTCTATTTGGATGAAAAGGAAATTCAGCCGTTTTTGCTCGCAGTGGAGGGCAAATATGCAAATCGCAACATGGCTATTTTTCTGCTCATGGTATATATGGGATTACGGGTGGGAGAGGTTCATTCTTTAAATATCTCGGATTACAGCCGTGAACGACGTACCTTAGATGTGTTCGGTAAAGGACGCAAGTGGCGAACGCTTCCGGTGCCAGAGGGTGTGTGTGATATTGTGGAGCGTGCATTGGAGGAAAGATTAACCCCCTGGAGGGGGAAGGAGGACGCGATGTTTGTGTCGCAAAAAGGCCGCCGTTTGGCGGTGCGGTCTATTCAGCAGATTGCTACGGAAACATTCGAGCGATTCCAGCAGGATAAAGGTGCGCAAGGTCGAGTGGCCTACTCCAGCCATAAGCTGCGGCATACGTTTGCAACGATGCTTTTACGTAAGGGGGCAGATCTGCGTACTGTGCAGGAACTGCTAGGACACTCTTCCATCCAGACGACCACTGTATATACGCATGTCACCGATCGGGAAAAAGAAAAAGCGATGGATAAGCTGGATATTCAGATACCAATAACGGGATTGTAAGTATATACTATGGGTTCATTTTGAAAATAAATACGTTTAGTTTACATAAAAATTATTATGTTAACTAAATAAAAAGAATTGCACCCTGACTTGGAAATCGCATCAACGACTTTGTGTCATCCATATTGTGAACATTGTATTCTTTATCACGTCCAAACGATTTTTCAAGAATACTGTAGAAACATCGCAACACAAATCATTAATTTGCAATCAATTCTTGACCCTGAAAAGTTTGTTATTGGGGGAGGCATATCTGAAAATCCTTTACTGGTAATTACGATTAGGAAATGAAGCGAATCTGCTAGGTGCTATATACAACTACAAACAATCGTATCATCTTGAATGATGACCAAAGTTATTTTTCGACGAGTGCGGGATTGAGTAATGCTAACCAATAAAACACCAACAATAGAGCGTGCCTTTAACTTTGGACACGCCTTTTTGCATTACAGACGTTTTGAAATCAACAGGATTACATAATATATATTATGTTAATATAACAAGATTTATGAGTCCTATTCATGCATTCAAATGACAAAAGTAGAATCTGCAAGTGGATCACTCTTTCAAAGTGTCCGCTTGCAGATCAAAGTTTCACTGACATTCAAAAAAAGCTTATTTTCGATTGAGAAAATGCATGCGCGACTACATTTCATTTTCCGGAGGAGATTCAATGATCAGACCTTGGAGATGCTTGCGTCCCATAAGCTTCCGTTTTTTGCGGTTTCCCTTGGTTTCTAAAACAATATCCAGATCATAATCGTCAGGATATAATTCAGTAGCAGCTATGTGAAGGACGAGCCTCTTTTTGTTCATGGTCAGCTTTTGGCCTTAGATCAAAATCTTCACATTCCCGCGTTCATCCTCAGTTTTATATACAATTCCAGTCCGATTCAGGTAGCCTACATAAACACTATCGCCAAGGGCAAACGGCGTCGCTGAAGGGTCTGAAACTGCTCTTTTGGAGGGAGTTTTACTTGCAGCAACAGGCTTTTCATCATCAAGAGCGGGGGGGATAACGAACGAATCTTGTGTATTCCGAGATGCTCTGCTTGCAGAAATGGCCTGAGAACGCTCGATAATACGATTCCACATCCCCAGCTTCAAGGCAATGGCGTATGCATAGCTTTCTCCTGCTTCACCAATTCGGAGACGGTATAATGGTTGCAGCGTTTCGGTATCAAACTCCATTCGAGCATTCTGGAATCCTGGCGTATTTTCGGCAAAATGCTTAATCTCACTAAAGTGCGTGGTAGCCACAACGGTTGTCCGGCGGCGGTGGAATTCTTCCAGCAGAGCGATTGAGAGACCCACGCCTTCGCCCGGATCGGTTCCAGATGCCATTTCATCAATCAGGATCAGAGTGGAGTTTCCTGTTGTTTCCAAAATTCCGATCATGTTGCGGATATGTGCAGAAAAGGTGCTCAAGGCATGCTCGATGCTTTGTCCGTCTCCGATATCCACCTCGATGTTCTCGAATACAGCCATTCGTGAGCCTTCTGAAACAGGTACCAGTAGTCCGGATTGTACCATCAGAGTTAAGGCCGACACTTTTGAGGGCCATCGTTTTTCCACCTGTATTGGGTCCAGTAATGATGAGCGAGGAATAGCCTTCACCGATGGAGAAATCAAGTGGAACCATGGAATTTGCCATCAACGGGTGACGTGCACCTCGGATGTCAATAATCCCGTTGAGGTTAAGCTCCACAGGGACAGCATCTATAGCCTTGGCATATTTGGCTTTTGCTAATACAAAGTCGATTATACCTACCGTCTCTGTGTTGATGCTCAGCTCCCGGCTGTATGACTCAGTGAGTGCCGTCAGGTCTCCCAGCACCTTCATTTCTTCTTTGGATTCTTCGGCCATGTTCGCACTCTGATCGAATTGCAGACTTATGATCTCGGCAGGCTCGATATAAACCGTTTGACCACTGCCCGACTCATCCAGCACATTGCCTTTCACCTGTTTGCGGAACTCTTTTTTGATTGGAAGCACATAACGGCCACTGCGCTGACTAATCATATTTTCCTGCATGATGGATCGGTGACGGCTGGTGAGAGAATTAAATGTGTTCCATCCCTTCCAGTGAGGGGATAGGAACACTTGCACCGTGGCGAATGAGCTGCAAGGCTTCCGTTGCTTCGTCAAGGCGGATCTTGATCGTACGGATATCTGTAATGGGTTGCATGGCAGCGGCATGGCGCTTACCAAGGTAAGAAAAAGCACATTCGGAAACTCTTGTTTTGATCCGGTCATATTCCAAACGCTGCATTGTGGTTTCATTCATGAATAAATCTCTCCATTAGTGTGTGATTTTAGGATGGTTTAGAGCCTTCTCTGTGAAATAAAAAAAGGGCGGAGAATGAACAAATCGTTCATTCTCCGCCCTGAAGGAAAGAGGGAATTTATCGTCAAATAAGCCTATAATCCAGCTTTTGCAGCTCCAATTTATACGTCTCCAAATCATTCATGAGTAAACCAATTTGTAAGCTAATTAGCTATGAATAGGAGGTATATAAAGGAAGTTTACAAAATCTGAAAACAAAAAAACCGCGCTGAACACAGCACGGAATAAGGCCTAGAAGAAAATAATCCCTGAGGCGATTTATGATATCCGCATGTTCTTAACTAATGTCAGGGTAAAAACACAATAACAAACTAACCTGTCCCCGGAGGGCACAAGCGCCTGAATGGTCTTCCCTGAATATGAAGTTGCTTAGTTAAGAACGTTCACCGACATCAAAATCTCTCCCTTGATTACAGATATATCCACACTATACGATCAGTCAGCACCGAAGTCAAGCCATTCTTCTTCAAAGAACAAAAAAATATTACATAATAAATATTATGTTAACTAAAATGTATATCTGAACAATGAGGATTTGCATCCGATGTACGTTTTAAATCCATAGTGATATAATTACGCGTACATGCCTGAAAAGGAGCGTATGAAACGCAAATGAACTTTCAAGTGGACTTTTTATCTTTTTTTGTAATTCAGGTAGACGGAAAAGAAGGACAGGGTGGTAAGTCCTACAAGCATTATGCTACGATGGATGACTATGATTATGACGAAAGCGATGTTAAAAAATTTCTGGACGGGGAATTTGCCCGCATTAGCAAGCGGAAGGTCGAGAAAAATCCGAGTACAGAGCAGGCACCGACCAAAATTGGCCGCTTTATCGTCGAACCAGAGCATGAACTGAGCAGTAATCCGAATTTCAATATGTTCGCCCGGCTGCGGGCAGCAGAGGATAAGGAGGATTTTAAAAATGCCTGCGACGATCTGGTGCGGATGTATCTGGATACGAGCGCGGTACGCGGCGGAGCGTTGATCATTGTACAGGCTACCTTGAATACACACTCCGATGATCCCTTTATTTTTGTGCTCAAATGTGATTTTGAACCTAAAATTGCCCGGATTACCGAAAGCAATCTGGTCAGTGAGGTCGAAATGGCCATTTCAGCCCGTAATATGAAATCCATCATGTATCCTTACATGCTGGAGGAGGGGATGAACGATGAGTGGGAGCTTAAAATTCACCAGTCCTCGCATGCCCGGTATTTTGAGGATTTTCTGAAATTTGTGACCTACGAGCAATCCATGCCAGAAATCGTTAATGAGCATGTCATGGGCTTCGTCCAGAACTATGTAGAGACGAAATGGCCAGATGCTTCCAATGAGGAAAGACAGCAAGAGGAACGTGATCTGGAGCTGTGGGCGGCCAGTGAAAAACGGGATTTGCAAGGAAAATGGGAACCCCTTCAGGTCGTAGAGGCTGCACAGCATATTGTTGAGCTAAAGCCGGAAATTGAAGTTCGCTTCAAGCTGGATGATACGGCTGTGCGTGGACTGCTGTCCGACTTTGGGGCCAAGCTGCATATTACGAAGCTGCATGATAGATACGCGCTTATCATTGAAGGCGACGCATTTACGTTTGAAAAAGGCTTTTCACCGATTGAGCTGCTTCAACCTGAATCGTTCGAAACGGTGGCTGAGCGCTTGAAAGAGAAGCGCCAGCAAGAAGACGAGTATGCCGATGGCGATGCACCACCTTGGTAATCTGAATAAACGGTTTACGATAAGCTGAACTCCTTATATGAAATAATCAAAGGGCCTCTCAACGGTATTTTCGCCGCTGTGAAGGCCCTTTTTGTCTACAATTTCAGTTTGTTCATCTACAAGTCGAGTTTACTAATTTGATCTTTCAGCTTGTCCGCAGATTGATGCAGCCCTTGACGTTCTTTGTCATTCAGTGGAAGATCTAAAATTTCGCGTACCCCGGTGTGATCTACGATACTCGGGACACCCAGATAAACGTCAGACACTCCGTTATAATCTTCCAGCAAAGTGGACACATTAAGTACCGACCCTTCGTCCCCCAGAATGGCGGCTACGATCCGGTCGAGAGCCAGCCCGATGGCGTAAGAGGTCGCGCCTTTGGCATCTATAATTTCATAGGCTGCATTTTTGGTGCTTTCAAAAATTTCATTTTTTGTTTCTTCGCCCAGCTCCAATGGAGTTCCTGCGATGTTGGCCATGCTCCATACAGGCAGCTCTGAATCGCCATGTTCTCCAATAATATGGGCGTGGATGCTCCGAGGATCAATGCCCTTTTGCTTACCAATCAAATAACGGAAGCGTGCGCTGTCCAGCAGCGTACCCGAACCGATAACTCTGCTCGAAGGCCAGCCACTACGTTTCCAGGAGATGTAGGAGAGAATGTCCACCGGATTGGTTGCGATCAACAAAATGCCGTGTGTGTTTACCTTGACGATATTATCAATAATGCTTTCAAAAATTTCGGCATTACGCTTGAGCAGATCAATGCGTGTTTCTCCCGGTTTTTGTGATGCGCCCGCTGTAACAATGATGATATCCGCATCACGACAGTCTTCATAATCACCCGCCCACACTTTGACACCGCCGAGAAAGGGAAGCCCGTGATTCATATCGAGCATTTCCCCCTGCGCCTTTTTGACATTAACATCAATAAAGACAAGTTCTGACATGCGTTGGCGTAGCAGGAGGGTGTAACCGGTCGTTGTACCGACCGCTCCCATGCCGACAATGGCCACTCTGCTTCGTTTGTAAGGTTTTAAGCTCATAAAATCCTCATCTCCTTCTCGGGTTGAATACCTTTTCATATTTTAATAATACAAAATTTATCTTTCTAACTTAGTTTACCGTATATGTGCCCTCCACTGCAAAGAAATATGACATTTCTCCTTGACTTCAAACAGGGACTCGCTAATAATTAATCGAATGACAGGAACACACACTAAAGCGTTGAAGTAGCAATATTGGCGTAGGACATTATGGAAAGAGGATTATGATTATGGACTTATTTCGAAAAAAAACAGGGATGCTCCCGCATGGAGAAAACGAAACGACGGATCACTTGAAGAGAACGATGGGCGCCTTCGATCTGACTATGCTGGGTGTAGGATGTATCATCGGTACCGGGATTTTTGTGATCACAGGCAAGGCAGCAGCGGAAAATGCGGGTCCTGGCCTGATGATCTCCTTTGTTATTGCAGGAATTGCCTGCGTGCTGGCAGCCTTGTGCTATGCAGAGCTTTCATCTACGGTTCCCGCTGCCGGCAGCGCTTATGCGTATAGCTATATTGTGTTTGGGGAAATTCTGGCCTGGGTGCTGGGCTGGGACTTAATTCTGGAATACGGGGTGGCGGCCGCCTCAGTGAGCAGTGGCTGGTCTGCTTATTGTCAAGGTTTGCTGGCTGGGTTTGATATACATTTACCACTGGCTTTAACCGCAGCCTTTGATTCAGCCAAAGGAACCATTATTGACCTGCCTGCTGTGTGTATTATTATGTTGATCACACTGCTGTTGAGTCTCGGAGCCAAGGAAACGGTCCGATTTAATTTCATTATGGTTTGTGTCAAAGTGGGCGTTGTGCTGCTGTTTATCGGAATCGGAATTTTTTATGTTAAACCTGCGAACTGGACACCGTTTCTCCCCTATGGTTTTTCCGGTGTTTTGAGTGCCGCGGCAATCGTATTTTTTGCTTACTTGGGTTTCGATGCCATTTCAACGGCAGCAGAGGAGGTACGTAATCCGCAGCGGAATATGCCAATTGGTATTATTTCCTCGCTTGCGATTTGTACGGTGCTGTATATAGCGGTTTCGGTTGTACTTACCGGAATGGTGCCTTATACGCAGTTAGGGGTAAATGATCCTGTTGCGTTTGCTTTGCGCTTTATCCATCAGGACATTGCGGCCGGACTCATTTCTGTCGGTGCGATTGCCGGGATGACCACGGTTTTACTCGTACTGTTGTATGGTCAAACACGGTTAATTTTCTCGATGTCCCGTGATGGTCTGTTACCGATATTTTTATCTAAAATCAATCCCAAAACTCAAACACCCATCCGAAGCACTTGGCTGGTCGGAAGCATCATCGCATTGGCTAGTGGATTTTTTCCATTACATGCACTGACGAACCTGACGAGTATCGGAACCCTGTTCGCTTTTGCCGTTGTATCGGTTGGGGTGATCGTTCTGCGTAAGAAACGTCCCGATCTGAAAAGAGGCTTTACCGTACCTTGGGTCCCGTTACTCCCGCTTTTGAGTGCCCTGGTTTGCGTCGGTTTGATGCTTCAGCTTCATATCAGCACGTGGATTGGATTTATCGTTTGGCTTCTGCTAGGTCTACTGATTTATTTTTTCTATGGATATCACAAAAGTTTGTTAAACCATAAATCCTAATTTGTCTGAATGTTAAAAAGCCGGCATCCTGCACTATATGTAGAGGGTGGCCGGTTTTTTAGTATGAGTGCGCGAAAAGTGTCACATAAGGTCGTTTATGGTATAATTCTGTTTCAGATAAGGTTGTGGCACGGGATTACCGCATGCCATTGAGGGAGGATTTTTATATGAAACTGCGCTGGTGTGCGCTCCTGGGGGGAGTATTGCTGCTGACAGGTATCCTGCTGGCTGGCTGTTCTTCCGAACCCGCAGAAACCGTAACCAAACCTCCGATTGAGGAACCGGATGACCAGGGGCAAACGATAACTATTAATCCACCATTGACACCGAAGGTGGGCGATCCCAATGCCAAATATATAGTTCAGACACGAATAGCTGATTTTCATCTGATTGATAATACCAAAGCCTTCGTTTGGGGAGTTACTCGTAATGAGCTTCGGCTCTATTATACGCATGATGGTGGAAATACCTGGAATAATATTTCTCCTTCCGAAAACGTCCAATTTCAAGACAAGCTTGAATATGGGAAGGATATTAGCTTTACCGATTCCCGGCATGGATGGGTTGTCCGTCAAAATCTGGACAAAACCGCAACCGTCATCCTCAGAACCGCTGATGGGGGACAAAGCTGGGATATTTCAGCGCTCCCAAGCGGGGAGCATGTGAGCGCGATACAATATGTAAATCCGTCTACCGGATGGATTATGGCGTCTACAAACCTGAATGAGCAGGATCAACAAAAGTTGTTGTATCATACCACTGATGGAGGGGCCACATGGAAGAAGGTTGCGCAAAGTTCTGGCATGTCATCCAATGAGTCAAGCTCGGGCCTGCCCGACCAGGGCAGCATGGCGGGAATGAGCTTTGATGGCAACAAGCAGGGTTTTGTTGCGATTAATCTGGATAGCAGTGTTAAGCTTTATAAGACTTCGAATCAAGGGAAGACCTGGACCCCGGTAGCCAGCAAGATGCAGGGTTGTCCTCAAGCAGAAGCCGAAGCTCCGCAGTCTTTTAAAGGAAATAGTTCCTCGTATTGGATTCCTGTTCTCTGTTATTTAGACAGCGGTACAAAGTATAGCGGACTGTTTACTGTTGATGCAGGCATGCAATGGAACCATGTGTCTTTGGGGCTGATCAGTAAAAGAAACTCCGTTATTCCCGGCCGCACTTTTCTAAATGATAAGGAAGGGTGGATCGTAACTCCAGCCGGAATGAGCCGAACAATGGACGGGGGCAAGACGTGGACAACCCTTACTGGCAGCAAAGTGCTGCCATCGAAGCTAGAGGATTACCCGCGATCGGTCAAGCTCCGGTTCGCTTCTTCTACGGTAGGGTGGCTGCTTCTGGAACGATTGGACGACAAGAAATCACTGTTACTTAAAACGACGGATGGCGGTGCCAACTGGAGGATCCTATAACCCTTCACCAGAGCGATTGCCCTGTGCTTTTTCGTCTAATTTTGCACGTCCTCAAAAGGGCATGCAGATACAGGGAAGAGGCACAGGGCGTTTTATTTTTAAAAAACTTAAATTTTATACGACAACATGTGAAAAAAATCACAATCCATCGAATGAACCACTGTTATACTAAACATGTAAACAACGATAGGAGTGATAATCATGAGAGCGAATCAGGATCAAATGTTAACCCAATATTACCTTCAATTTTGTTACACTTGCCAGGATGCCTACGGTTGCACGACTGAAGAGGATTGTAAGCAGTGTGCAGAACGTTACGCCGAAACAGAAGAAAATGAAGTACTGGATGAGACACAACGTTATCTCCAGCTTGTACATGTATAAACAGATGCATCATTCTGATATCGCCATATGTTGAGCCTCCCGGATCATTCCGTGGAGGCTCTTGGCGTTCTTGAGGGTTGCTATCAAATTTGGGCAGGAACGTACATATACTATTATAGAAAGCTTAGGTCATGTGAGGATGCCCGGCCGTTTCCCTGTGGAATGCCTGGCGGAGAGGAGTGCGGTGCATGGGATTTGAGTCATTATGGATGTTCGATTGGCTGGGTACGGTACTGCCCGTATTTTTCGTAGTCGTGTTGGGTATTGTCGTACTGTCTGCGGGCAAGGAAGTCATGGAATGGAGCCGGAATAAAAGGCAGCCTGTATTGACGGTCGGTTCCCGAATTACGGCCAGAAGAACACATCTCCAACAGAGGCGGCAGGAGGAACAAGGGACTCGTACCTATACTTTCTATTATGTGACCTTCGAGGTGGAGAGTGGCGATCGGATGGAGTTTAAGGTGAGCGGGGAAGAATATGGTCAATGTTCCGAGGGAGATGAGGGACGGCTTACCTTTCAGGGTACACGGTACATCGGGTTCCAGCGTCTCAATCGCTATAGCTTGCAACAGGTTAAAATGTAAACGGTAGCTATATAAGGATACGTTATTGCAGGATAGTCCCGAGTTTCGGGGCTATTTTTTTGTTTATTTTTTCGTTGTCGCTGTCACCCATTGGGCATTTGTACCATACGATACGATATATGATTAAGCAGTAAGGAGGGGAGACGTTGGCTGTTATTAATGTCAACTCAGAGGATGTAAGGACACTGGCCCGGCTTATGCGAGCAGAGGCCGAAGGAGAAGGAGAGCAGGGAATGCTCATGGTCGGTAATGTCGGTGTTAATCGGATTTTGGCCAATTGCCTGGATTTTCAGGGAATTCGCCTCATGAATGACATGGTGTTTCAAAGTCCCGGTGGATTTGAAGCTACCCAAAAGGGGTACTTTTACCAAAGAGCCCGTGACCGTGACATTCGTCTTGCCCAGCGTGTCATTAATGGGGAAAAGATTCGCCCGGCTTCGAATGCATTGTGGTTTTTCAGACCTTCCGGGGACTGTCCGGATACCTGGTATAACCAGACTAACACCGGCCGTTACAAGGCCCATTGCTTCTTTAGTCCAACTGCACAGGATTGCCCTGCCGTCTATTAACACGTAACAACATGAGTGTGGATGATTTAAAACCATTTTAGGAGGAATTAACATGATTTCACAGCAAGCTTACCGTCCTGTCTCTTATCCTGCTGGCGGCGGGTTTCCCGAATGGCCTAGGTTGACTCCAATGGGAACCATGCAGCCCATGAGCGGCTTTCCCCCTCAAGTCAATAGTGGAAGCGCAATGACACCGACTGGCACAGTGGTACAGACTCAGACTCCACAATATGAGCAATCTTATATTGAAAATATTTTGCGCCTGAATCTGGGCAAAACGGGTACTTTTTATATGACCTATGAAAATAACCGCGAATGGAACGCGAAAATTTTCAAGGGTATTTTGGAAGCGGCTGGTCGTGACCACATTATTATCAGTGATCCTTCTACCGGAAGACGCACCATTCTGTTGATGGTGAATCTGGACTATGCGACTTTTGATGAGCCGCTGTTGTACCAATATCCTGGCGTCATGGGTAATCCGGGCTCGTCCCCGGTTCGCTGATGTCTTCATATATATAGTTTATTCCCCAATCCTCTGCCTTACGGCGGGGGATTTATTTTATTTATATTCTTTCTCAAATATAGTAGCTTCCCTTGTGGTAAGAGGCGGAAAATGGCGATTTTCGGTCAAAATGACCGCGTTAGCCGATTTTTCTGACATACCTTGCGGATTGACTGTGTAGTGTATAACTATATAATTGAATATAAGCTGATGAATGGCTTCGTCATTCATGCGAAAATATGGCTTGTAAAAGCCGAAAGGAGTGAATGTGTTGGGAAGTTGACGCTGCTTATGATGTGTTATCGTTCTGTCTATGATGAAACTATCCGAAGGAGGTGCGCCTGTCTGCCGTAATGACGGCTGACGGGGAGCATATTGAGTGACCCTTTACCGAGTATGTTTAACTTATTTATTGTTTTTGCATTAGTATTATTAAACGGTTTTTTTGTATCTGCAGAATTTGCAATGGTGAAAGTCAGAAGCAGCCGTATTGAAACATTGGTAGAGGCGGGTAACAAAAAAGCCGTTTATGCCGCGAATATGTTACACAATTTGGACGCTTATCTGTCTGCCTGCCAGTTGGGCATTACACTGGCTTCGCTGGGACTGGGGTGGATCGGAGAGCCGGCCGTTGCACATTTGATCGAACCTGTATTTACCGCCGCCGGGCTAGGACCGGTATATGTACACGGTACTGCCGTGGTCATTGCATTTATTGTGATTACGATTCTGCATATTGTGCTGGGGGAATTGGCCCCCAAAACGATAGCCATTCGTAAAGCTGAAACCATTACGCTGTATTCGGCCATGCTAATGACTTGGTTTTACAAGCTGATGTATCCATTCATATGGGCGTTGAATGGCATGGCGAACAGCCTGCTGCGTTTATTCCGTCTGGAGCCGGTATCTGAATATGACGATTCCGCGCATACGGGGGATGAAATACGCATTCTGATGAAAGAAAGCAATAAGAGCGGACTAATTGATAATACGGAATTGGCGCTTGTTGATAATATATTTGATTTTACCGACACGACCGCCAGGGAAATCATGATTCCGCGTACCGAGATGATCTGTTTGTACAGCAATGAGTCCACAGAGGAAAATCTCGCGATTGCGACGGAAAGCATGAGAACGCGTTATCCAATCTGTGCCGAGGACAAGGACCATATTATCGGCTTTATCCATATTAAGGATCTTCTGCGGGCGAACAAACTGGATACCCGTACGATGATCCGCCCGATTCTTGCCGTTCCTGAATCTACACAAATTAGCGATTTGCTCAAACGCATGCAGCGTAGTAAGACACAAATTGCGATTCTGATTGATGAATACGGTGGTACTTCGGGTATGGTGACGCTGGAGGATATTATGGAAGAGATCGTTGGTGAAATTCAGGATGAGTTCGATCAGGAGCGTCCGGATTGTGAGCAGATTAATGACGAGGAATTTTCCATTGACGGTATGCTGTTAATTGATGAAGTGAATGATCGCTTTGGACTGAATCTGGATCATGAGGATTATGATACAGTAGGGGGCTGGCTGTACTCGCATGTTGAGGTCATCCCGCCACAGCCGGGTCAGTCTGTAGAATTTGAAGGTTGTCAGTTCGTTGTAGAAGAAATCGAGAACAAGCGGATTTCACGTATTCGGCTGTTGAAGCAGCCAATCCTTATGGAGGAAGCCGGAGTCTCGTAAATCAGGATTCACCAGACAAAAGAGTAGACATTCTATAATTGAATCATCCTTGAAGCGACCCTTGAACGATAGAGGGCCGCTTTTTTTGATTTTGGCTTCTTTACACATAAGACACGAATTGATATGATGTTCGCATTATTGTTAACCTATTTTATACTTATTGTGTTGACAATTAAAAAGGCAATTTATCCTGATAAACATATATATTTACATGCTTATTTAAATTAGGAGGTACAAAGTATGAATTGGTCCAATGAGGTTACGGATTGGTACTCACTGGCAGAAAAGTGATCCACGCCAGCAATTTGACGCTGGAAGAAGGATTGGCGGTGCTGGAAGCGGACAATGAGGAAATATTACCGATTATGCAAGCTGCATTTCGTGTGCGTCATCATTTTTACGGTAAGAAGGTAAAGCTCAACATGATTATGAATGCCAAAAGCGGCCTGTGTCTGGAGGATTGCGGCTATTGCTCACAATCGATCGTATCCACGGCACCTGTCAGAAAATACAGTATGCTGGACAAGGAGTCTTTGCTGGCACTATCCGTCCATTACAACCACACATACATACGATCAACGTGCCGAAACGGTTAAAATGGCTCAATCTCACGGGAATGTCACCCTGCTCTGGCGTGATTATCGGCATGGGGGAAACGAATGAGGAAATTGTCCAAATGGGTTATGCTTTACGGGAACTCGGTGCCGACTCCATTCCGGTTAACTTCCTGAATCCGATCCCTGGAACCCCGCTGGAAGGAGCAGAACGCACATCTCCGATCAGAGCATTAAAGGTACTAGCGCTGTTTCGGTTCATTTGTCCATCCAAGGAAATTCGTGTCGCAGGCGGACGGGAGCTGAATTTAGGGACACTGCAACCCTTATCCCTGTATGCGACCAATTCGATTTCCGTAGGAGATTATTTAACGACAGATGGACAAGAAGTCACAGCCGATCATCAAATGATTGAAGATCTGGGGTTTGAAATTGAGATGTGTGCCCTTTCAGCCGTATAATAGGAATTGTACAAACTTGGAAGGGAGAGTTGAACGATGAGTGAAAAGGTATTTATTAGTCCGGGTAAATATGTGCAAGGGAAAAATGTGATTGATAAAACGGGTGAATATGTCAAGCCATTAGGTCATAATGCTCTGGTTATTGCCGACAAGCTGGTATGGGGTATCGCAGCCGACCGGGTAGTGAAAAGTCTGAAACAAGCGGGGCTTGCTTCGGTAAAGGTGGAGTTTCAAGGGGAAGCGTCCAAAAATGAAGTGAACCGTATTGCTGATCAGGGACGAAGCGGACATGTCGATATTGTCATTGGTGTAGGCGGCGGCAAGACGCTGGATACCGCCAAGGCGGTTAATGAGGTGCTAGGTACCTCGGTTGTGATTATTCCAACGACAGCCTCTACGGATGCTCCGACCAGTGCGCTATCTGTCTTGTACACGGATGAGGGTGCATTTGATACGTATTCTTTTTTTAGTAAAAATCCAAGCCTGATCCTGGTCGACACGAAGGTTATTTCCCAAGCACCGCCATTGTTCCTCTCTTCTGGCATTGCGGATGCGATGGCAACATGGATTGAAGCTCGTGCGGTTATCGAGGCTCGGGCGACAACGATGGCTGGTGGCTTGCCAACCTTGGCAGCCGAAGCGATTGCGGCCAAGTGCGAAGAGGTTCTATTCGATTACGGACTGCAAGCTTATGAATCCGTGAAGCGCAAAGTGGTTACACCTGCGCTTGAAGCAGTGGTGGAAGCCAATACGCTGCTGAGCGGCCTAGGATTCGAAAGTGGCGGCTTGGCAGGTGCACATGCGATACACAACGGTTTTACCGTGCTGGAAGGGGATATTCATCATCTGACGCATGGTCAGAAGGTCGCTTTCGGCACCTTGGTACAGCTTGCGTTGGAAAAAAGACCTTTGGCCGAGGTGGAACGGTATATCGATTTTTATCTGAAGCTGGATCTGCCCGTCACACTGGAGGACGTCAAGCTCCAGGAAGCCTCTCGCGATGATCTGTACCGGGTAGCTCAGGCTGCGACGAAGGAAGGCGAAACCGCTCACAACCTGCCATTTGCTGTAACGGCGGACGATGTGCTGGATGCGATTTTAGCCGCTGACCAGTATTCCCTTGCTTACAAAGCTAAAATTGGGTATAAGAACTAACACCAATACAATATGAAATACACGAAGAGGTCGCTAATAAGCGGCCTTTTTCCATTATTTAACTTGCAGCTTATGTTATGATTTTTACAGTACGTAAATGAGCATTTTGCAACAATCCCAAGAGCGATTACAAATCAGCAATATGGAGATCGAAACGGTTTAGTTCGTCTACCTATTGTACTTTCAAGCGTTGGGAATCGAATAATGCAACATGCTGAATTAGGAACTGTCGGAAGTATATCTACGGCTACCCTAAAATTTGAGAGGAGTAGAGCAATGGCAAAATGGAATGTAGAAGATAATGGAACTCAGTATGAAATTGAGTACAAGCGTAGCCTCGGCGGCGGGAAAATTATTGTGAATGGAAGCGTACAAAAGGTTAAAAGCCAGAATGCTTTTTTGAATTTGGTCGATTTCCCTATCAGATTGACGAATAAAGCTGTAAATGTTGTCGTCATTGGCAACAAAGCGGATCTGGCCGTGGATGGCGTATATCTGGGTTCCAATCAACCTTACGTGCCCGTGTCTAAAGTTCCGGGCTGGAGCTGGGCTTTTGTAGTGGTCAGCTTGGTTATAGGAATACTATTTTCGGGGATCTTTGGTGTGTGTATAGGAATATTGAGCAGCATGTTTTATGTAAAATCTTCTTTATCCATGCACCAATCCACGAATAGAAGAATCGTAAGCTGCCTTATTGTCTTTTTAATCATCAGCGTGGTACAAATTGTCTTTGGAATTACAGTAAATCAATGGCTTCGTAATTTGTAAAATATCTGTGACATAACCCGTTGAATGAAGAAAAAAGGCTCCTCCGCATGAAAGCGGCGAGAGCCCTTTTTGTCATTTTAGATCGCCCAATTTCCTTTGCGGAAGATGGGCTCCTCGGTACCGTCCTCGGTGACGCCGTTAATGTCCATTTCACCTGAGCCGATCATAAAATCGACGTGTGTCAGACTGGAATTCAGGCCGTTGGCAGCCAGTTGCTCCTGAGTCATGTTCTTGCCGCCTTTGAGGTTAAATGCATAGGCATTGCCGATGGCCAGATGGTTGGAGGCATTTTCATCAAACAACGTATTATAGAACAAAATGTTCTTATCCGAAATCGGGGACTGGTGAGGTACAAGAGCGACTTCGCCCAAGTAGTGGGAGCCTTCATCCATTTCAACGAGATGCTGAAGAGTCTCCAAGCCTGTTTCAGCCTGCACATCTACAATGCGTCCGTTTTCAAAGGTCAGTGTAAAGTTGTCGATAATATTTCCACTGTAGCTGAGCGGCTTGGTACTGCTTACTTTGCCGTTCACTCCGGTTTTGAGCGGGGCAGTAAACACTTCCTCGGTAGGCATATTGGCTACGAAGGAATGTCCCTGCTGATTGACGCTTTCGGCTGCAACCCACAGGTGATCTTTAGCCAATTCGATGGTCAGATCGGTGCCTGGAGCCAGATAATGCAGTTTTTTATAGCGTTTGGCATTCAAAATGTCTGATTTGCTGGAGAGTGTTTTCAAATGCTCTTTCCATGCTTCTACCGGGTTGTCGAGATCTACACGCACGGTGCTGAAAATGGCTTCCCACAGCTTATCCATTTGTTCGGAAGCTGGCAAATTCGGGAATACTTTAGCGGCCCACTCTTCAGAAGGGTAAGCAATCAGAGCCCAACTGAATTTGTCGGCCATTTGAAGTTCACGGTATTGACGCAATTCATGTGAACGCACACGCTGAGCCGCAGTAATGCGACTGGACGGAATACCTTGAAGCAAATCCGGATTATCTGCTATGATATGCAGTACTGCTGCGCCGTTCTCGACCTCTTCGGTCATTTCGGCCGCATACCATTTGGGAGGAATATTAAAAGTCTCATCAGGAGCCAGTTCATACTGTAGGCGAGTGATGGTTTCGTCGCTCCATTTTACCTTAACTAGCTTGGCTCCAACGGTATACGCAGATTTGACTATAAGCCGCACAAGTTCAGCGGACAGAATGGGAGCATGAACGATGAGGGTTTGCCCAGGCTGGACATTAGCCCCCACCCGAACGGCTAACTCAGCATATTTTTGTAATTTTTGTTGAAAATCTGACATGTAACTTTCCTCCATTTCACGAAAAGGCCCTTAACAGGGCTTGGGGTTGCCTGCGCAGTTTTTTGCAAATTTCACACACGGCTTATATATTGTACAATGTAACGAAAAGGTTCACAAATTAATTTTGGTACATTTTGGTGAAAATGAAAGGGCGGATAGATGAATGACGGATCAAAATGCACATCAGGAAGTAAAGGAAGTACATATTCAACAGGCACAAATGACTAGAGATGAGAATGGTGCATACTTGGGTCAGGTCGTGTTTGGAGTAGATGGACAGACTTCTGTATACGAAATTACGTTCCATAGCAAAAGGGGCAAGGAGTGGGATTACAGTCTTCATTTTGCAGGCGAGCTACGCGTAGAGGAAGAGATGCTGCGTATGGATGCCTGGATTGAAGAGAATGATGATTTGTTTGATTATTTGCTTGATACGGCTTGGAGTAAATTACCCGAGTAATGTAAACATGGTCTATTTTCGTGACAAGCGGATTATATTTAGCAGTGTCCGCATAATGCATAATCTGCCGACATGGGGGAAGCCTATAGGTCGATAATGACAGCAAATTCCATGTGAATGGGGAGGATGACGGTTTGGCAAATCATCTGTTCACCGAAGGAATGACGGCAAATGAAGAGGTTGCTCCCGATCTTCTGAGCTTACGGACGCTGTTTGTAAATGTGTGTTTTATCGGGGAGCCGGGAAGTCGATCCTGGGTACTGGTGGATACGGGGATGGCGGGGTTTACAGACTCGATTATTCGCTTGGCTGAGGAACGGTTCGCTGGCCCTCCCGTTGCTATTGTGCTCACTCATGGGCATTTTGATCATGTGGGATCGGTCATTGAGTTGGTTCAGCATTGGGGTACCCCTGTGTATGCGCACCCGCTGGAGCTTCCTTACTTGACAGGGATGAAGGATTACCAACAACCTGATCCCAGTGTGGATGGAGGTCTGCTGTCGAGCGTTTCCTTTTTATATCCCAATGATGCTATTGATCTGGATGATCGCATCACCCGTCTGCCAGAGGATGGAAGTGTGCCCGGTGCGCCTGGTTGGAAGTGGCTGCATACACCTGGACATACGCCGGGTCACATATCTCTTTTTCATGAACGCAGACGGTTGCTGGTAGCCGGAGATGCTTTTATTACCGTAAAACAGGAATCGGCGCTGGCGGTTATTTTACAGGAAAAAGAAATACACGGTCCGCCTGCATATTTTACGACAGATTGGCAGGCTGCGCAGCGGTCAGTAGAACTGCTGTCCGGTTTAAAGTCGGAGATCGCCGTAACGGGGCACGGTCACTACATGCAGGGAAATGAGCTGACGAGCCAGTTGGAACGACTTGTGGAGGATTTTGAGCACACGGCTGTACCCAATCAGGGGCGCTATGTGTAGCGGTTTGGAAAGGACGATGCCTTACGGGGCATCGTTTTTTTTGTGTTGGCATGGAATTTTTTTGCTCAGCGTGGTATAGTCAAGCCAAAAGCTAAACGCTTTCATTTATCATCGTCATTCATCAAGGAGGATTTTTGATGACACATCAGCATGCTGCAATTGGTGACCTTTATTATGGAATACCAGCGATTCGCCTTAAATTCGGGCGTTATGAAGCGGTAGCCCTGCCGGGAAACGGCGCAAATCTGATTTCTTTTCGTGACAATGAGACGGGATATTCATTTCTTCGTGAGCCGGAAGCTGACAGCATAGAGGCTTTTAAACAAAGTCCGTCAGTCTATGGGATTCCTTTCCTGTATCCTCCGAATCGGTATGAGGATGGCAAATTTCTGTGGAATGGAGTTACATATGAACTGCCCATCAATGAAACGGCCACCCACAACCATTTGCACGGTTTTTTACACACCGTCCGGTGGGAGGTTGAGGACTACGGATCTGGAGAACAGGGCAGCTATGTGGTAATGAATCAGCATGTGAGGGAAGGACATCCCATGTTCCGCTATTTGCCGTTCACCTTTACCATCAAGCTGACGTACAGCCTGGACGAATTTGGACTGCATCAGCGTTATGTGATCCACAACGAGGATGATCAGCCGATTCCAAACCTGTTTGCCTTTCACACGGCGATTCGGGTTCCGTTCGTACCGGATAGTTCACCGGAAGACTACAAAATTAAGGTTACTATCGGTGAGCGCAGGGAGCTGACAGAGCGGTTGTTAGCCACAGGACAGTTCCAGCCATTGTCGCCGGAAGAGGAACTGCTGAAGACAACGGGAGTAAGTCCTTATTTTGCCTCCATGGATAATCATTACACGGCAGCTCCGCAAAATGGACGCAACTATATGGAGCTGACACACAGCAAGACAGGCGCTACTCTCGTATACGATGTAGGCACGGCCTATAAGCATTGGATGATCTGGAATAACAAAGCGAACAAGGAATTCATCTGTCCTGAGCCGCAAATGAACATGATCAATGCACCGAATCGTCCGGACTTGCCTGCGGAGGAGATCGGGTTGATCGCACTTGCTCCAGGCCATATTTTTGAAGCAACCAGCCGTTTATATTGTGTCACACCTGCACGTTCGAAATCCTAGCCTATATTTTATCGAAATAAGCCTGTATCGTATCCACGGTGCGGGCTTTATTTTGTTGAAGGGAACATGAAAAACAGGTTGCAGGATGGCAAGCCGCTATAGTATGATACGAAACAGGAGATGATCAGATGAATCAGGAAATGGTGCCTTTTCAAGCCGTCAAACGCAAGCAAATCGCCGATGAAGTGGCTGAACAGCTGCAACGAAAAATAGCTGCTGGTGAATGGGATGTGGGTACAAAAATTCCGACAGAGCCTGAGCTAATGAAGCTTTTTGGAGTAGGACGTTCCACGGTGCGTGAAGCGGTCAGCGTTCTCGTACATGCCGGTCTATTAGAGAAAAAACAAGGACACGGAACCTTTGTCAGCCAACCGACAACTTCCCAGGAGCCTCTGGATTACCGACTGAGTCGCGCTGAAATTATTGAGGTCTATGAGGTGCGGAGTGTGTTGGAGCTGGAAATTGCCAGACTGGCTGCTTTACGCCGTAAGGATGAGGATTTACGCTTGATGCGCGAGGCGCTGGACCGTCGTGCTGTGACATTGGCCGCTGGAGATTTGAACGGGTATCTGGATGCGGATATCACTTTTCACTTGGCTGTTGCCGGAGCTACACGTAATAAGGTGCTCACGGATGTATATCGCAGCTTTGTAGAGGCGATTCGGAAGGCGCTGAAAAATCTCGTAACTGATCCGGCGATGAAAAATCCTTTTACACTTCAGCATGAGAAAATATATGAAGCGATTCGCGATCAGGATGCCAAAGCTGCTGAGCTGTACAGCATTCAGCATTTGGACGGCACCAAGCTGGAGCTGCAAAAGCATATGGAACATTCATAATTTTTTTAATCTTAAACATCAGATGATCATATGAATTAAATGATTTGTAAATCTTTTATATCGACCATCTCCTAAAATAAAACCAAAGGTGGGTTCTGTATGCGCAAAATATGGGTGTTGGACACAACGTTAAGAGATGGAGAACAAGCACCAGGAGTAAGCCTGACCAGCACAGAAAAGGTGGAAATTGCCCTTCAATTGCAAAAATTGGGCGTGGATCGGATTGAAACTGGTTTTCCGGCTACCTCGCCAGGTGAGATATTCAGCATGCAGGAGATTGCCAAACAGGTTACTAATTCAACCTTGGTTGGTTTTGCTCGTTCGAAAGAGCAGGATATAGATGCGGTCAGAGAGGCGCTGCGGGGAGCGGAAGATGCTTGTCTTCATCTGTTTCTGGCTACCTCACCCATTCACCGCCAGCACAAGCTGCGAATGGACAAGACGAAGGTACTGGAGACCGCAGCCGCAGCCATTCGTTATGGGCGCAAGTATTTTGACAAGGTAGAATTTTCGGCGGAGGATGCCAGCCGTACCGAGCTGGATTTTATTTGCGAGGTCGTGGATATGGCGATCCGTGCTGGAGCAACAGTCGTCAATCTGCCGGACACAGTGGGTTATGCTTCGCCGGATCAGTTCGGTGAAATGTTCAGAATCGTAAAAGCCCAAGTGCCCGGCATTGAAAAAATACAGCTCAGCACCCACTGTCATGATGATCTCGGCATGGCAACAGCTAACACACTCGCGGCCATCCGTAATGGTGTAGACCAATTTGAAGGCACAATCAATGGTATCGGGGAACGTGCCGGAAATACACCGGTGGAGGAGGTCGCGCTCGCTCTTGATACGAGACCTGAGCTGTATGACGCAAAAACGGATCTCGTTCTGGAGGAATTTTATGCTACCAGTCGTCTGGTGAGCAAACGAACCGGGATGCCGGTACCGGGGAACAAGGCTATAGTTGGAGCCAATGCTTTTGCCCACGAGTCCGGTATACACCAGGACGGGATGCTTAAGGAGCGTACAACGTATGAGATCGTGCTCCCCGAGCGCATCGGCTTGAAGACAAGTAAGCTTGTACTTGGCAAGCACTCAGGTCGGCATGCGTTCAAGGAAAAGCTGGCGGACATGGGGTTTGATGTTTTGACAGAGGAGCAGCTTCAGGAGGCGTTCCGAAAATTCAAAGCCTTGACGGACAAGAAAAAGCAGGTGCTGGATGAAGATCTGCTCGTCCTGATGGATGAGAGTCGCAGTCCCTTGCCTCAAATTTACACGCTGGATTCCATCCAGGTATCCTATGGCAATCAGTCGGTTCCAGTAGCGTCTATTCGACTGATTACACAGGATGGAACAGCTATTGATGAAGTGGCGATGGGCAACGGCTCCGTCGATGCAATTTTTCATGCTATAGACAAGGCAAGCAGTGAAGAAGTGGAGTTGGAGGATTATTCGATCCAATCTGTAACGTACGGTAAGGATGCACTGGGTGAAGTGCATGCTGTTCTGAGACAAGGAGAGTACAGCGCCCGCGGAAGAGGCGCAAGTACAGATATTTTAGAAGCCAGCGCCAAAGCTTACATCGACGCGCTGAATAAGCTACTCGGTAGAAAAGAAGTTCGCACTAAAGGCAATATCACCATTAGCTGAACCCAGGAGACTTGCCTGTAGTTAACGATACATTTCTCCTCTGGCCTAATCGTAAAAGAGCGCTTGCAAAATATATGATAACCTTTGAAATTTAATGTATAATAGGCAAGGAAGTCACCATATTTTGTCTGAATTACATAGGCCAAGAGGAGGAAATGAGTTGAACTACCGCATCGAAAAAGATACATTGGGTGAAATCAAGGTACCGGCAGATCGTCTGTGGGGAGCGCAAACACAGCGCAGCAAGGAAAATTTCCCTATTGGCTCGGAGAAAATGCCATTAGAGGTTATTCAGGCTTTCGCAGTGCTCAAGAAGAGTGCAGCGATCAGCAATTTTAAGTTGGGCAAGCTGTCACAGGAGAAGCAGGACGCCATTATTTATGCGGCGGACGAAATTCTTGCTGGACGGGTGGATGACCATTTCCCATTGGTCGTATGGCAGACAGGAAGCGGTACACAATCCAATATGAATGTGAACGAAGTGATTGCTCATCTCGGAAGCCAGTGGCTGCAAGAGCAGGGACAGGATGTGAAGCTGCATCCCAATGACGATGTGAACATGTCGCAAAGCTCGAATGATACGTTTCCGACGGCGCTTCATGTAGCGGGTGTCATTGCAGTGGAGGATCACTTGCTGCCTGCTATAGATAAGCTGAAAGAAACCTTCCAGCAGAAGTCAGAGCAATTCAAGGACATTATTAAAATCGGACGTACTCATTTGCAGGATGCCACGCCGCTTACACTGGGTCAGGAAATCAGCGGCTGGTATGCCATGCTGGACAAAAGCAAGCGAATCATCACCGACACCGTTCAATATATGAAGGAGCTTGCGATTGGCGGTACAGCCGTGGGCACGGGTATTAACGCTCATCCGGAGTTCGGTGACCGAACCTCTGCGGAAATTTCCGGCTTCACTGGCAAAATGTTTACGTCCGCACCAAACAAATTCCATGCGCTGACGAGTCATGATGAAGTGGTTGCCGTACACGGAGCCGTTAAAGCTCTTGCTGCTGATTTGATGAAAATCGCCAATGATGTTCGCTGGCTGGCAAGTGGTCCGCGTAGCGGCTTGGGTGAAATCACGATTCCTGCTAACGAGCCTGGAAGCTCGATTATGCCGGGTAAGGTCAATCCGACCCAGAGTGAGGCACTTACGATGGTCGTAACGCAGGTTATGGGTAATGATGCAGCTATCGGCTTTGCTGCGAGTCAGGGCAATTTTGAGCTGAACGTGTTTAAGCCGGTCATTATTTATAATTTCCTGCAATCCGTGAATCTGCTAGCGGACTCAATTGTAGCCTTTAATGACAACTGTGCGGTCGGCATTGAGCCGGATCTCACTAAAATTGAGCATAATTTGAACAATTCGCTGATGCTGGTGACAGCATTAAATCCGTATATCGGATATGAAAATGCGGCTAAAATCGCCAAACTTGCGCATGCGGAAGGGCTGTCTCTCAAAGAAGCGGCTCTGCGTAGCGGACTACTGACTGAAGAGCAGTTCGACCAATATGTCGTACCGGCGAATATGATTCAGCCCAAAGCATAAAGCGTGGAGCTTTCGCAGCTTAAGCCTATAGAAAAATCAGCTGATAATTTAAAACGAATTTTGACAAAATTTCTTAATTTAAGATCAAAGAAAAAAGGTGAGGAATTTAAATGGACTATCATCCCATTAATCTAAACGAAAAGTTGTCGAAATTTACTGAGCATTGGTCTCCCAAAGTCATTGGTGAAATGAATGACTATCAGTTTAAGCTAGTCAAGATTCAAGGGGATTTTGTATGGCATAAACATAACGAGACTGATGAGGTATGTATAGTACTTGACGGGGAGATGGCCATTAAATTTCGTGATGGAGAGGTCAAACTATCAAAAGGAGAAATGTATGTGATACCAAAAGGAGTGGAGCATAAGACCTATGCTGAAAAGGAATCCCATATAATGCTGGTGGAACCAAGAGGTGTCGTCAATACTGGTGAAACAGAAGGCGAATTGACTGCTGAAAACGATGTATGGATTTAAACCGATAAGTTAGTAGTTTTCGAAAAGATTTGGGACCCCGCAAAATTGATCTTTAAGAAAAGGCACAATTTGTGGTGCAACACAGGTAGAAACAACCAATCTTTTTTCAAAATGCGCTCTTTCTGTTTGTAAATTTATGAAGGTCCTCAGTATTAATTTGATCAAAGTTTATTCAAAAGCAACACCAGCTCATGAAGTGCTATTCTAGCACAGACCGTGAGCTGTTTTTTTTAATTTTTAATTTTTTTTCATCTGGGATTAGTATTCTGCGTGATTTGAGGGTATATAGATAAAAGGCGAAAAAATGAACATTATTTTCAGGATAGGAGAAGCCGTCGTATGGAACAGACAACTGTTATTAATTTTATTGTGCTTTTGCTGTCCGGCTTGCTGCTGGTTGGCGTACTGACTACCAAATTTTCCAGTCGTTTCGGCATGCCTGCGCTCGTATTGTTTATTGCCGTCGGTATGGTGCTCAGTCAGTTTATTTATTTTGATAATGCGTTTATTACGCAGCTGGTGGGCATTCTCGCGCTAATCGTTATTTTGTTTGAAGGCGGGATGCAAACGAAATTTGCAGATGTTAAGCCAGTCATTCGGCCTGCGATGTCACTATCGACGCTTGGCGTCATTATTACAACGGTGGTCATTGGGATTTGCGCCAAGTTTATTTTAGGCGTGAGTTGGATGGAATCCATGCTGTTCGGAGCTATTGTAGGATCGACGGATGCGGCAGCAGTGTTTTCCGTTTTAGGTGGTAAAAACATCAAGAAACGAATTACGTCCACGCTGGAAGCGGAATCCGGAAGTAATGATCCGATGGCCGTTTTCCTGACGGTAACGTTGATTGAGCTGATACATCATCCTGAGCAATCCATTTGGGTACATATTTTGCTGTTTTTATGGGAAATGGGTTTTGGTCTGGTCGTTGGTTTTGTGCTCGGTCGCATAGCTGTATATGCCATTAATAAAATGAATTTTGGTTCATCCGGTCTGTATCCTGTGATGGCGCTGGCATTTGCAGTCTTAACGTATGCGGCCGCATCCTTACTGGAGGCAAGCGGCTTGCTGGCGGTATATGTCATGGCCATCGTGCTGGGTAATTCGGACCTGACCTACAAGCGGTCTATTATTCATTTTAACAACGGCTTCGCCTGGATGGTGCAAATCATGATGTTCGTCCTGCTCGGACTGTTGGTTTTTCCCGATCAGCTACTCGGCATTGCGTGGCAAAGCTTGGCGCTTTCCTTCATCCTGATGCTCGTAGCCCGTCCGATTGGCGTGTTCCTGAGCCTGCTTTTTTCCAGGTACTCTATACGAGAAAAGACGCTGTTATCCTGGGCAGGATTAAGGGGAGCGGTACCGATTGTACTGGCTACCTATCCACTGCTGGATAAAATGGATGTGGGGTCGCTGTTTTTCAATGTCGTATTCTTCGTCGTGCTTACCTCGGCCATTATACAAGGTACGACCATTTCGTGGCTGGCGGTGAAACTCGGCTTAATGGACCCTAACGAAACATCGTCGCCCTCGCTCCTGGAATTGGTATCTCTAGGCAAAACCACCTCGGAGATCAATCACATTCAGGTGCAGGAGGGGATGTCCATTGTGGGAACAGCGATTCAGGATATGCAGCTTCCCGATGACATTTTGTTCACCGCTATTATTCGAGAGGAGCAAATTATAGCTCCAAGAGGCACGACGGTGATTAAGCCGGGGGATACCTTGTATGTGCTTAGTCCGAAGCTCAAGCGCCAGCAAATGAAAGAACTGTTCATGCTGCTTGAACCGGAGGTCGCACCGTAAAAGGGATTGCAACGGCAACAAAACGGGTTACGACCAAGCGTGAAATTTAACGTAATTTTCCAAGCAGTCCTTCAGCTTCAGGTGGAGGGCTGTTTTATTGTGTTCTTTTTCGGTATGATGAATCTGTTAAAAAATTGACACTATCATTCTACAAAATTAGTTTATGATATTGTCGTTAGATGTCGCTGCCGATATGTTACCCTCTGAGGATCAGAATCAGCAGCATGGCTGTCCTGAACAACAAACCTTATTAACTCATAGAGAACGGGGTTATATTCAAGACAGAAGTCAGCATACAGGAGAGATGACGAATGAAATCGGAAGTCTTGCCACAGCGTGCAACAGCCCGCAGGCAGAAGAACAAAAAAAAGAAACGAAAAGGAAAATTCGGTCGCTTTATGACGCGGCTTTTTATTGTATTACTGCTCGCAGGAGTCGGGGGCGGTGCGTGGTTGTTTTTAACGCCATCTGGCAAGGACATGCGCTACTTGGCGGCGGATACGCTGATCACAACACAACATCGTCACTGGGCAAAATATTTTATTGGTGAGGTGGAGGCACAGAAGCGAGTGGCCGAATATTCGGCCCGTTTCGAGCAGATGGGCGAGGAGAAGGACCGACATACGATCAAGCTGCCTGATCTGACACCGACCAAGGTGCGGCAAACCCCGCTGGTTGAGGTAGAAGAGGTATCCGGTCGTAATTATCACGGCTATGTGATGACGGTGCATGACCCCACTAAAATCAGACTCGGGATTCCTGCCAAGGTAGGCAAAGGAGAAAGAGTATCCAGTATGGTAGAGCGTCTGGGAGCGGTTGCAGGCGTAAATGGCGGCGGCTTTGCCGATCCCAACTGGAATGGAAATGGCTTTAAGCCGATTGGCGTTGTTATTTCTCAGGGCCAGTTATATTACAATGATATGGGGAAAAATGCTTCTGCCCAAATCGTAGGGATTGATAAGCAGGGGAAAATGGTGGCCGGGCATTATTCGCTGTCCGAGCTGTCCAAAATGAATGTGCAAGAAGCGGTTACCTTCCAACCACGCTTGATCGTGAATGGTAAAGGTCTTATTCGTAATGCGAGCGAAGGCTGGGGAATTGCTCCCCGTACGGCAATGGGGCAGAGAGCAGACGGCGCGATTATTTTTGTGACCATCGACGGTCGTCAGCCGGGTTACAGCATCGGTGCCAATTTGTATGATATGCAAAATATTTTACTTAAACACGGAGCGGTTATCGGTGCTAATCTGGATGGTGGATCATCGACCGTGCTCGTCAAGGATCATGCCATTGTAAATAAACCTTCTTCTGAATACGGCGAGCGGTATTTACCGACAGCATTCCTCGTATTTGAGCATCCAGAGAACGTAAGTATCCCTAACATTTGGGAAGGTTTGAATCCTGGAGACATTGACGCTGCCAAGAAAAGATAGAGTTGGAATATAAAAAGCACGTATCTCGGAAGTGAAAAATGACTTCCCGGTACGCGCTTTTTTTGATTCTATTAAGCATCATTCTCTGCTTCGAGAAATACGGAGATCAGAATTCGTGCGTTGTTTTCTCCAATGTTTTTGGCATAATGCGGGATGGCTGCTCTCCAGCTAAAGGAATCTCCTGCTTCGAGGGTAGCCGAATCCTCACCTTGCTCCACATATACCGTGCCTTCCATAACAAAATGAATCTCATCGCCCGCATGAGCATGCTCTTCTTCCGTGGATGAGCCTGGCGGCATATCCACCAGCATCATTTTGACGTTACCCTGCCCTCCCAAATGGTCAACCTGAAGCTTATTTTTGCCATAGACCGTTTTGCGTCGTTCGTCCTTGCGAATCACCTGCATCCGTTCCTCTTCTTTGAGCAGCAGAAATGCCAGGGGCACCTTAAGTGCATTAGCGATGCTGTCCAATGTAGCAATGGAAGGGGAGGTTTTGTTGTTCTCCACTTGACTCATAAAGCCTTGAGATAATCCGGTTCGTTCGCATATTTGCTGGATGGATAAATTTTTACGTTTACGTGCGGCACGTATGTTGCAACCTATACCCATAGAAGACTCCTCCTTTAAGAAAATATAATCTATACTAAATTATTATTTATCATACCAAATATTTTATTGACAGACTATAGTTTCTTATGATAAATTCACATTACAAAATAATTATTCCTATTACTAATAATTTGAGTTTTAATCGTACTTATATAAGTTACAGCTTAGAGGAAGGTTATTTTATTTTTTAACCAAATTATTAGTAATATAAAATAATTATTAATATGTGCTCAAAACGGGTGCGAAAATTATTCAGAATGGAGAGATAAATATGGGTTCAGCAAGCAGAAACATTTCTACAATTATGCGGGTGGCGTTGGGTATCTTGTTTTTGGCGCACGGAATTGCTAAATTTCAAATGGGGTTAGGTAATGTAGCTGGCTGGTTTTCCAGTATAGGTGTTCCGGGATTTTTAGGTTATGCCGTTGCCGTAATTGAGTTAGTCGGAGGAATTGCTTTAATTCTTGGATTGCTTACCCGTTATGTATCTGGACTTTTTGTTATTGTATTGATCGGTGCGATTTTCACAGCAAAATTGTCCGGCGGTCTGATGGGTAATGGTCAGGGAGCAGGGTATGAGCTGGATATTGCCTTTATTCTGGTAGCATTGCATTTGGTATTTGCGCCGACGACTCGCTTGTCTCTGGATTCTTTGTTTAGTCGTCGTACCTCAACAGAACAGTAAATTATCATTAAGTGTAGTCCACAATCCACGTAGAAAGAGGCAAATCTCATGACAGCACATATTCATGACAACACCAGAATCGGGCAGGTTTCATTAAAGGTTAGTCACTTGCAGCGCTCTATTCAATTTTATACCGAGGTTGTTGGCTTTCAACTGCTGCGTCAAACGGCGGATACCGCTGAATTGACAGTCGACGGAAAGCACCCGCTGCTAACCCTTAAGTTTATTGAAAATGCAGTTATTCTCCCTCGCCAATCGGCAGCCGGATTGTATCACTTTGCTATTCTTGTACCGAATCGCGTTGCTTTGGGCCTGTCTCTGCGTAATCTGCTTGTTCATGAGATTGAAATCGGACAGGGGGACCATGATGTAAGTGAAGCACTGTATATCCATGATCCTGATAATAACGGGATTGAGATCTATGCAGATCGTCCCCGTGATCAGTGGAAGAAAGATACAGATGGGTATTACATTATGGGTACAGATCCTGTGGATGCAGAAGGCTTGGTCGCAATTTCCGAAAATGTACCTTGGCAGGGGCTGCTCGAAGGAACGGTAATTGGACACGTTCACTTCCATGTATCTAATTTGCTCAAGGCGCAGCAATTTTATTGCGAAGTGCTCGGATTTGACATTACATGCCGCTATGGCTCGTCTGCTTTGTTCGTATCCGCAGGGGGTTACCATCACCACATGGGCTTGAATATATGGGCAGGGGAAGAGGCGCTCCCAGCTCCCGATCATGCCTCAGGGTTGGATCATTTTGAGTTAATTGTGCCGGATCAAAAGGAACTGGAGGCCATTGCTGCCCGTTTGACTGCGGCAGGCTATGGAGTAGAAGAACGCGATGGTGCCAAATACGTGGCTGATCCGTTCCGCATTCATATCAAACTGGTTACCGACGGCCAAACTGTTTAACTTATCAGGTAAGTAAAAAAGGGTATTCCCGTAAGCCGCAAAGGCTGGGAGTACCCTTTTATTCGTAAACTAAAACAAGCTCCAATCCAAATCCCGCGACATGGTCTCCAGCAAGTGTACACCCGCTGTACTGTTACCCATGCGGTTTAGAGAAGGTCCGACCAGTCCAATGCCATATCGTCCGGGCACCATCGTCATAATGCTGCCAGACACACCACTTTTGGCGGGGAGCCCGACCTGAATGGCGAATTCTCCGGATGCGTCATACATGCCGCATGTGGTCATAAAGGTTTTGGCGATCTGTACATAGCGGCGGGGAACCAGTGGTACACCCGTGACCGGATCACGTCCATTGTAGGCTAATACGAGCCCCATACGTGCCAAATCCGTACAGTTCAATTTTACAGCGCAATGCCTGAAGTAAACTTCCAGCACGTCCTCGACATGTCCGCGCAGAATTCCCTTTTCCATCAAAAAGTAGGCAAGGGAACGGTTCAAATGGCCTGTTGCAGATTCCGAATCGTAGACATCCTGGTCATATTCCAGCGTGTCATTACGGGTAAGCAGACGGAAAAATTGCAGGACACGGGCAAACTTCTCTTCGGGACTGTTCCCACGAATCAGAGAGGACACGGCGATGGCTCCGGCATTAATAAGCGGGTTAAACGGGATGCCCGGCTCAACCAGCTCCAGCTTTAGCATGGAATTGAAACGGTCTCCGGTAGGCTCCATACCGACCTTGGAGAAGACAACATCTTCGCCATTATCCATCAAGGCCAAAATAAGCGTGAATACCTTCGAAATGCTTTGCATCGTAAAACTGATTTCGGTATCTCCGGCTACCACGGTATCTCCGATTCCGTTCATCACGACAACACTCAGCGCATCGGCTGGGGCCTTGGACAATTCGGGAATATACGCTGCCACCTTGCCATGAATATACTGATGACGGCTTTGTTCCACCCATTCCGGCAGTTTGGTCTGTAATCTCTGCCACTCCGATGTCATTTCTTTTCCTCCAGTCGAGTAACCATCCTGTGGTATTGTTATTGTAGAGCAAGATGTGATAGCTATACGCCTATTCTAAAGATATTTCTGGTCGAAAGACAAGATATTATTGAACACAGTGAAAGGAGGCAGTTGACTTGTCATCATATCGCTATGCTGTGAAAATAAAAGCGTAAAACGAAGGGGGAAAGTATACTATTCTGTCACCTGATGTCATTTCTTCATCTCCAGCTAAATCCCCATTTTAATGTAAAGTTGTGATTATAGTTTATCCATAAACGACTTCATTCGCTTGTAGAGCAAACCTTAAATCGTATGAACGTTAATGGGAGAAGGAGATGAGGCGGAGCATGTTACACAGTACGTTAGCGGATTACCCGCGGGATACAACGATTCATCAGTTGTTTGAGGGGGAGACCGAGCGCACACCGGAGCAAGTGGCCGTTGTATTGGGAGACAAGCACTTGACGTATGCTGATCTGAACAAACAGGCTAATCAGCTTGCCCGGGTTCTGCGGAAAAAAGGCGTAAATAAAGGCGACCCCGTCGGGATTATGGCCGAATGCTCATTGGAAATGATCGTCGGTATTTTCGGGATTTTAAAAGCCGGGGGAGCCTATGTGCCGATTGACCCGGAATACCCCAAGGAACGTATACGCTATATGCTGAAAGATTCTGGCGCAAAGCTCCTGCTAACCCGGCTACCAATTGAGCAACAAGCGGAGCTCAACGTTCCTGTACTGGATTTGTCGGACAAGCGAAATAACAGGGAAGAAACAGGGAATCTCACCTCCATTCATGGCTCAGATGCACTAGCCTGCATTATGTATACGTCAGGCTCTACGGGCGAACCGAAGGGAAACCTGACGATGCACTACAATATTACACGTGTTGTCAAAGAGACAAATTACATCCGATTCGCGGCAAAAGACCGAATCTTGCAATTGGCTAGTTTTTCGTTCGATGGTTCTACATTTGGCATTTACGGGGCACTGCTCAACGGAGCCACCCTCGTTTTGACCCCACAAGCCCACATCATGAATGCACGTGAGCTATCGAGTGTACTGCGGACACAACAGATTACAAAATGCTTCATCACAACAGCACTTTTTAATGCATTGGTGGATATTGATCCGGATTGCTTTGCCACACTTGAAACCTTGCTATTCGGTGGTGAAAAGGTGTCGGTGAGCCATGTGCGCAAAGCATTTGCCCGTCTGGGCTCTGGCCGTTTAATTCATGTCTACGGACCGACCGAGAGTACAGTATTTGCAACGTTTTACCAGATTTATCATTTGGATGAAGCTGCAAATACCGTACCGATTGGTAAACCCATCAGCAATACGTCGGTTTACATCATGGATCATGACCAGCATCCTTTGCCACAAGGAGTTGCAGGTGAACTGTACATCGCCGGCGATGGATTAGTGAAAGGTTATTTGAACCGTCCAGAGCTGACAGGGGAAAGGTTTATTCCGTTTCCAGGGGTGCCGGGGGGCAGGTTGTACCGAACCGGAGATTGGGCAAAAGAGCAAGCGGACGGAAACATTGAATATATCGGCCGGATCGACGAGCAAGTGAAAATACGAGGCTACCGAATTGAGCCAGGGGAAATTGAGGCACAGCTATTAAAAATAAAGGATATACAAGCAGCCGTAGTTATCGTGCGTGAAGATGGGAACGGACAGAAGCAACTGGGAGCGTACTTTAGGGCAAGCCAAAGGCTGACGACAGATGAAATTAAAAACACGCTTTCTGCAAAGCTGCCGAATTACATGATTCCCTCTTTTTTTATGCAATTAGAGCAGATGCCACTGACACGGAATGGAAAGCTGGATCGCAAGGTACTGTTGTCCTTTGAAGACAATGGACATACCGTGGCAGCAGCATACGTATCCCCTGAGACAGGGCTGGAAGCTAGGCTGATGGAAATCTGGCAGGATGTATTAGGTATTCAGCAGTTCAGTGTTGTAGACAGCTTCTTCGACCTTGGTGGACATTCTATTCATGCGCTTACGTTAATGTCAAGGATGGAGGGGGCAGGATATCATACCACTTTGACAGATATTTACCACTATAAGACGATCCGTGCGCTCGCTGCATATCTTCAATCGGCTCAAGAAAGTGAAAGAGCCTTGAAGCAGCAGGGCACCATAGAAACCAAACAAGAGTTGATTTCCTGGCTGCACCAAGAAACAGATGGTGTGTACGATCTGGTGAAGTACCAAGTGCGGGATTTTCTTCACGAAGTGAGAGAGATTCGAGTGCTTTACTTCAACTCTGTGGACGATGTTAATCCTGTCATGCGGATCATGAACGGGAAAGTCGCTAAAGAACTGCAGCCGCATTATATTGTACCACTGCATCAAAAAGTAAAAATGGATAATCAATACCAGGTCATCGATGAAGAAGAGTTTGTCCAGCGTCTGGGCCTGAAAACCATGGACACGGATCAGGCGGCGAGGTTGCGCGAGCAACTGGAAGAAGATTATTTAAAAAGAGATCAGTGGGTTAAAACGGGGCAAGTGGCACAAGAATATCCGCTAAGTGGAATTCAACAAATGCAAATTTCATTTCATACACCGCCGAGTATTGGCCTATTTAGGCTGGACGAATATGTGAATTATGATTTTTTGAATCAGGCTTATGCTCAATTTGTACAAAGTCAAGGATTACTGAGAAGCATTCCTGTGCAAAGAGATGAATGGACGTATTGGAGGGAATACGTACTTCCCGACGCCGATCTGCCAACACTCACCATCCTCGATTTAACGGACTGCAATCCATATGGCCCCTTGATGGAAATGATAAACGAATACATGACGAATACCCGATACATGGGAGAACATACTTTGTTCCAGATGTTTGTGCTAAAACGAAATCTGCGTGAGCATGTTGTTATTACGCTTTATCATCATGCGATATGTGATCGGGTGACTTCGGAAGTAGCTGAACGACAGGTAATGGCTTGCTATAGGAGTCTGCTTCAAAACGAATCCCTTCCTACGGATGAAGTGAAGTCCTATATGGATTATGTAGAACAAATCCAAAGCGGGCCCAGCGGAATCACTGAACAGGCATTGATATCCGACTTTCATCTGGAAGCGTTCCAGCAAAGCAAGCAGGACCTGTTACAATCTCCGAAGCTAAGAACGAGCACAGAAGCCTATCTGTTTAGCGTGAGCATCCCGGCTGAAAACCCGTCCTTGGAGTTTGCGCTCTCTGTCTTTACAAGGGGCTTGCAAATTTATTTAAGTATGGACCGATTGCCATTGTTATTTTTATATGATGGAAGAAGGTACGGTGAGGCGACGTATTATAACACGGTCGGTGAGTTTATTGATTTTGTGCCTATGCTGATGGATATGAAGCAGAAGCCGGATGAAATGCTGCTGACTGTCAGAAATAGGCTGGAATTATTAAAACACCACACGATTAATTTTATGAACCTGCTTACAGGACCTGCCTATAAAAACAGGTGGGAATGGACCAGAACACTTGTACAATTTGGGAAGCAATATGAGCAGCTAGATGTATTCATGTTTAACTATTTGGCCAATAGCGCAAAGGAAGGGTTGAAGTATAGCCAATTTTACGATGATACGGTCATAAAGCAACCGAATCCGCTGCCGATCTATTCGCTGTTCAACTGCATTGCTACCTCCTACACAGACGGTCTTATTTTTTCGATGCGGTGCAGTTACGAGATAGAGGTTGAGGAAGTCAGGGCTGCTTTTTATCAGGCTGCCAGTATGGCGTCTCAGAAAGGGGAGGTTCAATAAGTGATCCAACCTTACTTGCCTTTATTTTCCCATCGCAGAGGGGATGCCGGACAGACTGAAGACAAAGATCAAGTCCTTTACCATATTCGTTTGGAAACAAGACAGGTCAAAACGATCATGGAGTTTGTACAGCAGCATCAGTTGGGTATGCCTTCTTTTATCGCAGCCATATGGTCTGTGCTTTTATCCCATTACGCCAATCAATATACAGTACCTCTTTTATATTCCATGTTATCAGACAAAGAGGGGACACGATGTCGTCAGGACTATCCGCTTTTTATCCATATTGAGAAGGAAGATCATCTTCTCTCCTTGATGCAAAGAATAAAGGCAAATTGGGATAAGCGAGATAGCAGCAGTGAGTGGAGTGAGGATCTTTCGCAGTACATGAAAGTGGATTCCCCACCAGAAATAGATGGAGATTTTTTCAATGTGGGCATCGTAGAAACTTGTGGTGATCTCTCGCATTCAAGTTCGAGCACAAAAGCACTAGCTTTTCTATGCGGTATAAATCCACCAGAGATTGCGCTCTGCTACTGTTATGGTTCGGAAAGATTAGAATGCGCAATACAGTATGATAGCAGGTATTTTGGTAAAAAGCAGATCGCTAATCTCGCAGGCCACTTTCAGATACTACTGGCCAATGCACTCCATCTTCCGGAGAAAGCGGTACTCCTTCACCCCATACTGACAACGAAAGAATACGAGCAGATGCAACAATGGAATGATACGGAACAAGCATATCCTTTGGATAAAACCGTGGTTCAACTGATTGAGGAGCAGGCTGCCAGAACTCCCGATGCAATCGCATTGGAGTTTGAAGGGCAGAAGCTGACCTACTCGGAGTTAAATCAGCGGGCTAATCAAATCGGCCGCGTGATTCTAGAGTCGGTTTCCACAGGAGAGGAGGGCGCTTTACAACCCGGCACGCTGATTGCCATCTTTATGGACAGAAGCGCAGATGTAATCCCGGCAATGCTAGGAGTTATGAAGGCAGGGGCCGCTTATCTTCCGGTCGATCCCCATTATCCTGGAGAACGGGTTCGATTTATTTTAGAAGATGCGCAGGCCAAAATGATTATCACGAACAGCCAACTGGTAAATAAGCTAAATCTATCTATGAATCAATTAAATATGAAAGCGCATTCGCTTATTTGTGTAGATGAATGCCTGATGCAGCAGTACGATCATCCCGACGAGAGTTTGAATATTCAGGTTAAACAGAACGACCTGGCCTATGTCATCTACACATCCGGCTCCACTGGAAATCCGAAGGGGACGCTTATTGAGCACGCCGGACTGGTTACGTTAATCCCTTACCTTGTTGAAAAGTTTCGTATTACCTCTGACTCCAGAGTTATGCAATTCGCTTCCATCAGTTTCGACGCTTCGGTCTACGAATGGATCGGAACGTTAACAGTAGGCGGGACACTTGTTGTGCTGTCGAATGAGGAGCTGCCTCCTTATGCGGATATTTCAGATGTACTCGAAGAGAAACATATCCACATTGCCATGCTGACGCCGTCTGTGCTGCGAACCATGAAACCAAGGGAACTGCCTGAACTGCATACAATCGTATCCGCGGGAGAACCCTGTACGCCTGATATTGTGAATTATTGGGGAAGAGGACGACTGTTTGTGAACGCTTACGGACCGACCGAAGTGACGATTTTATGTTCCACCTCGGTATGCAAACCAGAGGCAGAAATCACGATTGGCAAACCCGCCTATAACAAACGATTGTTTGTATTCAATCCATTTGGTAATTCTGTGCCGGTCGGTGTTCCCGGTGAATTATGGGTGGGCGGCATAGGTCTTGCCAGAGGATACCTGAATCGTGAGGAGCTGACCCAGGAGCGTTTCGTTCACAAAGAGATGATCATCGGAAATGAGTATTCACAGCGAGAGCGGTTATATCAAACCGGGGACGTCGTGAAATGGACACCAGATGGTGAACTGGTATTTATCGGCCGTAGTGATGAACAGATTAAAATCAGAGGCTACCGTATCGAACTGGGTGAAATAGAGCATCAGCTTCGCCAGCACCCTGACATCCGTCAATGTGTCGTTCGAGCCTGGAAGGACGAGTCCTTCCATAAACTGGTGGCTTACTATACTGCCTTAAAAAGGCTGACTGAGGCTGAATTGGCCCGGTATGTAGGCTCTATTTTACCTGCTTATATGGTTCCTGCTTATTTTTGTCAGCTAGTTTCAATTCCCGTAAATACAAGCGGGAAAATTGATCGTCAAGCTCTTCCCGATCCGACCACATTATTTGTCCCTGCTGAGAATGCTGCGGAAGCAGGGGAGGGCAGTTTCGAAAAGCGACTGCTTTGCATTTGGCGACAATTGTTAAAAAGAGGAGATATCGGTGTAAACGATCATTTTTACGCGACCGGGGGAGATTCAATCCTTGCCATTCAGGTCGTCTCTATGGCCAGAGATCACGGTATGATGCTGACCCCAAGACAAGTTGCAGAGCATCCAACCATCAAGGAATTAGCTTCTGTGGTTACTTGGTCAGAACGTGAGAAGAAGGAAGAGTGTATGGTTGATTTGACAGGCGAATTTGGTCTGACACCGATCCAGCGCTGGTTTTTTGAGCAGCAGTTCAAAGAACCGCATTATTTTAATCAATCCCAGCTGTTTATACTCCGTGATTGTGACCCCGTAAAGCTGAAAACGGCCATCCAACAATTGATCCGTCTCCATCCAGAGCTTTCAATGGAGATTGTAGCTGGCAAGCATGGATATTCGCAGCGCTACAGAACGGATACCACCATTCAGCTTGCAAGTCACACCATTCAGCAAATCGCTGATCCCGAATCTGAAATTTCAAGCATATGTGATGCATGGAATAGACAACTGAATTATGAGACAGGCCAGATGATTTATGCAGGCGTAATCCAGGGTCACCCTGAAGGTCAAGTCCGCTTATTTATAACGATTCATCATTTGGTTATTGATGGCGTTTCCTGGAGAATATTGGTTCGGGAATTGGATCAATTGTATCAAGGTACCGAGTTGTCTCCTGTTTCAAATCCGTACAAAAAGTGGCAGTCTGTAATGATGAATTATGCCAAAAATGAAGATACTTTAAGTCATATAGATTATTGGAAAAAAGTGCAACTCCAAAATGCAGCATTTGTGCTGCCGGTAGACCATTGCGCGGATCATAAAATGAGCAGTGAATCTTCGGAATTGGTTACAATGCTTACCCCCGACGATACGCAGCTACTCTTGTATCATTGCTCCCAGGCATATCATACCGAGATCAACGACCTGCTGCTTACGGCCTGGTCGCTGGCGCTCTCCGCTTGGTCTGGACAGGAGATGGTTGTGTTTCGGCTGGAGGGGCATGGACGTGAACACTCTGTATCCGATATGGATCTGACAAGAACAATTGGTTGGTTCACCTCGATGTTTCCGGTATGCATCCGGGTTACGGACACTCACTCCCTGGGGGCGACGATCAAATCCGTTAAAGAGCAGTTACGTTCTATTCCTCACCGTGGCATGTCATACGGTGCTTTGAGATACTGCCATCCGAACGAAGAAGTCCGTTCCGAGCTAACAGCTTCCGAGCCTCAGGCTCTATTCAATTATTTGGGTCAATTTGATCAGACAAATACGAGCGGGCTAGACCAGTGGTTAAGTTTTACACGTGACGCAGCACAGGACCATAGCTCACCGCTGAATCATGGAACAAGCCTGTTGGAACTTAACTGTTCCATCGTTCATGGGCAATTGCATTTGTTCATGAAATATAGCAAACGTCACTATGAGGAAACGACCATCACTCAGTTGATAAATACTTTCATATCACGTTTGCTTTCTATCATCGAGCATTGCAGCCAAGCTAATTACGAAGAGTTTACACCAAGTGATTTTCCATTCGTGTCACTGGAGCAGCATTCGCTGGATCAGATCGTAAAGACCTATTCTAAGCAATATGGTCTGAATAAAATGATGCATTTAAGTCCTTTACAGGAAGGTCTGCTATTCCATTATTTAGATCATCCATCTTCCGATCAATACTTCGTACAGGTTAGTTGGAAATATCACGGCAGGCTGGATGTCAACCGTTACCAGGAAGCATGGAGCCACGTCATTGCTGAAAATGATTGCTTGCGGACATGTTTCGTTTGGGAAGAATTGGACAAGCCCATACAATGTGTCCTTCGAAAAGTAGAATTGGATTGGACTTTTTTGGATTTTAGAACAGAGTCTCCAGATCGGCAACAGGAGTATATCGAACAATGGGCAACGTCGGATCGTAATCGGCGTGTTGATCTGCATCAGCCTGCGTACCGCATAACACTGATTCAGACTAGCCCAGAGGAATGGACAATGAACTGGAGTTACCACCATATCTTGCTGGACGGTTGGAGCCTGCCACTGCTGTTGAATCGGGTTCATGAAATCTATGATTGCAGCTTAAAAGGCATGGTGCCGCAACATAGTCTGTCCCGCTCTTTTGAGACTTACATTCGTTGGCTGAACAATAAAGATCGAACAGAAGCTGAGTCATTCTGGAAAGATTATTTGTCCGACCTAACGGAGCCAACCCTCCTGCCGATGGGGAAGAGAGGCATGCTTCCTGATGTGCATCAACCGATTAAGAACCAGCAGATCCAGACCATTCAATTCGATTCAAGCATGACCAAGCGCATGGCGGCATTTGTACAGCAAGCACAAATTTCACTAAACACCTTGGTGCAGTTCGTTTGGGGGAAAGTGCTGCAAGTCTATCATGATGCAGATGTAACCGTATTCGGCATGATCGTGTCCGGTAGAGGATCCGATCTGTCAAAAGCGGACCACATCACAGGCCTGTTGATCAATACGCTTCCCCTGGTTATGCATTGGAATGTGGAACAGACCATTACCGAATATGTTGAGGATCTTCACCAAACGATCCAAAAGCTGAACGATTACTGCTATGTGAGCCTGAACGAACTGAAGAGCTGGAGTGCCATTCAAGGGCATACATTTTTTCACAGTATCGTTGCATTCGAAAATTATATGAACGACTATCGGCAGCCAGAAAATGAATTGAAAATGTCAGCTATGGAGGAGCATGAGAAAACCAATTACCCGATGACAATCACCATTACCAATGACGGGGAACAGATCACTCTCAAGTTGATTTACGATGCAGATCGCTTGAAGCAAGCAACGGTTTGTCGCCTAGCCGAGCATCTGCTAAATACATTGCACTATGTGCTGGAACATCCGAGTCATTCCGTCGGAGACGTGTGCTTTATAAGCAAGGACGAATATGATCAAGTCGTCTACGACTGGAACGATACGTATACAGACTATCCCAGAAATCGTTCCATTGTTGACTTGTTCCATGAACAAGTGAAGCTACGGCCTTCACAGCCCGCTGTCATTGAGCACAACCAGGTAATGTCTTACCACGCCCTCAACCAAATGTCCCAGTACATGGCCAATAAGCTAACGGATGATACCGACAGTCATGGGAAGTTTATCGGGGTTTACTTGCCGCGCTCTCTTGAATTCATTGTCTCCATCCTAGCGATCATGAAAGCAGGAAGTGCCTATGTTCCCATAGATCCCGATTTTCCGGCAGATAGAACGCGCGAATTGATTATGGATGCCAGACTGGACACCATCATCACCTCACAGAAAGGGGCAGAAAGTATCTCGGAAGCCTGTAAGGGAATCCGTTTAAAACTGATTTATACGGAGCATTTTGACCCGTCTGGAGTTGTACCACAAGAAGAGAAGGAGAACATGATTGCTCCCAGTGACCTTGCTTACCTGATGTATACATCAGGCTCGACGGGAAAACCCAAAGGCGTGATGGTAGAACATCGCAATGTCGTTCGCTTGGTCAAAAACACCAGCTACTTCCCTTTTTCCTCTGATATCAGGTTGCTCTATACGGGTTCGCCTGTTTTTGACGCTTCTACGTTTGAAATTTGGGGAACATTGCTGAATGGAGGCCATCTGTATGTAGTTTCAAAAGATGATCTTCTAAATATCCATATGCTGGAGCATCAAATGAAGGAGTGGAAAATTAATACACTATGGCTAAGCTCCGCCCTGTGTAATCACTGGATTGAAGAAAATGAAAAGATGTTTGCTGAACTTAAATGGTTGGTCGTAGGCGGGGAAGCTTTATCGGCTAAGCATATAAATCGTATCTGGCTTGCCTATCCGGAACTTTTAATTCTTAACGCATACGGTCCCACGGAGAACACCACATTTTCGACGAGCTATCGGATCAAAGAGACTTTTGAGCAAGATATCCCTATCGGCAAGCCCATTAGTCATTCAACTTGCTATATCCTGGACAAACAGGGGCGTATTCAGCCTATCGGGGCGGTCGGGGAACTATATGTAGGAGGAGACGGGGTTGCAAGGGGATATTGGCTGCAAAACCAGCTGACACAGCAAGTATTTATTCCAAATCCATATACTTCTGCCAAAGATCGTGAAAGAGGAGTAAATCCAGTTCTCTACCGCACAGGAGATTGGGCGAGATGGTTGCCGGACGGTAATATCGAATATATTGGACGGGTTGACGATCAGGTGAAGCTTCGCGGCTATCGAATCGAACCCGGAGAAGTCGCGTTCCGTCTTGGCGGCTACCCTGTCGTAAAAGATTGTCTGGTCGTAGCTCGCGAGATTCACGCGGATATGAGGCTGATCGCTTACTATACAGCGGAAAAGGAAGAGCGGGAGGAACAGCTTCATGCTTTTATGACTGACAGTCTTCCATCTTATATGCTACCCTCTCGCTACGTTTGGCTGAAGACGTTCCCATTAACGGTCAACGGGAAAATCGATCGTAAAAAGCTTCCTTTGCCAGAAATCCATAGGGGCGATAAACAATCAAATTCTGGACCAAAAACCGAATTGGAACAAATAATAGAAGAGATTTGGAGCAGGGTTCTGAAGCTTGACCACATCCGCAAGGATGAAGACTTTCACGCGTTGGGAGGACATTCGCTTTCTGCGCTGCGTATAGCGAGCCTACTGCAAAAAAATGGTTATCCGGTTACAGTCAACCAGGTATTTCGCGAGCAGACCATCGAACGCTTAGCCCTTTCATTAAGCAGGGGAGTGACGGATACAGCCACTGTTCTTAGTCCGAATATGGATATCCCAACTATTCAGTCTACAACAAAAGTATACCCGGATGATGGATTTCCACTGTCTGCCGTACAACAACGTTTTTTTCAAAGAGATCTGGCGAATCGCAACATGTTTAATGTGCCTTACCTGGCTCTGCTCAAGAAATATGTTCCCAGAGAATTGCTGAACGCTTCGCTGGAGGTACTATTGAACAAACATGCGGCCCTACGGCTGTCATTTGCTCAACTGGATCATGATGAATGGTATCAGTATGAGCAGAAAATGAGTGTGGAACAGGTTGTTTCTTACGTGCAGCTGCAAGCGATCCCAAGGCCACATGATACCTACATTTCGGAATACTGCGCGAAGGTTCAGCATGAATTTGACATCGAGGAGGGCCCTTTATGGAAGGTCGTGCTGTTTGATTACTATTGCGAAGAGAGACAGCAGGTGATATTGCTCCTGTTCCATCATTTAATTTTTGACGGCATATCCATAAACATTTTTTTAGAGGATTTGAAGCATCTTCTCTTGCCGGGAACGGGGAGTGATTTGGCGTTACATGGGGAGGAGGAAAGCAGTTATCGGGATTGGTGCATGGCGTTGACACAATATGCGGCGAAAGACGTTTCTTCTAAAGCATCAATCTACTGGAGAAAGGTTGTAGAAGGTGGTGAGTCTTTTCAGGTCGACAGGGATTCGGAGATCCAGCCTCTCCACCGCCACATGACAACCATAACGCAAGATTTGCTTGAAGGAGAGGAACATATTAGTCTTTTAAAAGAATTGGCTGTGAAGCAGCATACTACACCGCTTAGCATGATACTAACAGCATTGTCACAGGCTTGCTACCAATTGAAAAAGCAATCCGATTTGCTGCTGCATGTGATGTCTTATCAACGCGAGTCTTTTTTGCGGGGGGTTGTGATTGATCGTACGATTGGTTTTTTTGCCGGAGCTTATCCCATTCGAATCCAGATTCCCGAAGAGGAGCCTTCAAAGAATTGGGAAATCATTCTAGAACATGTCAAACACACGTTGCAGCATATTCCATCTGAAGGACTGGATTACTTTATTTTACGATATATGATACAGGATATTTATCCCAATATGGAGTCACTAAAAGACGAAACACACATGCTTTTCCATTACCAATCAGAGGAAATAAATGGACTAGCCGACGATTTTTATGAGCCTTTGGCTGTTCCTTTCGGAAATACCAATGCGGCCGACAATCCCTCCGCCTACTGGTTAAATATGACGGCAAGCTTAAAACACGACAGATTAAGTGTAACCTGCTATTACAGTTCACTGCACTATGAAGACCAGACCATCGCCGAGCTTGTACGTTTAATTTCCGGGCATCTTTGCCGCAGTATCAATGTTCATCCGTACACTACGATAGTAGAGGGGAGCTTCCGGTTATGAAAATATACGAATTTTGTCCTTTTTTTAATGAAAATCGGATTGCAGATATTAAAATAAGAGAAAATGACCGCTGGATTGACGAGCTGCATGTGGTCGAGGCTAACAAGACTTTCAGTTATTTAGATAAGCCACGCAACTTCAATTCAAATTATCTTGGCCCGAAGGTGATTCATCATCCATTTCATGCTGATGATCTGTTTCGTGAACCCTTGAAGCATCAATTGTATTTTGATGTGGCCAACTGTGGTGCGGATAACTTTGACCGTTGGTATTGGCGTCTGCTCAGCTACAACAGCGCATTTCATAATGAGGCTTGTCAAAGAAACAGGAGTACCTCTATCTTGCGGGATAGGGTCGAGGATGATGATGTGATCATTCTGGCTGACTTCGATGAGATCATTGATAGTCGGATGGCGGATCGGATTGTTTCGGAAGTGAAGAAACACCAGATTATTACAATTAAAATGCACTATTCCGTATTCTTTCTGAACCTTTTTTGCCAATCTAATCACGGTGCTCCTCATTGGAGCTATCGTGTGTTCGCGATGACGGGTCGTTACTTCAAAAGTATGCCATTCTCATCGGACTATCTCAGGAAGAAGGGGATTGCCGAAGCGCTGTATCATGACATCTATTGCTTGGAAGAACCAGCCGGATTCCATCATTCATGGCTTGAATATCAGAAAACCGCGCTTCCCAAGTTGCAGGCATTTGCCGCCAATGTAGAGGATAAAAGTATATTGAATGCAGATTATATTGATCAATGCTTAAACGATAAAAAACTGTACTATATCGACACTGAACTTTATGTTGACAACTCAAAATCGTTTTTGAGCAGTCTTCAAGAAGTTGAAACGAATGATCTTTGGTATGAATAAAGAAGGCTTTACTTAGCTTGTCGAGAAACCCAGTCTATACAAGACCAGGGTTTCTCTTTTGGTTTTTTTGAGACATAGGATTGCTGTTGACGAAGCTGGAATTATATATTATTGTGTTGATATTAACATTTTGTTTTTATCATTGAGTTAAAATAAAAGAATGTTACATAAGCTGTTTTCGCTGCTTGATTTAGAAAGCAACTATAACCCATATATGAACAGGTAGGTGACGCAAGTGACAGATATATCGAAGCACAATCATAACGGCTTGACGGAGGAACAATTTTTGGCCGCATATGATGCCAACCAGTACGAGCGTCCATCGGTAACGGTAGATATGCTGCTTTTTACCGTGATGGATCAGCTTCAGCACAATTACCGCAAGCTACCTGAGAAGACACTCCAGTTGCTTCTGATCCAGAGGGGGGAGCATCCGTTTCTGGGACAATGGGCGTTGCCAGGCGGCTTTGTAGGGATGGATGAAAGCCTGGAAGAGGCTGCACGACGTGAGCTTAAGACTGAAACGAATGTAGACCGGATTTATATGGAGCAGCTATATACGTGGGGAGATGTAACACGTGATCCACGTACGCGGGTCATCAGTTGCGCCTACATGGCATTGGTAGACCACGATTCACTGGAGGTACAAGCCGGAGATGATGCTGCGGATGCCCAATGGTTTGAGTTGGACTACAGTGTGGCTCAGGAGACACGGACGAATCAGCCGGAAGGTTACAGATGGGAACAAGACATTGACATTACATTGAAGCATGGGGACATTCACCTGTCAGCCAAAGTAAAAGTGACTGAAATTCTCAAGGGGAAAACCATTGAGGTTAAGCGAGAAGTGCTGGAATCACAAGGAATTGCTTTTGACCATGCCCAAATTATTGTGTACGGCATCGAGCGTTTGCGCAGCAAAATAGAATATACAGATATTGCTTTTCACCTGATGCCATCCCTGTTTACATTGGGTGAGCTTCAACAGGTATATGAAATTATTCTGGGTAAGGAGCTGTTGGCCGCAGCCTTCCGTCGTAAAATAGCCGAACTTGTGGAAGAGACGAATGAATACAGAAAGGCGGCCGGACATCGTCCATCCAAGTTATACCGCTTCAAGCCCCGGTCGCGTTTTATGTAGCATGAGTAATATGAAATGAGGAATTAACGTGGAAAAGTTTACATTTTTTTATCGCAGTCAGTCGCCATTTTCACAATGGTACCCCTCTGTGTTTATCGTGGATGGATTGGAATTCAACTGTGCGGAGCAATATATGATGTTTAAAAAGGCTGAGCTTTTTGGAGATGAAGAGGCGGCCAGTAAAATTATGCAAGCCTCTACCCCTCGGGAGCAAAAAGCACATGGTCGTAGTGTGCGCGGATTTGATCAATCCTTGTGGGAGGCGAATTGCCGACAATTTGTGTATGACGGCAGCTACGCCAAATTTACACAAAATTCGAATTTACTTAAGCATCTGCTCAAAACGAAAGGAACTACGCTGGTTGAGGCTAGTCCGACGGACACGATTTGGGGGGTAGGATTGGCTGAAACAGATGCCCGCATACGCTGTCGTAAATCATGGCGAGGCACAAATTGGCTTGGAGAAATATTGACGAAACTACGTGAGGATGTACTGCAAAAGGAGGAATATTCATCATGAAACATACCATGAACCCCCGGAGCAACCGGGATACTCGATCACATATGGCACAGGAAACGCTATCTATTCTGGAAAATGGATATTATACGAATACCAAACAGGCACAAGTAAATATTGCACAAGAGGTAAGCAATGCCATCACAGGCTCCAAGCTATATGCACCATCCCTGCTTGTGGCTGTAAAACAAGAGGCGGAGGAAAAGATTCTTCTATTAAAAGGCGCATTAGAGTCTTCTCGGCTGACGCAACAGACGATTCATGAGAAGATGGAAGTTACGGGAGAAAGCACATTGGAGGCGGCGTATAGGCTCCAGGTTTCGGAGAAGCTGGAGCACGTGGCATGTCTGAATTTTGCATCAGCCAAAAATCCGGGAGGCGGATTTCTCGGAGGAAGTCAGGCACAGGAGGAAAGCTTGGCTCGTTCGTCAGCATTGTATCCCTGTATTTCACAAATGGAAGAGATGTACCAGCACAACCGGAAGCTGCGGAGCTGTTTTTATTCGGATTATATGATTTATTCGCCTGATGTGCCGGTATTTCGGGATGATCAGGGAATGCTGCTGGAGAAGCCGTACCTAGTCGCTTTTCTGACCGCACCTGCTGTTAATGCTGGAGTCGTGCGAGAACGGGAGCCAGAGCAGGTAAATCGGATTGGCGAAGTGATGCTGGAGCGAATCCGTTACATACTCAGCTTGGCTGCACAAAATGGAGTAGAGCAACTTGTGCTGGGAGCCTATGGCTGTGGGGTATTCCGCAATAAGCCGGAAGAGGTTGCCGTCTGGTTCAAGCAAGTGCTTGTAGATGAAGGATATGGATTGTTGTTTGACCGGATTGTTTTTGCGGTGCTGGATCATACAGCAGGACAGCGTACCTTGAATGCCTTTAAACACGGCCTTTCCTAAAGCCGGGGGACGTGTTTCAAAAACCATATACAGTGATAAATTATGAAAAAGGAGAGTGCTGAATGAATCCAAATGAGAACGTCACTTGGCATGCGTCAGACGTGGACAAGCAAGCGCGCCAGCTTCTGAATGGGCATAAAAGCCCGGTAATTTGGTTTACGGGGCTGTCTGGCTCGGGAAAATCAACGGTATCTTCCACACTGGAAAAAGCATTATTTGCACGAGGCATACACACGTTTATTTTGGATGGGGATAATGTTCGGCATGGTTTAAATCGCAATCTGGGTTTCCTGCCCGCTGACCGCAAAGAAAACATCCGTCGTATTGCTGAAGTAGCGAAGCTGATGTCACATGCGGGAGTGCTGACGATTTGTGCTACGATCTCTCCTTATCGTGAGGATCGTGAAATGGTAAAGAACATTTTACAGCAGGAAGGCTGTTATGAAATCTATATCCAGTGCAGTCTCGAGGAATGCGAGCGACGTGATCCCAAAGGCATGTACAAGAAGGCAAGAGCCGGAGAAATACGCCATTTTACTGGTATTGATGCGCCTTACGAGGCACCTTTGGAGCCTGAGCTCATCGTATCCACTGAAGGCCGGGAGATTGGCCAGTCGGTTCAGGATATACTAGATTTTCTCGATAGGGAATCATTGTTGCTCTAATCTTCGCCAAACCTTTTCCAAATCTTCCTGAAATCTTCATTATCTAAAATGGAATTCATGTTTAAATAGAATAGACCTCTCGATCTTGAAGCCGTCTGAAATTTCCCCCTAGTTTTTTCAGATGTTCGGCGCTAGAGGCGGGAGGTTTTTTGTTTACAGCACATAACCAACCAATTCATTCAAGAGGTGATTTCAATGATGAATAAACAACCAACCAACCTGACTACCAGCTGGGGCGCTCCTGTCGGTGATAATCAAAATTCTATAACGGCTGGATCACGCGGACCTATATTGATTCAGGATGTGCATCTACTGGAAAAGCTTGCGCATTTTAACCGGGAACGTGTGCCGGAGCGTGTGGTTCATGCCAAGGGCGCAGGGGCGCACGGCTATTTTGAAGTCACTAAGGATTTATCTGCCTATACAAAAGCAAGCTTTTTATCTGAGGTAGGCAAGCGCACACCGATGTTTATCCGTTTTTCTACGGTTGCCGGTGAGCAAGGCTCGTCTGATACGGTACGCGACCCGCGTGGTTTTGCGGTGAAGTTTTATACCGAGGAAGGCAACTACGATCTCGTAGGTAACAACACACCCGTATTTTTCATCCGGGATGCTATCAAATTTCCGGACTTTATTCATACGCAAAAACGTCACCCCCAAACTCATCTGAAAAACCCTAATGCCGTTTGGGATTTCTGGTCCTTATCTCCTGAATCGCTGCATCAAGTAAGTATTCTGATGTCCGATCGCGGCATTCCCGCTACACTCAGACATATGCATGGATTCGGTAGCCACACGTTCAAGTGGGTCAATGCCGAAGGGCAGGCGGTATGGGTGAAATATCATTTTAAAACAGAGCAAGGCGTTCAAAATCTCGATGTAGAACTGGCTGCCAAAATTGCCGGTGAACACCCGGATTATCATACCGAAGATCTGTTTAATGCCATTGACAAGGGTGATTTCCCTGCATGGAGGCTTCATGTGCAAATGATGCCTGTGGAGGATGCGGACACATACCGCTTTGATCCATTTGATGTGACGAAAGTATGGTCGCAAAAGGATTACCCGCTGATCGAGCTGGGACGCATGGTATTAAATCGCAATCCTGAGAATTATTTTGCAGAAGTAGAGCAAGCAACGTTCTCTCCGGGTTCGTTCGTTCCAGGTATTGAAGCATCTCCGGATAAAATGCTGCAAGGACGCCTGTTTGCCTACGGAGACGCACATCGCTACCGTGTAGGCGCAAATCACAATTCATTACCGATCAATCGACCACATGGGGAAGTACACAACTATCAACGTGATGGTGCATTGCGTAGTGACGACAATGGTGGCAGATCGGTCTATTATGAGCCTAATAGCCTCGGTGGGCCGAAAGAGTCTCCAGCGCACAACATCGCTCCTTTTGAAGTGAGTGGAGAAGCACAAAGTGTGGGTTATGATCATCATGATCACTATACTCAACCGGGCGATCTGTACCGCTTGCTCAGCGAAGAAGAACGGGCGCGTCTGGTACAAAACATCGTGGGTGCGATGAAGCCGGTGGAAAGTGATGAAATCAAGCTGCGTCAGATTGGACATTTCTATAAGGCTGATCCTGAGTACGGACGCCGTGTAGCCGAAGGTTTGGGCTTGACTGTTCCTAAGGGCGAATAGAGGTATTGGCATACGTTAGTTTCAAGGCTTCTCCTAAAATAAAAGAATGTCCCAACGCCATCATGTAGATGGTTGATGGGACATCCTTTACTTTTATGTGCGATGTAAAGCAGGTGTTTGTGGTGGACGCTCCGCGAACGGAACGTTGCTCCAATCGCTGTTGTCTCCAGATTTATTGAATCATACTCAGCGGTGTAAATCTGGAGACAAGGGCGATCGTAAGAATGATCCGTCCGCGCAGCGGTCATAGAAGCACGCATTAACACGTTCGTTAGCAAGCTATATCCTCTGCAACCGAGGCAAATAGATCACAAGAAACAGCGACCGCCCTAAAGCAAATACGATGAACGAGAGCCAAAGCCCATGATTCCCATAGTGGGGAACGCACCAGAACAGCGCAATCAAAAAGAAGACCAATGAAATGAGCATTGAATTACGGATTGGGTACGTCACCGTCATACCTGTAAATACACCGTAGAAGACCAGACCCAGTCCGGCGGCCAGTGGAAAGGCGACTAGCCAAACGTTATATGGACCCGTAAGGCTAATCACCGTAGCGTTATCGGTAAACAGACGAATAAGCGGCTCCTTCAGTGCAAAATACAGCCCACCCGTCAGCACGCTAGTTACAATCGTCCAGAACCAGGATAAATGAATCACTCTTTGCAGCATTTTTTGATCCCTTGCACCCCGGGCCTGACCTGTCATAATGCTGCTTGCGTTGGCAAATCCGTCAAAAAAGTAAGCCATAAGGTAGTGGATTTGCAGCAAAATAGCATTCGCCGCAAGCTGATCGGTTCCAAAGCCCGCACTGCGCGATGTAAACAGATTAAACATCGTCAGCAGACAGGCTGTGCGGATCATAAGGTCCAGATTCGTTGCCATGACATTTTTCAGCTCAGAAGCTCCAAACCACCCCCGCCAATCCCGATGTCCGCTGCGCTTCCATTCTTTCCAGACCGACGAACGAAGCACCAGCACAAAACCAAGTACACATGCGAGGACCTCAGCAATTAGAGTAGCGCCAGCCACACCAGCTACATCCCATTGCATGATTTGTGTGAATACAATAGCCAGCACCATATTGATAACATTCATGGAAATTTGCAAAAACAGTGTAGCCTTTACGCGAGACAATCCCATTAGCCAGCCGAGCAGTACATAGTTCACCAGCGTGAGGGGAGCTCCCCAAATACGAATGTTAAAATAAATCGATGCCTGCGTCGCCACATCCTCAGCAGGATGGATAAGCTGGAGGGAGGCTAGCAGGATCGGCTTTTGCAGCAGAATGAACAACGCACCGATCACCAAAGCAATCCCCATCGGACGCATGAGGGCGGCTATACCCTGGTCGTTATTTTTAGCCCCGGCCGCCTGTGCCGTAAAAGCCGATGTGCTGACTCGCAGAAAGCCAAACAGCCAATATAAAGTATTAAAAATAAGAGTGCCTACTGCCACACCGCCCAAATAGGCAGAGTGGCTCAAATGACCGATTACCGCTGTATCCACAGCACCGAGTAGCGGGGTTGTAATCGTCGAGATAATTAAAGGAATGGCTAAAGCAAGATAGGCTCTGTGGGAAGGCAACATGTTGAAAAAACCTCCAGTAGCGATTGTGTATAGAAATGGCGATCTGAGTGAAATAAAGCTTCCTTGGGAAAATGCTCAAGGACACTGCCATCTTTCATAACCATGATCCGGTCACTCATAAAGTGCACGGCTGCCAGGTCATGAGAAATAAATAGATATGCCAATCCCAGTTCATCCTGCAAATCCTTTAGCAGATTTAAAACGGTGGCCTGTGTGGTCACATCCAGACTGGCCGTCGGCTCATCCAGCACGATAAAATCCGGCTCGGTGCTGATGGCACGCGCAATGGTTACGCGTTGCTTCTCCCCGCCGCTGAGCTGATGGGGATACTTATCCAGATAGCTGGAGGGAAGCTTCACCATACCGAGCAAGTGCTCAGCCATGTTCCTACGTCCCGAAGGCATACCCTTCATATAGGAGGGAACATAGCCTTTGAGCTGATCCAGCGGTTCCATCAACGATTGCAGGATCGTCAGTCTGGAGTTCAAAGCCGCAGTTGGATGCTGAAACACGGCGCCAAGTCTGCTACGAATACGCTTTAATTCGCTTCGCTTTAATCCCCGGACTGCACGCCCATCTAGCACCAGCTCGCCTTGATCCAACGGGTCCAGCGTCAAAATACAGCGAGCGAGCGTACTTTTTCCGCTGCCGCTTTCCCCGACGACACCCAGACATTCTCCGGTGGAAATCGACAGAGAGATATCTTGCAGCACAGTTTTTCCCCCTGCGTAAGCCTTCGTCAAACCAGAAACAGTGACAACGGGCTTGGAAATGCCAAGCCGCTGAGGAGGTAATGCTTCATTATCCAAGTGATCCGCTCCTATCTGGTGTGGTCTGTTCTTCGGTGCTGTAGGGCAAACGTGCGGGAGCGCCTGGAGACAATGGCGGAATGGCCGCTAGCAGCCGGCGTGTATACGGATGCGAAGGATGATCCAGTACGGCTTGCGTCTCTCCAGTCTCCACCAGTGAACCTGTACGCATCACCGCGATTCGGTCCGCATACTTGCGGACATGCCGTAGATCGTGAGTGATCCACAATACGGAAATCCCTGTTTCCATCCGTATCCGGTTGATGAGTTGGAGAACCCGGTGGGCTGTCAGTGTATCGAGCGCGGTTGTTGGCTCGTCGGCAATGAGCAGCTTTGGTTCCAGCAGCAGTGCAGCAGCAATAGCGGCTCGTTGCAACTGTCCGCCGCTGAGCTGGAACGGATAACTGCGATACACACGCTCCGCAGGAAGCTGTACACGCTCCAGCACCTCGATACAGCGTTGTTTGCGCGCTTTACGATCCTGTCTGCCATGGGCACGTATCAGCTCGTCCAACTGGCTTCCAATACGAAGGAAGGGGGTGAATGCCCCGTGATAGTCTTGAAAAATATAAGAGATTTCATTGCCTAGCAAGGAACGCATTTGTTTGGCTGATAGGGCAAGTAAATTATTCTCCTTCCACGCAATGATCCCTTTGGCTGTAACGGAAGAGGGAAGAAGACCGCCGATGGCAGACGCGGTCATGCTTTTTCCGCTACCACTTTCTCCGGCGAGAGCAAACCATTCCCCCGGACGAACGGCAAGCTCCAGCCGGTTTACGATCGTTTTTGCTTTGGTCTGAATCGTTAGGTCTTTAATAGACAGCATAACCGGTTCACACCTCCGTCCGGGTTTTGACATCATATTGGTCACGAAGCTTGTCTCCCAGGACATTCGCCAGGAGTACCGTAAGTGAGACAGCAACCCCGGGAACTAGCATCAGGTGGGGAGCTATTTGAAAATATGCTCGCCCTTCATTCAGCATTGTGCCCCATTCGGGAATCGGTGGCTGTGGACCCAAGCCCAAAAAGGACAGAGAGGCAATCATCAAAATGATTTTGCCAATATCCAGCGTAGCCAGTACCAGTACATTCCCGATCGCGTGGGGCAGAATATGTCGCATGACAATTCGCAGGGAGGATGTACCCGCCAGTATGGATAATGAAATGTAATCCTTTTGCTTCTCAGCCAGAACGATACTGCGCACGAGCCGTGCATAACTAACCCATTTTACTGCGGTCACGGCGAAAATAAGATTCAATAAGCCCGGCCCGAGCAGGCCGCTCAGTACAATGGCAAAGATATAATCAGGTAATGTCATAAAAGCATCAATCACCCGCTTGAATACGCGATCAATCCAGCCTCCAACAAACCCGGACAGTAGCCCGAGTGGAACCCCAACAACCAGTGAAACGGTCAATATCAACAAACTGGTTCCGACAGTCATCCGAAGTCCTGACATCACCCTTGACAGCATATCTCTGCCTAAATGGTCAGTTCCCAGCCAATGTATAGCACTGATCGGTTGGAGTCGATTCCCCATCTGGACACGGTACGGATCTTGCAGGGCAAGAAGGGGAAGCACTACAATTGCTGCAAGAATGAACAGGATGGAGAGCGTTACGATCCACGGTTTGGACAGTCGCATCTTGATGAGCTGCCTGTATTCGGCATGTATGGATTTTATCATGATCATCGTTTCTCCTTCAAAGCAATTTCAGGATTAACCCAACGGTAGGACAGTTCTACCAAAATATTGATGCATACGATAAACACGGCCATAAATAGCGTATAGCCCTGAATAATCGGGTAATCCCTCGCAGCAATGGCATCGACAATCCATTTGCCCAGCCCCGGATAGGCAAACAGCACCTCGATTACCACAGTACCTCCCAGTAGGCTGCCTATACTCTCACTGAACACCGTAATGAGTGGCACAAGACTGTGACGGAACATATGCCTGGAAAAGATACGCAACGGACCGATTCCACGTGCTTGTGCTGCCTTAATAAAGTCCTGTCCCGAGCTTTCGATCAGACTAGCACGAATCATCCGTACATAGACAGCAGACATTGCCAGCCCCAAGGTAAGGGAAGGGAGCACCAGATGAAAAACGGTTCCCTCTCCCATGGACGGTAAAATTCGCAGTTTAACCGCAAACCACTCCATAAACAAGAGACCCATCCAGAAGCTTGGGATCGAGGAGCCGATTAAGGCAAATACGCGACTGACGCTGTCAATCCAGCGATTTCGATACAACGCTGACAGAGTTCCCAACGGAAGAGCAATCAGCAGCATGATGAACAGGGAGGCTCCAGTAAGGAGAAGTGTATAAGGCAGCTTTTCCATGAACTCTGTGAATACCGGACGATGGGTTAAATAAGACTTTCCAAAATCAAACTGAAGTAATTGAATCAGCCACTTGCCATATTGCACAGGTAACGGTTGATCCAGTCCCAGTTGACTGCGCATATCCGCAATTTGCTGATTGGACACCGCGACATCATCTACCCGGAGAATGCTCCGGACGGGATCGCCCGGAACAAGCTTGAGCAGACAGAAGCTGACAAAGGAGAGAATAAGAAAGAACAATACAAGTTCGAAAAGCTTTTTGCCAATGGATTTGAGCATCTTAGTTCACATCCAGATCCTGAGTCAGCAGATAGTATTCACTTTGACTTGTCACCCAGTTATGTACGTAATTTCGATAGGCCACTACGTTATTCGGATGAACAAGGAAGGATTGCAGGTTTTCTTGATCAATTAGTACAACGGCTTCCAGCGCTAGCTTGTTACGTTGTTCCTCGTTCACCGTCATGTTCAGCTTCGTGATCAGAGCTTCCATTTTCGGTAAATGCACACGTCCATAATTCAACGCTCCCTCAGGCATGTAAGTCGCATTCAGGAAGTAACTTGCATCGCCACGCGGGGCTGTAATACTGCTATAAGTCGCCAAATCCCAATCCTGATTAGCCGCAAGGTATTCGTCGATATTATCAACCTGGCGGATATCAATCGTTATGCCCAGCTCCTTGGCGTTAGCCTGAATCAGCTGTGAAATGAGTGGGAGTTCTGCTCTCGACTGGTAAGTCAGTAATGTAAAATGAAGCGACTTGCCCTCGGGTGTTGCAACTTTACCATCCTGCACTTTGTATCCAGCCTGCTTGAAGCCTTCTCGTGCAGCAGCCAAATCAAACTTTTTCGTAGTATACTTTGGTGAAAAAGGAAAGTCAGACAAGAATGGACCTTGAGCAGGGGTTCCTTGACCGGACATAATACCACTGGCAATCTCATCCCTATTAATCAGGCTATCGAATGCTTTGCGCACCGTCGTTTTTTTCAGATCGTTGTTATTCATATTGTAAATGAGCTGATGCGTCCGCAGGCTGGGAAGAGAGTCAACCTTAACGGTGGGATCGGCTTTCAGCAATTCAAGACTTTCAATCGGCGGGCGGTACACAATATCGGCATCCTTGGCTTGAAAGGCAAGCTGACGTGCATTGGCGTCTTCGTTAAACATGAATTTGGCATGCTTCAGCTTCACTTCACCATTCCAGTATTGCTCGTTGCGATCCAGATTCAGTTCACTTCCGGCGCGGAAGCTGGTGGCCTTGAACGGTCCTGTCCCTGATGGAAGATCACCTGTAGAAGTGGTATCTATCACCGCCGTATTCGGATGAACCAGCTCAGATACAAATTCCGGAAAAGGCTTGTTTGTCGTGATGTTTAAAATCTGACCATCTGCTTGCATATCACGGATATGCAGCGCATTTTTAACCGATGGATTGAGTTTTTGTGCTCTTTCCAGAGAGTCTTTGACAGCAGCGGCATCGACAGCTTTACCGCTATGGAAGGTCACGCCTGAACGGATGTTGAAGGTCCAGTGTTGTCCGTCCTTACTTTCCCATTTCTCTGCAAGCCAAGCCTCCAGCTTGAGATCCTTGCTCACCTTGACAAGCGTTTCACTCACTCCGGCACGAACGGCTGTATAATTCACATCCGTATGAGGATCTACAGAAGGGCTTTGCACATTGAACAATAGGGTAACACTTTTATCTTGTGGTGCATTTGCAGCAGATGGAGAGGTTGAAGCTGATGGTGCTGAAGAGCACGCCGCCATCGTCCCTGCCAGTACCGACAGCATGAAGAGTTTAAAATACTGATTCTTAAACAACAGATATTCCTCCTTGATATTAATCGTAATCTTTACACTTTATCTCATGAAGCATATCGTAACCAAATGGGGAAGGTTTGTAAATATGTAATTATATAAATATGTATATAGGATCATAAAGAAAAAGCTGCTTGACCATGGAGATAGGTCAGCAGCCTTTTCACTTTTAGGATATTTTTGAACATAGATAGCTATAAATTATCTATTAATGCATGGGAGCTTGAGCAGCGCCTTTTTCTACATGAACTCTGCGAATGAAGAACGCAAGAATTAATCCAATTACACTGACGATCATGGCAAAGAAGAAAGAATTCTGTGATCCAAACGCCATAGCATTCGCCAATTCTTCTACAGATTTCGGCATACTGGATTGGCTCAAATAGCTTTCCATGCCCTTGGAGAGAATGCTGACCGCCACGGCTGTACCGATTGCACCGGCAACTTGCTGGAGCGTACTCATAATGGCTGTACCATCTGGGTACAGATCCATCGGCAACTGATTCAGACCGTTCGTCTGAGCAGGCATCATGATCATGGAAATGCCGATCATCAGGCAGCTATGCAGCACAATTATGAGTACGAGAGCTGATGTTGTCGTGATGCCGGATAGGAAAAACAAGACAGCGGCAACGATCACAAGTCCCGGAATAACGAGCCATTTTGGACCGAATTTATCGAACAGGGAACCCATGATGGGTGACAACAGACCATTGATAATTCCGCCGGGCAGAAGCACCAATCCTGCGGACAGAGCGGACAGAGCCAGCCCTTTTTGCAAAAAGAGCGGGAGAATCAGCATTGTAGAAAGGATCGTCATCATACACAGGAAGACCATCACAACGCCGATAACAAACATCGGATATTTAAAGACGCGCAAATTCAACATCGGTTGCTTCATTTTTAACTGGCGTACAGAGAACAGAATCAAGGATACCAATCCGATGATCAAAGGTAACAAAACAACCGGGCTAGCCCAGCCTTCGCCGCCTTCTCCTGATTTACTGAAACCGAACACAACACCACCGAAGCCAATGGAAGATAACAGGATAGATGGAATGTCAATTTTCGGCTTTGTAATCTCCGAAACATTTTGCATAAACAAGATACCGCAAATCAACGAAAGAATCAGAAAAGGAAGGGAAATCCAGAAAATCCAGTGCCAGGACAGATTTTGCAGCACCAGGCCCGCAATCGTAGGTCCCACCGCAGGAGCAAACATAATAACCAATCCGATGATTCCCATAGCTGCGCCTCTCTTTTCAGCCGGGAAAATGATCAAGATCGTATTAAACATCAACGGTAATAACAGCGCCGTACCGACGGCTTGAAGAATGCGTGCGATCAATAGCACCGCAAAGGTTGGTGCCAACGCAGCAACGAGACAGCCTGCAATAGAGAACAGCAGTGATGTGACGAAAAGCTGTCTTGTCGTAAAGGTTTGAAGCAGCAAGCCCGATACAGGTACCAAAATACCGAGTGTCAGCAGAAAGGCCGTGGTCAGCCATTGGGCTGTTGCTGTTGTAATGTGCAAAATCTGCATCAAATCATTCAGCGCAATGTTCAACGCCGTTTCACTGAACATTCCGATAAAGCCGCTAAGCAGCAGGGCAATCATAATAGGCAGCACCTTGAACGTCTTGGGATCAGACGGAGAGCTTGTTTGACTCATTGTACTCATGTTGTTTTTGTTCCTCCAATAAAATTGATGGGTATTGAATTATAGTGATCGGTCTATATATAATAAACGTGAAGTTATTTTTTTGTCAAAAAAAATTTAAATATTATAAGGATGCTGTATATGGCTGCTAAACCCGAATCATATGAAAATATTGTACAAACCGCTTCCAAGCTCTTTTTTCATCAGGGCTACCATGCTACCGGACTCAATCAGATTCTTGCGGAGAGTGGCTCACCGAAGGGCTCGCTTTATTATTATTTTCCGCGTGGCAAAGAGGAATTGGCTTTGGAGTGCATCAGAAGAGGAAATGAGTTTATTAAGAAAAAGTTGAAAGAAACGCTATCAGGGAAAGAGGACCCTGTGCTCGCCATACAGGATTTCATCCGCAATACAGCTGAGGAAGCGGACCAAACGAACTTTAATGGCTTTATGCCTATGGGATTTTGGGCTGCTGCGGAAACTTCCTGCATCAGCGAGTCGTTGCGGCGTGCCTGCGTGAATACGTTTACAGATTGGCAACATATCTATATGGAGCGTCTTCAGACAGCGGGATGGACAGAGGAAAAGGCACATAGTCTGGCGGTACTTATTATTTCCATGCTGGAAGGCGCCTTAATTCTGGCCCTTACTCAGCAGAGCAGTGCACCTATTTATAATGTAGCGGATTACATTCCACAGCTGATCAAATAAAAAAGGATATGGAATTGCTTTCTGGCTGACCAGCTTTGAGAGTCGATGTTCTTGTTCGTGAGAAATCGGCTCTTTTTTATACGCAAGTGCCACGAATTAACTCAGATTACCAGCACCAAATGATGAAAAGTATGGTAAAATGGAATGAATTTGATTTTGCAGTAAAGGAAGGGTGAAAGCAAGTGGCAAAGGCGAAGGTGGCCAAACGGCCTACCCGGGATGAATTTGTGCTGGAGGAAATTGGGAACCAGCTTGCAGAAGCGCAGCAAGAGCAATCCGAAGTTGTGTTGACCGTATGGGGGCGCCAAGAGACAACCCGCGGGCAGATCGTTAAAATGGACCCGAGAACGGGCAGGGTGCATGTAGAGAGTAATGGTGAAACGGACAAAGTTCCTTTTATGGATATCATGAGTGTGAATTACCCAAGAGATTAAGCAGGGTTTATATACCATTTTACATAAGCGCTGCTGTTTGTTCGGATTATTCGCTTATTTGGCGGTAGCAGGATATATCAAGCGCAATCATCTGGATGATCTCTCGAATGACTATTATCACAGCTTGGAAAAGTCAGGAAGTTAACGTGAGCAAAAACACGGCCGTTCCGGGGTTATGTAACCTCGAAAAAGCCGTGTTTTTTGTGCTATAGAATCCTTATGTCAACGGAGTCTTTTCTTTGACTTCCCTATGTAGCTTTTACCGGAGTAGCACCATTATCGCGCGCTTCGGCTTTCTTCAGTACCTTACGGTCAAAAATGAAAGGCCCGAATGGCAGCAATGAGGCAATCAGGGCGACAAGCCCTTGCAGTACCGAAAGCTTTCGCAAAATCAGCATGGCCACAATCGCAACTACATAAGTCACGAACAGTATACCATGGATCATACCGACCCACCTTACCATTTGCGGCATCCCGGCTGCGTATTTAAGCGGCATAGCGATACATACGAGCAACAGATATGAAATCGCTTCAATATTACCAATGATGCCAAATGTCTTAAAAGCATTTTTGAACATGAATAAACCTCCCTTGTTACTATTACTTAAAATTTAATATAGCCTATAAAATGATTTTGTTACACGGTAGAAAGTTACGATTTATTGAATATTTACAGCTTTGCCTTCATTTTCAGTGAAAACACATAGATTTAAACTATGATTTAGCACATAAAATAGCATTAGAATTTATGGATCGGATGATATAAAATCAAGTTATAAGGAACGGTCGTACTCAAAAGTACCTCGACGTTCCTCAAAGTGAAAAAAATCACATGTGGGAATGCTTTAATGAAAACTTGAACATGAAATCTACAAACTCGCAAGGAGGAAGAACCATGAACCACTATCCTGCTATTTTTGAACCTCTGACAATACGTCGCATGACGTTAAAAAACCGGATTGTTATGCCACCGATGGGCACTAACTTTGCGGCTATGGATGGAAGCTTCGTTCAGGATCATATTGACTATTACGTGCAACGGGCCAAGGGTGGTACCGGTCTGATAACCGTAGAAAATGTTTGTCTGGATTTCCCAATGGGTACGAACGGAACGACCCAGTTGCGTATGGATAATGATCAGTTTATTCCCGGATTGTTTAGATTAACAGAAGCCCTTCACTCTTATGGAGCTTGCGTCTCTGTCCAAATTAACCACGCAGGTGCTTCCGCTTACGTTGGGAGATTGAATGGAGTTCAGCCTGTTTCTTCTTCGAATATTCCTTCCAAAAAGGGTGGAGCGATTCCAAGACCTTTGCAAAAAGAAGAAATTTACGCCATTGTTCGCAAATACGGAGAGGCAGCGGGAAGAGCGCAACGGGCTGGCTTTGACTGCGTGGAAATACATGCGGGCCATTCCTACTTGCTGAGTCAGTTCCTGTCCCCTATGTATAATAAACGTACGGATGAATTTGGTGGCAGCGCAGAAAATCGCACACGGTTTGCCAGATTGGTGATTGATGAAATTCGTTCGGTGGTTGGCCCATTCTTCCCGATCTGCTTACGCTTTAGTGCGGAAGAGTTCACAGAAGGCGGCAACACACTGGAGGACACCTTGGAATTGCTGGAGTATTTGAATGCTGAGGTAGATATTCTGAACGTGTCTGCTGCTCTGAATGATTCCATCCAGTTCCAGATTGATGGAATGAACCTGCCGGATGGCTGGCGCTCTTATATGGCCAAAGCGGTAAAAGACAAATTCGGTAAGGTCACCATGACCTCAGGTAATATTCGGAGTCCGCAAGCTGCGCAGGATATTTTGGAGAGAGGCGACGCTGACCTTCTGGCGATGGGAAGAGGATTGATCGCAGAACCGAACTGGGTGCTTAAAGTGCAGAATGGCCATGAAGAATTGCTTAGAAAATGTATTTCCTGCAACATCGGCTGTGCCGATCACCGTATTTCCAAGAGTAAACCGATTTGCTGCACGGTGAATCCTGACCTGTTCAGAGAAGCTGAATACCGGAAACAACACGTTAAGAATAACGTTCAAGTTGTTGTGATTGGTGGCGGTACCGCAGGACTGGAAGCGGCATGTACAGCGGCAGAAGTAGGCTGCAAAGTAACCCTTTTTGAAGAAAAACCAGAATTGGGTGGCTTGGCTCGTGATATTGCCCGATTGCCGGACAAAACGCGTATTCATGATTTCCCAGATTATCTGATTCAACGCACCAAACAACTGACCAATCTGGATATTATCACAGGAACCCAAGCGGATCTGCCGATGATTACGGCTTTAAATCCTGATATTATTATCAATGCAACAGGTGCCAAACCACTGCTTCCGCCGATTGCGGGATTGCATGATCAATTGGGTAAACCGGGTTCCAAAGTATTCTCTATCTTTGATCTTTTGCACAATATGGAGAACTTCCAAGAGTTTGAAGGCAAACGTATTGTTGTAGTAGGTGGCGGAGCCGTGGGATTGGACGTTGTCGAATATTACGCAGAACGTGGTGCTCAAAAGGTTTCCATTATTGAAATGATGCCGTTACTGGGCAAAGATCTGGATATGATTACTCGTATTTCCATGATGAAAATGGTTGAGGAGCGGGAAGTGAACGTTCATACGGAAACTGCTTTGACAGAAGTATGCAGCGACCGTTTCAAAGTAAAACACGGAGAACAGGAGTTTGAGATTCCTTTTGATCTCGGTTTCGTATGCTTGGGAATGCGCTCATTCAGTCCGCTTATGGACAGCTTGCTCGAATACGGTAAGGAATATCAAGTGGAAGTCGTGAATATCGGAGACAGTAAACAAGCTCGTCGTATTATTGATGGTACCCGTGAAGGTCGGAATATTCTGCACATCATCCAACGGGTGGATGAATTCAAAAATGAGTTTTCTTATTCTTACTAAGTATTGACCTCCTTTGCTACTACTGACTTGGGCTTGAAATAAGCCTATCAGCGTAGCAAGAGCCTATTGTCCCACAGGAGGTGTAACGAGATGATTAACATGTTTAGCGAAATTCCGGATGCCCATACATGGGATACAGTAGAAGAAGTCCATAAAGGCTGGTCCAAAGATAAAAAATACGATATCAAAACAAAAGATAACAGGGGGCTACTACTTCGAGTATCGGATATAGCCCAATATAAAAAGAAAAAATGGGAGTATGAATCTGTTAAAAAGCTGGACTTTCTAAAGGATATTTTAATGTCCCGACCACTTGATTTCGGGATTTGTAATCATGGAGAGTAAGTATATTCCTTATTTACCTGGATTGAGGGAGAGGATGCAGAGAAAATGATTCCCGCCTTAAATGCTAACGATCAGTATCAACTCGGGGTCCAGGCAGGTGAAATCTTGAGAAAAATGCATGACATTCCTGCGGAGCCAAATCAAGTACCCTGGGCTGAATATTATAATGCCAAAATAAACAATATATCACCAATTATATAGCTTGCGGCATTCCCTTTAGGGGAGCAGATCAAGCGATCCACTTTATTGAGCAAAATCGTCATCTATTAGAAGATCGTCCTCAAACTTTTCAGCATGGAGACTATCATGTAGGGAACATGGTGATCACCCAATCTGGTGAACTGGGTATCATTGATTTTAACAGACTAACAGACTGGATTATGGCGATCCTTGGGAAGAATTCAATCGTATTACCTGGTGTGCAGGCGTAAGCCCATTATTCGCTTCGGGTCGTATCCACGGTTATTTTAATCATCATGTACCTGATTTATTTTTCAGATTAATGGCCTTGTATATTGCAAGCAACCAACTCTCATCTATTCACTGGGCGATTCCGTTTGGACAAGAAGAGGTTGACGATAGGGTGCATCGCGCTGAGTTGGTGTTGGATGCCTATGATGAATTTCAAACCTACATTCCCAAATGGTACTTGCCCGGTAGATTGTCAACAACTTGATTACCTTGAATAGCGTCCGCAGTTCTCAGTTACGGTGACTTTTAGTTTCAGACAAATTCTCTCTATACAAAAAATGTGGAATTTTTCTTAAATGAGGAATTTGCAAAATCCTGAAATAGAAAAATTCCACATTAGCTGTTCCAATCTATTTTTCAGGAGCTTCCTCGCCTGTTTCTTCACTTTCACAATTCAACTGCCACTCAATTCCGAATTTGTCTTTAAGACTGCCATAGCATTTACTCCAAAATGTTTCTTGAAGCTCCATGCCTACTTCTCCACCTTCTTTCAGTTTATCAAATAGTAATTTAATTTTATCAATGTCCTTATTGACGAAGGAGAGGCTTATATTGTTCCCGACAACAAAAGGCATGCCAGGAAAAACATCGGAAAACATAACATTACTCCCATCAATATCAAGGCGTGTATGCATGACTAAATCTTTTGCCTCTTCTGGCAGCTGATATTCAGGGTTAGGCGGCGTTTGACCAAAGGTCATGATTTTTGGTTTATCCGTTTCAAATACTTCTGCGTAAAATTCCGCTGCTTCACGGCAGTTCCCATTAAAATTAAGGTAAACATCAATGGACATGCGATTCACTCCTTCGGGTTAATTAGTTGAACAGACTGTGGTTTCAACATTTATTATTTACCTGTACATAAACATAAATACTACAAGTATCGCAGGCAGACGAATGTATTTTGTGATACAAAAGTAACAAATTCGAAGAAAGGGTTGACAAGCAGCAAGGAGAAATTTACAATTTTATATTAGTGATAATGATTATCAATATCGATAATTCTAAGTAACGCTGCAATGACTATAAACTAAAGGGGGTTTAAAGAATGAATAGCAAGATGAACAAGAGGGTTTGCATGTTTTTATGTGTATTTACTGTTTGGATCTTGGTTCTTTCGGGCTGCGGCAACGCTGGAGGGACCTCCGAGTCCTCAGCCAAGCAGGAAACCACCGACACAAAAAAGGAGGCAAGTACGGACACCGGTACCCGTACCGTATCCACAGTCATGGGGGATGTTGAGGTACCTGCCAATCCTCAACGTGTGGTGGTCAACTGGTATATTGGGGACGTATTTACATTGGGCTTGACACCAGCCGCGGTATCAGGGTGGTCGCAAAAAACCATGCCTTTTTTTGATAAGCTAAATGGAGTTCCAAATATTGAAAAGTGGGAATCCGAGGAAATTATGAAGTATGATCCTGACTTGATCATTACATATGACACTAAGGATTATGACAAGCTGTCCAAAATTGCGCCCGTCTTGGTGATGCCTGAAAATAAAATGACAGCACTTGAACGGGTTAAATTCTTAGGACAGGCCACAGGTCATGAGGCAGAAGCGGACAAGGAGATTGCTACCTTTGAAAGCAAGCTCAATGATGCTAAAGAAAAATTAAAATCCGACATTTTCAAAGACAAAACCTTTAGCATATTCGAGGATTGGGGTAGCGACTCCTACGGAGTATATTATGAAACAGGCTCACGCGGCGGAACGTTGCTGTATAACTATATCGGACTTCACAAACCGGAAAAACTCGAAAAGTTAGTTAAGGATTCAGGAGAGAGCAGAGGGTCTTTATCCTATGAAGTGGCTGCTGAATATTTTGGCGACTATGTCCTCTGGTTCAAGCAGGAAGGCAAGGAATCTCAGTTTGCCAAAACGAAAATATGGAGCAGTATCCCGGCCGTGAAAAATGGGAATATCATCGAGATTCCAGCGGATTATGCAGGCCTGTTCTACTACTCTGACGTTTTGAGCATGACGGGGCAATTGGACTATATTACAAACAGATTGCTGGAAAAGACGAAGTAAGCAGAGCATAATTGACCCATTAAGGATGTAATGTATGTCTACTCACAAAGAGCAAAACAAAAAAGGAACACTTCATTTTATAGGATACATGATCTTAGGTCTGATCCTACTGCTGCTGGTAACCGCAGCTTCTATTACCTTTGGAGCCGCGGAAATGAGCCTGAAATTAGCATGGGGCGCTGTGTTTCAGTTTGATCCTGGTATTACAGAGCATCAGATTATTCACACTCTGCGTTTCCCGCGTACGGTGGCTGACATCATTGTAGGGTGCAGTCTGGCGGTTTGCGGGGCCATTATGCAGGGAACTACCCGCAACCCGCTGGCAGACTCTGGGCTCATTGGTATTAGCTCAGGATCGACATTTGCTATCGCGTTATGTATGGCCTTTTTACCCGGTCGTACCTATGCAGAAACCATGCTGTATTCCTGTATGGGTGCGGCAGTGACTACTGGAATTACGTATTATATTGCATCTATAGGTAAACGGGGGATGACCCCTCAGCGTCTGGTGTTAGCTGGAATGTCCATCTCCATGCTTTTTGGTGCGTTTAGTTCTTTTATTGCTATTAAATATAAGATCGGCCAAGCACTTGATTATTGGACAGCAGGTGGTACAGCCAGTGCCCAGTGGAACGAATTGGCTATCATTGCGCCCTTATTCATATTGGGTGTAATCTGTGCCATTATTCTTTCTCCCTCCATCACGATCTTAAGCTTCGGAGAGGATGTAGCATCAGGCTTGGGTATTCATGCCAATAGAATCAAAGGTTTTTCGACCTTAATTGTCTTGGTGCTCACAGGGATTTCTGTCATTGTGGTGGGTCCCATTGGTTTTGTGGGTCTGATTGTACCGCACATCATGCGTCATCTGGTCGGAACGGATTATCGGTATATCATTCCGGCTTCAGCACTGTATGGTGGAGTTTTTTTAGTAGCAGCGGATTTATTGGGAAGACTTATTAACCGTCCCCATGAAACACCGTTGGGTATTATCTTTGCATTGGTGGGTGTACCTTATTTTCTCTACCTTGTGCGTAAGCAAAGGAGGGAGTTTAGTTGAACCAGCCTCGCAATGCAACTGCCAGAAGTATAGGGATTATTGTATTGTTAGTTGTGCTGACGATCTTGGTGGCGATACTCAGTATGAATGTGGGCAAGATGAATCTGTCCCCTATGGAAGTATTCAAGGTTATCATTGGTGAAGGGACTCGCAAGCAGAATCTGATTGTGTTTGATTTTCGCCTGCCGCGTATCGTTCTAGGTATATTGGTCGGCATCGGTATGGCTATTTCGGGTTGTATTATGCAAAGCTTGCTTAAAAACGACATGGCCAGTCCTGGTACGCTGGGAATCAGTTCCGGCTCTGGCTTGTTCGTACTTTTGTATGTTACTGTATTCGCCAGTGAGGGATTGTTTTCGCCCATCGTCCTGCCGGGACTGGCCTTTGCAGGGGGCATTGTAGCCGCAATTCTTATTTTCTTGTTCGCCTATAGGCGGAGGAAAGAAATTTCACCAACCGGCTTAATTTTAACAGGCGTTGCTATGGGCAGTGGTTATTCCGCATTGTCATTAATGATTACACTGAAGCTGGACGAGAAGCAATATGATTTTGCTTTGCGCTGGCAGGCTGGAAGCCTGTGGGGAGATGACTGGAGCTACATTATGGTCCTGCTTCCTTGGGTGCTCATCATTAGTTTTTACGTCTTTTATAAGTCGTACACTCTTAATGCGTTGAACTTGGGGAACCAGACAGCATCGGGACTCGGTGTAGCGATCAAAGGGGAATTTATTGGTCTTACTATTGCTGCGGTGGCACTCGCCTCTGGTAGCGTAGCCCTTGGCGGGAACTTCTTTTTTGTAGGGATGGTTAGTCCACATCTGGCGCGCAAGCTGGTAGGGCCTAATCATAAGCTATTGCTGCCTACCACGGCATTGGTAGGGGCGCTGGTCATTCTGATCGCGGATACGATCACCCGCACGATCAGTTTTGGAGCAGATATCCCGACAGGCATCATTATCACGATCCTGGTGACGCCTTATTTCCTTTATTTGTTGTCGAAGGCCAGCTGATCCATATATAACCCAAAGGGCGTTAACCGATATGAGCTGTGAGCTTGCTTCGAGTCTTTGTTTCACAGAGATATATTTTAAAAACAAGCAGGCATTATATCCGAAGTAATGGTATGATAGCTTAGTTAAATCTGAACGACTACTATTGGAGTGATCATATGGGTGCAAAAAGTAAGGGCGGCGGAACTGGCAGAGGTACAGGTAGTAAGGGCTGGACACGTTGGAACAAAACAGCGAAGCCCACAAGGGTAAAAAACGCTTCTACAGGTGCGCCGGGAAGTAAAGCCGCAGGCGGCGCAAAAGGCGGCAGTACCAAACCAAGTGGTAATAAAAGCGGCGGCAGAAGTAAGTAAGCCGGGCAAGTATATCGTAGTTCAAAAAGGTGAACACCTGATTTGGCAAAAGCAATCAGGTGTTTTTAATTCGAAGTAAGCAGGTGAATAGTGCGAATTAATAAGTACATAAGCGAAACGGGATTCTGCTCACGCAGGGAAACGAATAGATTGATTGCAGCCGGGCGAATCACGATTAATGGCACGGTTTGCGAAGCTGGAGCGAATGTAGAGCCGCAGGATTCCGTACTGATTGATGGGGAAACGATTCCGGTTAATAATAGAAAGCCTGTATATTTGGCCCTGAATAAGCCCAGCGGCATTGTGTGTACGGCAGCGGAACAGGTTGCTGGCAATATTATTAGTTATGTAAACTTCCATTCACGGATTTTTGCCATTGGCAGGCTGGATAAGGCATCGGAGGGGATGATTTTACTAACGAATGACGGAGATATCGTTAATAAAATGATGCGTTCTGAGCATGGTCATGAGAAAGAATATGTGGTGACCGTGGACAAGCCTGTTACAAGCGAGTTTACGCAGGCTATGTCCCGCGGTGTTGAAATATTAAACGTCATCACTAAACCATGTGACGTTTACCAGCAGGGTGAATATGAGTTTCGTATTATTTTGACCCAGGGCCTGAATTTGCAAATCCGCAGAATGTGCAAGGCTTTGGGGTTCAGGGTACTGAAGCTGGAGCGTATTCGAATCATGAATATTACCTTGAACGAGCTGGAACGAGGGAAATGGAGACATCTGGATGAGAAGGAGCTAAAGGTGCTTCTTTCTACGTTGAGATAACAATCCATGCTGCTGTGGATGGAATATCAGGAGAAGTATTTTCAAAAGAGACAAAAGTCGCTGATTGGAATGAGCAAGCAATACTTATTCACAAAACTCGTATTTTGTACATAAGTATAAGGTTATTTGAAAACCTCTTTGTTTGTATATTAGTTGTGCGTTTATGTGTGCAGCGACATTAAACTCCCCCTACTTTTGACATTATGATGGTGCCTTTATGAATAATGACAATAAAGTATGCCTCTAAATATATTTATTCCTTGGTTAGTGCTTGTGGGACGGTCTCATCTACACCAAATGTCTAGGTACCAGCTTTAATGTACTGTACGTCTAAACCCGGTGCAACGATGAGACGGCACTTCCCCTTCTTTGGACTTGGTTGCACGCGCGGCTTGTCCGTCCCAAAAAGTAGCTTGTTGATAGCGGTTCAATTTGGTTCATTGGTCTTTCAACTCCTGTTGGAGCAAAAAACGTCGGTTGATGTTATTCAATCAGCTGGGACTCATCAAATGAAAACGTCACGATAAATTCACTGCCTTTGTCTGGTTCACTGTTTACCTGGATTTTCCCGTTGCATAAACAAACGATACGATAAACCAACGCAAGACCTAAGCCGTTTCCTTCTTTTGATCTCGATCGATCTCCTTGGTAAAACTTTTCAAAAATATGTTTTTTTACTTGTTGAGTCATGCCAATACCGCTATCCTTAATCGAAACAAAGATCTCTGTTTCCCTCTTTATTAAAGTAACTTGAATGCTGCCATACGAGGGAGTAAATTTAATGGCGTTTGATAACAGATTGATCCACACTTGCATCAGCAAATTTTCGTTTTGATAAAACAACGTTTTGGGAAGGTCCAATATCAATTCAAGTTCCTTATCCAACCACGCTTTTTCAAAATAAAGCAGCACTTGACGGATTTGCTCGTCAAGACGGTAGAGCGTTTTATCAGTGACTTTATCTTGATTCTCCAGCTTGGAAAGCCTCAAAATATTGGACGACATCGTGCTGAGCTGCTTGGTGCTATCAAGTATTATTTGGATATATTGCAGCCGTTCATCATCTGCTAACTCATTGTCCTGCAATAAAGTAGCATACCCTTCAATTGCGGTTAGGGGCGTTTTAAATTCGTGAGAGATATTGGCAACGAAATCATTTCTCATCATTTCAATGCTGTTCAATTCAGCCACCATTTGATTGAAGTTCAGAAAAATTTCCTCGATTTCTTTAATTTTAGTATCAGTATTCATCTTCACACGGAAATTTCCGTTTGCAATTTCCTTGGAAGCATAATTAAGCTTCATCATAGGTGTAAGAATTTGTTTCCCCACCTGGGATGTTATAGCGGTGCCAATAACAAGGCTAAGAATCAACGCTATTACAAAGGAGAAGGAAAGGTTAAACTCCATATAATAGAACAAATCCGTATTCAATACCAAAAAAACAATGGAATAGGCTGTAATTCCGGCCACAACTAATATACCAAATACAATGAATACAAGGCGGTTCCATAAACCGGCTTGTTTATTTTTCATGTTTTTCTTCATTTTTCACCGCCTTGTATCCCAAGCCATGTACGGTCACAATTCGAAAATCTCGGTTATCCTTTAACTTGTCCCTAATCCGATTAATGTGCACATCCACCGTCCGTTCCTCGGAATCGGTATTCATCCCCCATATTTCGTCCATCAAATTTTGCCGGGTAAATGTTTTGTTAGGATACGACATTAATTTATAAAGCACATAAAACTCCTTTTGGGACAATAGAAGCTCTTTGCCACCATAGGCTACTGTCAGACTGTCATAGATGAAGCTGGTATTCCCGCATTGAATTTTGTGCTCTGCTGCAATTTTAGAGCGGCGTAAAAGTGCATGAATCCGTAAAAGCATTTCATTAACGTCAACAGGTTTGACCATATAGTCATCTGTACCGATCAGGAACCCTTGTTTCTTGTCTTCAAAGGTATCTTTGGCTGTTATCATCAGAATAGGAATGGTCGGGTTGTAATCGCGTACTAGCTTGGTAAACTCGTAGCCATCCATATTCGGCATCATAATATCGGATATGATCAAATCGATATGTTCGCGAGCCATGATCTCAAGCGCCTGCTCTCCGTCCACAGCAGCTATAGGGTTATAATTATTTTTCTTAAGAATGACACAAAATAAATGCTGCAACTTCATGTCATCTTCAACAATCAGAATGTTAAGCATAACCGACCTCTTTTCTTTTTGCACATAGGGTATATTTCAATGATATTACTTCTATTATATCGCAAAAATATAAATATTTTTATAAAAGAAGGATTGCAACAATGACGTTAGCATAAAAAAACAAAATAACTCTTACCATCACTACAGTTCGATCAGCGACGAGTTAATAAAAAGTTTATAACTAAGTTGTATTGTATGAACTAGAACAAAATATGGAGGTTTATAAAGTATGATGAACAAAGTAAAATCATTCGTACAACGAATGAAAAAAAGCACAAAGATACTGCTCTCTATACTTGCCGTTATCGCAATATTGGGAGGAGTTATTTTAAGAAACCTGTCAGTATATGTGGAAGATGCAAATTATGTACCTGCTGCCAATACAGAAAAATTCCGGATGGCCCTCTCGGTAAGCCCATTTTCAGGCAGTGCTTTTAATAATGGATACACCTATTCTGCAGGAGAATTAACAGCCACCAACCGTGAGGAATTGGAAAAAATGTACATTTCCGCTGGGGCAACGGAAATGTACGCAAGAATCGCAACAAAACGTTATCCTACAAAGGACAACCTTGTCAATGGTGAGGAGGATTCCAATGCAAACTATCATACGTTGGAGCAAGGGTTGGAGCTGGCCCGACTGGCAGCAAAATTGAAAATACCGCTTAATCCTGAAATCATGGGTGCCTATACCTATATGGACATGGAGCGGCAGCAAGCCCCGAATTTCGAAGAATACCCGGAGATCTATGCGCTGCAAAAGGGAAAACCATGGGAAGAACTGACCTTGGATGAAATGAACGTTGTTCTGAAAGCCTATGGGAAATTTGTGGCCACAAAAATTCTGAAAACAGGGGCCACAGTTGAGAATTGGAATATTGGCAACGAGGCCAACTTTGGTTTTGCAGGAGTAAACCTTGGACTGAAAACGGCAGTTAACGAGAAGCTAGAAAAGGTTCCTGACTTTATGAGATATGTGCTTTCTATATTTGGAACAAACTGGCTTAAAAACAACGTATGGAAGTATAACGCGGTACAAATGACTGCTGTGGCCAATGGCATCAAAAGCGCGTATGCAGATTTGGGTATAGATTCCAGCAACATCAAGTTCTCCACGCATATCGCAACCGTCGTCTCGACGGTGCATAATACAGTCGCGTATTTTAAAACACTGAAGGAATACGGATTTCCAATTGATGTTGCGGGAATCAGTTTTTATCCCAGCGCACCAGGAGTTTACATCGATAAGATGGTCATGTATAAGAAAATGGTTACCGCCATCAATGAGCAGGTCGGCCTCCCCGTATTTATCGCCGAGTTTTCCTATCCTTCTGGAAAGGTGGAAGGTCCATTCGCCGGATGGTCAAAAACGGTCAAAGGATATCCTCATAACGAAGAAGGACAAGCTACTATCTACCATGATGTTATCGAATGGGGCAAAACACATGGCTTAGCAGGCATCCGGTATTGGGCTCCTGATTTCAGCGGATGGGGGAGCATGTCCATGTTTAACTACACCGAAAAAGGCGCCACAGCAAAAAGTATTTTAGTGGGAGCCCTTCAAAGCAAAACACCAGAGAAGAAGTAAGCTTCTTGCGCGATCTACCAAATGAACTTGAATTCCAGACAAAAGATATCCGAAGGGGCTGCTTTTAAAGCAGCCCCTTCTTTGCAATCAAAGTATCTAAAAATTCAAATAGATTGTCCCGTAACAAACTCAAAGTGATAACTACCAGACCCAACTAAAATCGGTTTGTCAGAATGAGTCAACCATATTTCAGCTTCAGTATTAACAGGAACTTCAACATCCATTGAAAATATATTTTTTTCAAACGCCCATTTTGATTTGATATTACCATAAGCCGACTTAAAAGATGCTTCCACCCAAGAAATACCATCTATCAATTCAGGTTTAACCATGAAACGTTTGTATGCTGGTTCGATCAAGCGTATACCTGCCAAGTTTTGATACATCCAATCTCCAATAGCTCCATATGCATAGTGGTTAAATGAATTCATACCTGATTCATCAAAGTTTCCATCTGGATTAATCGAATTCCATCTTTCCCACATCGTAGTTGCGCCCATGTTAACTGTGTAAAGCCAGGAAGGATAATCCTCTTTCAAGAAAATTTCACCAGCCAATTGATGATATCCATTTTCTGATAGCGTTTGGCATAGGTATGGTGTTCCTAAAAAACCTGTCACTAAGTGATTATCGTGTCGTTTAAGATTGTCCACCAGTGATTTCAAAATTCTTGGGCGATCCTTTTCTTCCGCTAAATTAAAATGAAGCGCTAAAATACAACCGGTTTGCGTTTCACTGACTAGACGACCCTTCTGCGTAATATACTCTGCTCTAAAATCTGCGATAATTCGTTCATATAATTGTTGATACTTTTCAGCATCTTCTTTTTTACCTAGTATTTTTGCGGTTTCTATCAAGAGAGAAGTCGAATAAGCATAGAACGCGGAAGCAATGAAGTATACATCGGTCGCACCTACACGATCGCTGCCCTCCTCTTTATCAAGTGCCACCCAGTCACCAAAATGGAATCCTTGTTGCCATAGTTCTGAGCCCTCCGTTTTGCTATGGATATACTCTACCCAATCCTTCATACTTTCATATTGATTTTCTAAGATGCGTTTATCCCCATAGACAAGGTACATAGTCCATGGAATAATCGTTGCTGCATCCCCCCAACCAGTCGCTGCTTCTGATTCACCTAAAATATTAGGCACAATGTATGGTACCCCATATTTACGAGTTTGTTCTATCGCCAAGTCTTTTAACCATTTTGTAAAGAACAATGCTGTGTTAAAGTTAAATGACGCTGTTCTGGCAAAAACTTGGGCATCACCTGTCCAACCTAAGCGTTCATCACGTTGAGGACAATCTGTTGGAATATCTAAGAAATTACTTCTTTGACCCCATTCGATATTCTTTTGTAGGCGATTCACTTTAGGATTGGAACAAGTAAATGTTCCCGTTTCCTCCATGTCAGTATGCAATGCACAGGCGGTGAAGTCTTGTATATCCCAAGTGTTCACCAAACCTTCAATAGCGATGTATCTAAAACCGTGGAAAGTAAATTTAGGCATAAACACATCATCTGAACCACTACAAATAAACACATCTTCCGGTTTAGCCGCACGTAAGTTTTCAGTATAGAAGTTGCCCTCTTTGTCAAGAACTTCAGCATGCTTGATAGTTATCTTTGTACCTTTGGGTTGCTTTAATTTGCAGCAAACAAAACCAGTCATATTTTGACCAAAGTCTATGATCGTCTCACCTTTAGGGTTCACTATGCTTTCTACCGGTTTGATTTTCTTAGTTATTTTGACTTGCTCATTTTCTTGTGCGACTAGAACCGTTTTTGGAAAGCTATACACCTTGACTTCCCCAAATTCCGATTCACTGATCGTTTTATCAATGCATTCGCCAAGATACATTTCGCTTGTTACGGTTTCACCAGTAAAGCAGGACCAACTGTTATCCGTTCCAAACTCTTCAATTGCACCATCTTCATATTCTACTTTTACATATGCAATTGCTGCGACTTTATCCCCGTAGTTGTTTGGCGAAGATTCTAAGCCAAAAATCCCTTTAAACCAACCGTTAGCAACCGTCATATCTAGCTTGTTATCTTCGTTAGACTGTTTTAGCAATTCGGTAATATCATAGGTTTGATATTGAATGCGATGATGATAACTGGTCCACCCTGGTGTGAAATAGTAGTCACCCACTTTGCTACCATTCAAAGAGAGCTCATATACGCCTAAAGCAGAAGCGTAGATGCGTGCCTTGGCAACCTTGCCTTGTAATTTGAAAGATTTCCTGAAGATAGGTATTTCTTCTCTTCCCTCGTTGTTTACGGTAATCCAATCGGCTTTCATATTTTTGTAATCCATTAAACCTGTTTCAAAGCTGCTTGTGATCGATGCTCTTTCCCCATAATTATTTAAGACTTCAAGAATTACTTGATAAGCCGTTAACGGTTGTAAGTCTTCTCCAGCATATTCAACTAAATGAGAAGCATCCGACTGGCAAGCGCCTGAATCCCAAACCAATTCATCATTATATTTTACAAAAATTCTATATTCTTGCTGTTTCACTTCTTGCTTTGGCGAAGTCATTGTCCAACTAAAACGTGGTTTTTCAACATCTAAACCGATAGGAGCTTGGCGATACTCAATCTTAAAAACATTAATTGTAAACATTTCTTCATCCTCTTTTCATCTATGCTTTGATTTTTTTTACTAAGAAAAGTCCTAAAATAGCTAAGATAATTAGCAATGCTCCACCATTAATAAACACGGCAATAGCAGGCTCAGCTGTTTTAATGCTTGCTAAGGCAAGCAGTCCATAGGGTGCTAAGAATGAGCCTATATTTGCACCAACTAATAAAACTGATGTATTAAATGTTTCAGATTTTTTGGGCGATAAGATGCTCACTTGGTTAAACAAGAACGGGATAAATAATGAGAATGAGATTCCCACTAAAATAGAACCAAAGGCAACAACATATAGATTTGAAATACTAGAAATTAAGAAGAAGCCTGATCCCATTAAAAATAAGGAAGTGTGTAAGGTATATTTGTGCAGTTTAGACTGAACAATACCAAACAAGAAGCCCGTTGCCATACTTGCCAGTTGCATAATACTAAAAATACGGCTTGCACTTGTTTCTGATCCAAGTTGATAAGTCGTTAAAAGTGTCGCAAGCTTGACAAAAACAGCATTATAAAGAATGCATGCGATGATCAGGAAAAAGGCATAGCCGATAATCGCTTTATTGGTTTTAAACGTTTGTGGTGCTTCCTCCTCAGCTGTCAAACCATAAGATTCAGGTTTAGGAACAAACATTATAAATAGCACCAAAATCGGGAAAGCTATTGCATAGACAAGAAAAGAGTAATGCCAGCCGTGAGTTAATAAACTTCCTGCTAAGAACGTTAATAGGGCTGCTCCTAAACCTTGGAAAGCACTCTGGAATCCAATCAGTGTTGCACGTTCATTTCCAGAATAAAATGATGAAATCATACTTACTGCAAGTGAGTTCATCAATCCAAACCCAATTCCCAAGCCAGCTCTTGAGATTAAAACTAATGTGTAGCTACTCACAAAAGCTGGCATAATACCACAAATCCCTGTAATGATTAATCCAATAATAATTGTTTGCTTTTGACCAATTTTGCGGGCGATAAAACTACTCAACAAAACAAAAAACATAACCATAAAAGAAGGTATGGTGGTTAACAGCTCAATAGATGATAACGAATAACCACTAAATGATTCGCGCATTTGTGGTATTGCTCCACTTATCGCCGTTGACGAAGTTAATATTAATGAAACTGATAATAAAGAAAACTTCATTAAATTTTTGTCTTTTTTCATGTGCTTTTCCCCTTGCAAGTTGTTTTTTTTGTTACAAACTCTGTTTTTTGATTGCCATCATGCTACCTCCTGTTAGCGCTTACATATGTTTTAACTCATTTATTGAACTTTCACCATGTCAAAAAGTTAGATGTTGACTGTCAAAAGCATTAAAAAAAGCAGGGGCACATCGTTTCCTTTGATGGTCCCCTGCTGCAATTCTTATGTGTAATTTATTTCTAGAATAATACCTTAGCGATACTCACTAGGTGTCATATTAGTATATTTCTTAAACATTTTAAAGAACGACGAGGGTTCGTTATAACCGACGTTCAACGCAATTTTTTCCACCGACATATTCGTTTCTTTCAACAATTCTTTAGCTACGTTTATCTTCTTTCTGTTTAATAGGTCTTTGAAGCTGCTTCCGGTTTCCTTTTTTAGTTTCAAACTTAAATAATTTTTGTTATATCCAAAGGTTTTCGATAGATCATCTAGTGAAACTGAATTATAGTGGTGATCAATATACGCCAATATAGAGATCACTTCCTGATTCACGTCTTTATCAATAGACCGCAGGTTATTTTTTTCAAGTACGTTGGTTAACTCAACCAGTATCAGTGATAGATAAAGATTAAGTGCCTTCATTTTGAAGGAGTACTCGGAAAAATACACGCAGAATAAATTATTCATTAGTCCGGTCAGCACATCGCTGCCCGAATTAGCAAAAATAAGATATCGGTCATGCTTCTCATTTTCTTTTGACGCTAAAAGCATAAATTGTGTCACCAAGTTATTGCTATTGGCAAGGTTGGAAATGATGTCTGTCGTAATCGTCTCTTCTTTCAGCAACACATTTAGAATAATGTCATCTTTATCCGTATTCTCAATGCTGTGTGGTGCATCACGATCAATTAACAGAATATCCCCTGCTGATAATTCGATTCTTTCATCGTTTATCATCTGTACACACTTACCTGAATAGACATAGTTCATTTCGACAAAATCATGCGTATGCATTTTTACCGGAGCATAGCGCCGATGTTTACGAATGAGTATATTTCCTTCTTGAAATAGTAATTCTCTTGATACTTTAGGAATCTTCGTATCATCAAAGGGAACGTTTAAGTCATTGATACTCATGCCTGTTAATTTTTGTAGTGTTTCGATTTCCTCTTCTTTTTGCAACAAAGCATCTAACTCTTTAATGTTCATTTTGCCTCCTAAAAAAACAAAAATTCGCCCCGATTCAGAGTCACACCTAAACCTCACCACCCCATTCCTATTTTTGATTTGTTGCTCGTATGACACCTCTCTCTCCCTAGCCAGAATAATCGTTTTTCAAGCACGCAAAAACCCGGAACACTTTTGTAACAGTGTTTCGGGCCTAGTATACCTCTCCTGCGCGCTCCCCCCCTGAATAAATCCCATATACCCCCAGATTATCCTTGTTATTTTACTGGGTAAAACATTAGCTTTGAAGTTTCAGCACAGGAATAATTTTAAGATTTTGATTCAGAAGTCTAGCGGCTTCATCACTCAAGAGACCATCGCCAAACTCAATGATGGTTCGCAATGGAACTGCCATCGCATCCTGAAGCCCAGGACCATCTGCCAGTATCGGTAGTGCCGCCAATACCAGGCTTTTGCACTCAGGGTTCTTCCATAACACACCAAGCTGTGCATCCAGACTGTATTCCTTGATATCTCCGTCTAGCAGGATATCCAGGTCAGAAGGAAATTCACCGAAGATATTGCTGATCCAGTCCGTGCAAAGGCCAAACCACTGTGCTACATGCTCATCCTTCATTGAGCGCAATCCGCCTGAAGTAACTGCCTTGGCTAACGACAAGCCATGCACACCGTTCTGGAAAATATGCAACTCAAAAGGAATCTTGAATTTGTCCAGCGCTGCTGCTAACGCCAGTGTATTGTCTACGGGTACTAGCGTATCCGCAAACGTATGGAAAATGAACGCAGGCGGCGTCAAAACATCCACCGCTTGATCGATCCCTGGAATCGGCGCGGGGAGGATCCCGCCCATTATCTCAAGTATGCAAGGGTATGCCAGAATCATTGCATTGGGCCGAACGCGCCCCATGGTTCCCAATGCAGCGGCCAGATGACCTCCAGCAGAAAACCCGCACACGGCTACTTTTTCCGGGTCGACCCCCCACTCCTTGCTATTCCCGCGAATCAATTCCAGCGCTTCTTCCGCATCATTCAACGGTTTGGGGAACGCCGCGTTTTCATTCAACGAGTATCTCAGAACAAAGGTTTGATATCCCTCCGCCAGAAACGCCATAGCGATGGGTTCAGCTTCCCTGTCTGAACATACTCGATACGCGCCGCCGGGAAGGATCAGTATGGCTGGGCGAACATGGGTATTTTTCATTTCAGGTGAAGAGTCCAGAAGATAGGTTGTCAAAGTAACCCCGCTATTTGTTAACTGTAAAGTGAAAGTATTCATATATAGACCTCCAATTTATATCAATCAATGTGGGCTGTGTAATGGTGCTGTCAATCATTTTTCCTCTGATTTCTCCGTTCCTCCAAGTCTTTGGCTATCTGCGTTTGCTTTTCTTCCGTCAGGTCAAACCAGACGATGCTTGCATTGAAAGCGATTACACTTGCTGGTCACGCCTGTCTCATAGCCAATCATAACTATCACACCGGCAGCATTGTTCCTTGAGCAGGGCTAGGCTAGAGAACCCCGTAAACACGCAGGAAATTACGCCGATTACCAGAAAAGCAATAACGCCCGCTGGAGCGCTTGGAATAACCTAAAAAAGAACCCATTATCTCAAATGAGTTCTTTTTTAGGTTATACAGAATCAGTCTTAAAAAATCGATGGTCATATATGCTCATTTTAGGAGCAACACAGGAAAAATCGAAGTATATTAGCTAAAACCGAAAGAAGCAGATGTATATTCAAGCGCTATTTGGATATTGGGACAACAAAACTTTAGATATTGGGCTCAGCGACCTGGGAATATCAAGAACGCTTCGTATAAGCGGCTATTATTATTAATGAAAATGTGGAACAGATACTGGGACTCAAACTGGTTATTACATTCCAAAAGGATCGATCCGGTCATATATACATTATTAAAGATACCCCGCCTACGAAATGAAGATAACATCAAGCTACAGGCATGCAGAAATAGTTTCTCTAATAGCCGCCGGAATATCCGCCTCTTTAAATTTCAAGATGTTCATGGTTTCTTCTGGATTTAAATAAGCGTCCCGGTCCTGAATGATTGCTGTGTAGCCGAGATGGATCCCATGCTCTTTCCCGGCCGCATTGGAGTGGGCATCGGCTTCCTCCATGGCTGGCTTCATATGTTCCAGAGGCAAAACGGAAATTTGGGTCTCGGTCTGACCGAGAACATCCGCTATGATCTGATAGAAATCCTTGAATTTCATATTCATTCCGCAGATTGCATAGCTGCTTCGATGGGTTCCGTATTCGATGGCTCCAACAGTAGCTTCAGCTACCTGCTGGGCAGTAACCATGGCTGTACCTCCGCCAAAAACCGGAACAACAGCTTGACCTCGAACCTGCTCCACAAAAACGCTCCATAATGGTATTCTACCCGGCATACGACCAAAAATATAAGGCAGTCGAAGAGACATGACATCCATTTCCCCTTCACCTTCCATAAAGGCAACCTCTTCCTGAAGAAGTCTGGTTCGTGGATATGCATTTTCCTTCTTAAGATTCAGATCGTGCCAAGCTTCAGTGAAGTGGGCAAAGTAAGAACCAAACAGGACAAATTTCTTGACTCCCGCCTTTTTAGCCAAGCGCGCCAGGCGCTGAGTTGGGAGCACATTGGCTTCGTAGAAAAATTTCAGAGCTGGAGCATCTGGCACCGTCCGCTCGTCCGCACCTGCTGCATACACAAAAGCATAGCAGCCCTCCAGTAAAGCCATAACCTGCTCGTCACTCATTGCCGTAATATCGCCAAGCTTGCAATCTACTTCCTGCGGAAGCAAATCTTCTGCTGGCATAGGCGGCAGAGCAACGGTGGAGACTGAATATCCGCGCTTTAACAATTCCTTCGTTGTGAAATATCCAAGAAATCCGGTACCACCTAAAACAAATACTTTTTTCATATGCTCCACTCTCCCAATCACGAGATTACTCATTACAATTAGATTATATAGGTTAAATTAACCTATGAATATAAGCATATATTAATAAAATGTGAACCTTTTCTCTACATTTTAAGAAAGGTTCTTTCTTATATTCATTACAAGGTATTATAATTACATGCATTAAGTTTATTTATGCGGAGGTTTCATTAGTGGATATTGGAATTCTGATATTATCTCAACTGATTCAAGGAAACAAACATGGTTATGAAATCAAAAAAAATATTAATCTGATTATGAATCGCAGCAATATGGTGAACAATAACAGCCTTTATCCGAAACTGAAGCAGTTTCAGTCCGAGGGATTGGTTACAAAAACCGTAACGGCTCAGGCGGGTAAACCGGACCGTTTTATCTACTCCATCACTGAGACTGGGGAAGCTAAATTTGGCGAGCTTCTTACTGACCTGTCGCCTGAACTGGTAACGTCCGATGATGAGTTTTATATCCGGCTTACCTTCTATGAGCTGCTGGAGCCCGCGAATCAACGAAAAGTGCTGGAATACCGCAAAATATATATTCATGACCAGCTAAAGCGCCTGGAACATATCGTTCAATCGATTGGAAATTCGGCCCAAAGACCTTATTCTCCCTTGCTCTCCCGTTATACGAACAAACAAATGGAATGTGAGCTGGAATTGCTAGATGAATTGCTAGATGAATTGTGACATGAACGCCGATTTATACTGAGCTATTCTTCCCGCCGGGTCAAACAATAGAAATTGACATCTCCATGGAACGATTGCTCAAAACCGTCGGGGAGCTTTTCTGTCTCGTCGCGCAAGTTTGCGTAGGCTCATTGGCGCACTGCCGCGTTCAAATGCTCCAGAAGCATGGAGAGCGTCTCCTCCGTAAGTGCTCCACCTGTAAACGGAATTAAAGCCCGCAGCGGCATATAGCGCATGGATGCCTGAATCATCTCCGCAGATACAGCGTCCGAATGTGCATTTTCGGCCCCCTGGGGAGCCATCCCCTGCATTTGGGCCAGCACCGCCGTCGTTTTCGGATTCGAAAGCAATTCGCCTAAAGCTGTATTTCGATCGTATACCGGCGTGATTTCTCTCGTAGTAGATTCCACCATAACTTTCGTTTGCAAAGCGATATGCCGTGAAGAGGACCCTAGTAGGATATCAAATTCCCCACTCTCCACTTGCCAGTCCTTATGCTCGACACTGTAGTGTGCAAAGCTTCGTTTATCCAAAGTGAAAGTGATGGTTTTCTCTTCCCCGGGTTTGAGAGCAACTTTGGCAAAGTCTTTAAGCTCTTTCTCAGGACGGCTTACCGTGGATTCACAATCATGGACATACAGTTGTACTACCTCTTTGCCAAAAACGGAACCCGTGTTTTTAACATTCACAGTTACAGAGAGCGTTTCCGTATCATTCATTTCGGTCTGACTCACGGTTAAATGGGAGTATTCAAACTGGGTGTAGCTTAGACCGTAACCGAAAGGAAACAATGGCTCGATATCTTTCGTGTCATAATAACGGTAACCTACGTAAATCCCTTCCCGGTATTCGACGCGGTCGCCATCGCCAGGGAAGAACAAATAGGATGGATTGTGCTTCAAGGATTGCGGGAAAGTTTCTGCTAATTTTCCGCTAGGGTTGGCATCTCCAAACAACAAATCAGCGATAGCCCCTCCGGCAGCCTGACCGCCCAAATATCCCTCCAGAACAGCCTTGACATCTTTGAGCCACGGCATGAGAATCGGTGATCCGTTGCACAGCACCACGACTACATTGGGTTGAACGGCAGCAACGGCAGAGATGAGCTGCTGTTGATTGAGCGGCATATCCAGATGAGAACGGTCATAACCTTCTGATTCATAGCGGTCGGGCAGACCCACTACGAGTACAGCTATATCAGAAGCTGCTGCAGCATTTATCGCTTCATCAAGCATAGACTGGTCGGATTCGTCCGAGTCCTGATCGTAGCCCTGCTTGTAAGTAATGGATGCGGCAGGTCCTGCGGATATCGTAATTTGCTCATAAATACTGTCCAACTGTGTAGGCTTGATATGGGAGCTTCCTCCACCTTGATATCTAACCTTTTCAGACATTTGCCCGATAATTGCGATTTTTCCTTCTTTTTTCAACGGAAGAATTTGATTCTCATTTTTCAGCAGGACCATCGTTTCTCTCGCAACTTCTCTGGCCAATTGATGATGGGTTGTCTGATCATAGCTGGCATTTTCACGCTTGGAATCGACTACTTTAAAAATGACATGGAGCAGCCTTTCTACCGCTTGGTCCAGCTTTTCTTCGGATAATTTGCCGTGGTTTACGGCTTCAACAATTTGCTTGGGCCCTTCTCCGTTCGAAGAAGGCATTTCCAGCTCCATACCGCCGGCGATACTGGCCACAATTTCACTTACCGCAGCCCAGTCGGAGACCACGAATCCTTCGTGGCCCCATTCTTCTTTAAGAATGGTTGTCAGCAAGTATTCATTCTCAGAGACATAAGATCCATTGACCTTATTATAGGCTGACATGACGGTCCATGGCTGAGATTGCTTTACAGCCTTTTCAAAACCGGTCAGATAAATTTCTCTTAATGTACGTTCATCTACAATGGCATCTGTTGTCATCCGTCGATGCTCCTGGTTATTAACGGCAAAATGCTTCAAAGAAGTCCCGACTCCTTGACTTTGCACACCTGCGATATGCGCTGCAGCTAATTCCCCGGTCAAATAAGGGTCTTCCGAGAAATATTCGAAGTTTCTTCCGCACAGCGGCGAACGCTTGATATTGGCGGCAGGTCCAAGGACGATAGCTACATCCTCTGCCTGCGCTTCCTTACCGATGGCCTCACCCACAAGCTGTACCAACTCGCGATTCCAGGAGCTCGCCAGACCAGCAGCTGAAGGGAAACAGGTGGATGGTACACTCTCATTGAGACCCAAATGATCCGATTCCCCGTCTTGCTTTCGAAGACCATGCGGGCCGTCAGTCAATATAATGGACGGAATGCCTAATCTGTCTACGGCTTGGGTTGACCAGAAGCTGGCTCCGGAACAAAGCTCTGCTTTTTCGTACAATGCCATCTGTCTTACCATATTTTTAATATCACGATCCATTCTTCTCAACACTCCTTGATCATAAGATGCAGTATTTTTATAAGCTCGGCATGCAGGTTATAATTTCATTTAACTATTGTTCCAGAATGATCGCCGTTAACCGGCGGTCCAGTTCATCCAGCTGCTCTTCCGGCGCCTCAAAGGAGGGATAACTGGCAAGATCACGGATTGAAGCTTCTCCCATAGGTCCCACGGTTTCAGCATCAATAGAAGCAAACACTGGCGAGAAGTCAATCAGTATGGCCTTGCTCTCACTGTTGCGCAGCAGTTCGTTCAAAGGCATGCGCGTGCTAAAACGTTTGATATACTCTTTGGTAGGCACATAATGAAGTTCGTAGACCCCACTATTTAATTGAATACAGCTATCCTCGCCCTTTTGCTCGGCTTCCCAATCACTCGTCTTCAAATTTTCGCCATTTATTGTAATATGATTTGGATTTGAAAAAGGTAAAGTTACTGTTGCCGTAGCATTAAACGGAATGGAAAACCTAAATGTTAATTCCCCGTTCGTGTCAAATGCCCATTCACTCTCATAGAGTCCCGCTGCGGTCTGCAATCTGGCTTTAACCCACTTGATACGGAAATCGGGCTGAGGAGTAAGCTGTACATGACGGAAACCGGGCTGTTCCTCCACTGGATTAATCCCCGCCATATTACGATACATCCATTCTACAATTGCACCATAAGAATAATGATTCAGGGAGTTCATGCCATTCTCGGCAATCTTTCCATCCAGCAAAATCGAATTCCACCGCTCCCATATCGTTGTTGCTCCCATTCGGACTGCGTACAGCCAACTCGGATAATCGTCATTGAGAAGCAGCGTGTAGGCGATATCATTGCTGCCGATGGCAGATAGTACGCGATTGATATAAGGTGTACCGACAAAGCCGGTTTGAAGATGGTTCTGGTCTTTACGCAGCCGCATGCGGGTATCTTCTGCAATTCTTCCCTTAAATGAATCTGGAACAAGGTCCATATATAAGGCGAGTGCATATCCTGTTTGCGTATCGATGGCCAGACGACCGTTCTTGGTAAAGAACTCATCTTTAATGGCTGCTTTGACTTCCTCGGACAGTGTGTGATATTGCTCTGCAAGATCATCCTTGCCCAAAACCTTGGCTGCTTTGGAGACTATTCCAGCTGAATACGAATAGTAAGCCGAAGCCACAAAATGGTTATCTGTACCGCCCATAGGAGAATTAGGATTATCTCCATCGAGCGCAAGCCAATCGCCGAAATGGAATCCCACCGTCCATAAACGTCTGGCCCCGGACTCGTCATCCGCCTTTTTAATAAAATCAACCCATGCTTTCATACTGTCAAACTGCTGCTCAAGAATGGCCTTGTCGCCGTAGTGAATATAGGCGTTCCATGGGATAATCGTTGCTGCGTCTCCCCAAGCGCTCGAACCGCCGCCTTGAACGTTACCTGTCGGAACTACCATCGGCACCATACCGTCTCTGTCCTGCTGCTCCATCCACAGATCAAAGCCGTATTTGGAGAAAAAGGCGTACGTATCCATGTTAAAATTCGCCGTACCTGAGAACACCTGGGCATCACCGGTCCACCCCATCCGCTCATCACGCTGTGGACAGTCCGTAGGTGTGTCGAGGAAATTACCCTTTTGTCCCCAAAGCGCATTCAGGAACAAACGGTTCACTTCTGGATTACTTGTTTCGAAATGGCCGATTTGATCCATATCCGAATACACAACACATCCCGTGAAATCTTCAAGATTCAGTGTACCTGGCCAACCCTCCACTTTAACATATCTGAATCCGTAAAAAGTAAATTGGGGGCGGACAACCGCCTTTTCCCCATTCGAGGTATATACATATTCTGCTTTGGCAGTTCTCAGGTTATCGCGATAAAAATTGCCTTCCTGGAGTACTTCACCGTGCTGTAAACGTATAACGGTTCCCGCTGGCGCCTTTGTTCGGAATTCAAGCCAACCAACCATGTTTTGTCCCATATCGATTACCGTTTCACCCGCTGGCGTCGTTATAATCTCCACCGGTTTAAGCTTTTCTTTAATCACAACAGGTAAACTCAGGCGCTCCATGAGCCGATCATAGCCCAGATCGGTGGTTCTCACTTTGAACACCTGCGGATCATTTAAAGTGGCATCGCGAACTTCACCGTCGTAAATATTACTGTCCACTACGTTTCCTTTACGTGCCTGCCATGATTCGTCCGTAACGATTACCTTCTCCGAGCCATCGACGTAGGTGATTACGATTTCACTGATCAGTGCAAAGTGATCCCCATAGATGTTCCCGGTTGTATCGCCTTCAAAGCCGAAGCGCCCTTTATACCATCCATTTCCAAGTGCTGCTTCAACCTTATTGCTTCCCGACTTTAGCAGGCTGGTAATATCATAGCTTTGATATTGAAGCCATTTATGATAAGCGTTATAAAGGGGAGCCAGATACTCGTCACCCGCTTTCACACCGTTAATCTCCAGTTCATAAACGCCTAGACCGCATATATAAGCACGAGCATTGGCAACCTCGCCGTCTAAGTCAAACGTTGTGCTCATTATTGGATGGACGGATGCTTCGAATTCAGGAGTTATCCACTGTGCCTTCCATTGCTCCTCCATCTTTGCTGTCTCGTACCATGCTGTATCGCTTACGCCTTCATCCCCTAGATCTCCCCAAACACGAACTCTCCAGTAATATCGGGTCCGGGGAAGCAGGCTCAGTGAAGGTTGATAGGCAAGACTATCCATCTCAGTGCTTTTTCCGCTATCAAAAACGATCTCGGTAAACTCTTCATTTAAAGCGATTTCAATTTGGGCCGCAACCTGTTTTTTGGATGGAGTCTCGCTGACTTCATAAGAAAATCGCGGTTGTCCCAATGAAAATCCCAAAGGATTGTGAATTCGATTCGTTTTGAGATTATTAACTTTCATGATTCGTATCCTCCTAGCTTTTTCTTCTCTCTTCCAGATCTTTTATAATTTTCGGGAATTCCTTATCAAGCGTGTACTTGTACAGACAGAATGCGAGGATAGCCAATACCACAATGGGTACATAGATGTTTAAAGCAATAATCGCTTGCTTGGCTGCAAACCCTTGGGTGACTGCCTGCTCTTGGTATCCACCCAAAGCTAAAAACCATCCGATCATTGCCGCCCCCACGGCTGTCCCTACTTTACCGCCAAAACCTGAAACACTGTTTGTTAAACCAACAATTCTATGATTGAATTTCCATTCCCCGTATTCGATTGTGTCCGTTGTAAGCGCTAACGTAACTGCCATTAATGGAATGGTGCCCAGTGTTTGGAAGACAGAGCAAACAAGTCCTAACACAAGATCCTCCGGGGCAATTAATCGAACGGCTGCACCGAGCAGACCAATAATGACTCCGCCCAAGGCTGTATTGCGTTTGCCGAATCTTTTGATAAACGGACCCGAGAAAGCAAAGCCAATAATGACAGGAATAAATCCGATCCCTCCCATAAGACCGATTAGATTCACATCGCCCCAAATATACTTCGCATAATAGGTCCCAGCCGCTACACCCAATGCAAACAGGATGTTTACGAAGGTGTTAACCAAGAACATAAGAACCCAATATTTGTTGGAAAACAAGAGCTTTAGTCCTTTAGAAACTGGAATTTTATCTTGAAAGATACCTAGTTCATCCAATTGCACATTGTTGTATTTTTCTTTATTAGAGAAGAAGGCAATCAATACTCCGGCAGCCGCAACTAATGCGAATATTCCCGCCAACAAGGTCCATTCCCGTCTGCCTCCTCCCATCACATTCACGAGAGGTAAAAAACCGATGGCTACAACCATTCCTGCCAAATAACCGGAACTGGATCTGATAATCCCCATCAATGAGCGTTCGTACGTATTCCGGGTTGTTAAAGCCATTAAACTAGTGTATGGTATTTGCGTCGGCGTATACACGCAGATATAAAACAAGAGATTGGTAATGATCGCGTAAATAATTTTTCCTGTATTACTAATGTCTGGAACAGAAAACACCAGAAACAGCGACACAAACATAGGTATGGCCATCCATAGCAGCCATGGACGTGCTTGCCCATATTTGGATTTGGTTCGGTCTACAAGAACGCCCATTCCGACATCCGCAAAAGCGTCAAGGATTTTGGTTATCAGCAGCACAGTTCCCACAATAGCTGCCGAAACCCCGACAACGTCAGTATAATAATACGTAATGAGACCCAATAAACCACTTGAAATATTAAGTGCAAATTGTCCCATGGAGTCACCGATGAGTCGCCTTGTTGTGATTTCCCGCTTTAGCTGCTGTGGCTTGTCGGTGTTTACCCCGATGTGTTGATCATTGACTACAACTCCCATAATGTTCCCTCCGATATGCTCTTGATGATTGCTACTCAATCAGTAAGCTTTCATACTTTAATTGTAAGAGTCACGGAGAGAAACCGATATAACGCGTTGCAAAGATCACATAACGGAATCCAAATGGTCGGGCTTTGCAACAAGCAAAAAGGAGAAATACTTTTGGAAAACTGCAATTCGGAATTCGAAGCTGAAATTCTTAAAAAGTGCAGATTTATCATCAATCAATTCATTCAACAGGTGAAAGTCAATGAGGCAAAGAAGCTGCTTGACTTGACCAACGAACTGATCGGAGCCATCGCAGCCAGATTGAATTTTTAGGATCAGACCTATTTTATATCAGGATTACGCCCAAACGCTACCGCGATCAAAAATATGCAACTAAAATACATCCTGATTAATTTTCAAAACCGTCGAATATCTTCTCGTCATAGTAGTTCGATTCATCCTTGCTATGCAGCGGATACCATACTTGTGCAAAAAAAGGATTACGCTTCGCTTCTTCATCATAATTCCAAGGAGCAGGAAAACAATGCGGACACCAGTGTCCCCCCAGCAATACTAGCGTTGGACTGGCCTCAAATTCGTGGCCGAAGGCACAGCTCCAGTTCAATTTGGCAGCCAGGTCTCCAGTATCCATCGAAGTGGACAAACACTCCCCTCCTCTGAAAGCCGCAGCCCCCGCCATATCATCCAGATTAAGCTCCGATTTTGGCTTGCTCTCGTCATATCCGTGATTCAAACGCAGAGGAACCTTGGAGGGCTCAATGTGCTTATAATCTTTCCATGTGGGAATACTCTCCCATTCCTTTTTTGAACCAAAGAAAGCAGTAATCCGATCCTTTACATTATTTTGAATCCAATAAAGCGTACCGAACTCTTTTTTCGCAACTGGCTCCATTATAAACTTTTTCATGATAAAGGGAGGGACAATTTTAGCCATTTTCAGCGTAACCGGCGCATTTTTTTTCAATTCATTCAGGAATTCATCTGCAGACCCGCTTCTGAAGTGAAGGTATTCCTCCAGTACATCCGAATCCTCGTACCATTGCCCATGGAAATTCCGTGTCGCAAACCAGTTCAAGTCGACAACTTTTCTGAAATCGTTAATACCGATAGCTCTGAAGCTTTTCTGCATAAATTCGTAGTTGGAGGTTCTGTACTTCTCTCCTCCCCCAATATTATATATTCTTCTCCAGAACTCTTCGGGAACACTATCTTCACACACATTGGCCAGAAGCCGTCCCGAATCCTTGGCAGTGACCCACTCAAACACACCGTTAATCGGTTCGTGAAACATGATAGGGTCCATTCCATTTAACATCCCACCATATAGCACCCCGGTTTGCCGTAAAGACACCCAATACTTTAGACCAGATTCGATCACTTTCCGTTCAGCTATCGTTTTGCTGATCGCGTAATTATCATAGACGCTGATCTTGATCGGATCTCCTGTTCTTCCCCAGTGAATGGGCGGATTTCTGTCCCCTGTCTCGGCGATGGTACCGATATACATAAGCTTGATTAGATCGGGATCAGGCTGTGCCTTTATCGCCCTCACAATATTGTCGACTGCGCCTATATTCACCTTGGTGGTCAATTTAGGACGATAATCAGCCATAGGGGACACCATGCCCCCGACATGTAACACATAATCTGACCCTGTCACGCACTGCAGAACATCCGCATAACGGGTAAGATCCCCGTACACAACCTTGACTCCTGGCTCATTTTCATATTTGGACATGATTTCCTTATCCTTGGCAGTGGGCAGAACCAGAACAACAATATTAAATCGATCCCTTCTAAGCAGCAGCTCCTTGAACCCCTCATGCCCCATATTTCCGGAAGCCCCTGTCAAAAACACAGTCTTCTTGTTAGTAGTCATAAAAAAACAACGCCTCGCTTTTCTTAATGATTAGTTAATATTAATGGTATGGAAATGGGCCTCAAAAAAAGTATAAAAAAAGAATTCTGGGTATTTTTTCAAATATCCCAATCTGATTTCATACGTTTGTATTCAGTATAGTAAAACAAGGAGAGGTACTATATAGCGGAATAAAAAGATTCAATAGAAAAATCCAAATATGCATCGAGACCGATCAACGTATTTCAGCATATAAAATAAAAACCGACCTTTCATCACTTGATTCCTTGTACGGAACGATACCACTCGTTTACCTCTTCCGTGATTTCGTCTCCCCCGCTTGACCTCCATTTATGGACAAACGCATCGAACGACTCAAGCGGCCGGTTTCCATAAATAATTTCAATGAAGGTATCCATTTGCATCTTTTTAAGCCATGCATTCCTGATTTTCATGGTTGCGGTAGCAGGTCCCTGAAAATATTCGCGAACGTCGGCATCCGTTTGTACCATCGATATAAGAACTGCCTTGCTAGAAGTTTCTTCTGTCCGATTGCTGGTATCATTGCAGACTAGGCCGCCGAAAGCGCTGGTCACCAGATCCTTGTTGGTTAATGTTTCTCCTCTTGCCATCTTCAGTGTGGTCTCCAAATCTCGGGAGGGAAAGGAAAGCAGGGACCCTATTAACGAATATTTCATAGTTTGAACTCTCCCACCCGGGATATGCTCGTTATCAAAATATACTTTGCCGTCCTGAATCTTAAAGTCGTAACCGTCCTGATAAGCCTGGAAATACAGCGGATCTTGCGTTTCGTACACTTCATATAATGCGTTCATGTAATGAAAGAATGCTTGCATGGCCTCTTTCGAGATATCCTTGCTAATCAGAATCGCCCCGGAATATGGAACTCCGACGCTCCTCAAGTTCTCACCATTTTCACCTTTTGGAAGGGGATAAGGTGTGTACCTTGCGGTTGGATTGTTGGCCAACGTCATGGAGCCTGGATATTCGCTAAACCAGCTTTCACTCCCCACCATCCCGACCTCACCAGAAGCAATACCCTCAGTAACTTTGTTGAAGTCATGAAGGGCAATATCATTGGCGATATAGCCTTTATTCTTCCATTCCTTTATTTTAGACAAGGCTTGTTTGATTCCCGGTTGAACAGATCCGTACTGGAGTTGTCCATTCTCATCTGGATACCATCTTTCTGGAATAGCTCCAAATAACCCGAATATCCATAATATATTTCCAATAGGATAGCCGGATAGTTGCTCTTTCATTCCAAAGTCCAGTGCAAGGGTGTCCTTCTTCCCGTTACCGTCCGGGTCCCGGTTTACAAATGCGTCCATGACCATTTCCAATTCTTCAAGATTAGTCGGGGCCTTCAAATGAAGTTTGTCCAGCCAATCCTGGCGGATCCAAAGCACGGGCTGGGTTCCCATAGTTGGACGAATGATGGGGATCGCGTATTTTTCACCATCTTTCATAAATGGCTCCCATGCAGAAGGAACTTCCTTCATTGCTGCTTTCCAGGTTGAGGAAGCATATTGATCGAATGCCTTTCCTACATTCAGTACTTTTCCAGATTCTACAAAGCGACTAGTCGTATCATTTTGTGTGGATACTAAAACATCAGGCAGCTGATCTCCTGAAGAAAGCATCAATTTCAGTTTAGTATCATAAGTCCCATCACTTAAAGGCGCGCTCCACAAGGTCTTCAGGTTCACACCAAGCGTATCTCTGGCCCATCTTGTGTGCACATTGTCAGCATAAGATTCCCCATTTTTGAATTTAGCTGAGGGGTCTTCGCCTCTTACCATAGTTAAGGTGACAGGTTGTTCCATTTTGATATTGCTATAATCCTGATTATTTTTGGCTCCATAATGGCACCCGGTCAGTAACCCAAGAAAGATCACAGCGACAAGAACCATAGTAGGAATTTTATTTCTGAGGAGCATACTCTAATCCTCCATGTCATGAGTTTACTATTCGCTTGTATTATAAGCCCTAGGCTGACGGACTACACATTCATTTACTCAACATAACAATAATCCAACCTGTCAGATATAACGAAATCCAAAGGTTGATATCGTTATATTAAGATTTCAACCGTTTTGGTTTAATATGCATTGTAATTAAGCTATTAGCCTTCTACAATGGGTACATCAAAAAAATTTATAAGGATTTAGGTGCTATGTTCAAACAATACCGTACATTTTACTCACTCCTTCTGCTGATCCCGTTGACTACCACAATCATTTTGGTGATGTACACATACACTGTTGACACGAGTCTCAATACGGTACGGCAGGATATTCAACAAAACAACCTGAACCGGATCCGGTTTGTTATGAATAATTTGGATCATAACATCGAAAATCTATCCATGTTCGCAGTATCGTTGGAGGCCGATCCGATGGTTGGACTATTGCCCTCGATTGACCGTATGAATAATTATGAGCAAGTAAAATTAATGTTGGACTTAACAGATAAGCTATATATACAGAAATTCTCAGAAGGCTGGAACAATCAGATTTCCATCTTCTCCACGCATGTGAATAAATGGATCGGTGCCTCTCCTCCCCAAAAGGCCCCCCCCTCCAAGCTTAGTGGTGAACCGTGGACGTTCAATCCTGTTCTTGGCGAATTTACATCCTATCGAATGAATGATGGGTACACAATTAATGTTACGTTCCCACAAGATAATCTACTGGAGATGCTGGACAGGAGTAAGAATGAGACCAACGATCCCTTGTTTTATCATCCGGGAAGTCCGGTTATCATGAACCGCTACTCCAAGTCCACAATTGTTAATGCATTGCTGGGTTCTCTGAACCCCCTTTTGAGAGGGCGAGAGGAGGGAACCGAGGTCATATCCGTCAATGGGAATGATTATTTGACGATCTTTATGAAATCCGAAACCTTGGGTTGGTATATGGTCGATTATTTACCACTGAACCAAGCGTTTGAACCCATAGTAAGGACCAAAAAGTTCTTTTATATTGCCTGTATCATGCTGCTTGCAACCGGAGTTGTCACACTATTATTTCTTTACCGGAAAGTACAAATACCAATTGTAACCCTGCTCAAAGGAGTCCGTCAGCTCAAAAATGGAGATTTCTCCTTCCGAATAACAAGGGCTAGCCGCAATGAATTTGATTTCCTTTATGCAGATTTTAATGATATGGCTGCGCAAATTCAGGACCTCATTGAGAAGGTGTACAAAGAGCAACTCATCTCCAGGGAAGCTATGGTGAAGCAGCTCCAGGCTCAAATCAATCCACATTTCTTGTACAATTGTCTGTTCTTCATTAATAACATGATCCGTTTGGGAAATGAAGAGGCTGTGACTGCGATGACGCAGAACTTGGCAGAATACTTCCGGTACTCTACCCGGTTGGATGAACCTATGACTACACTGGACAAGGAACTGGGTGTCGTGGAGAATTACTTGAAAATTCAATGTTTAAGAATAGAGCGCCTAACATATGGGATCGATGTTCCTGACTCCATGAGAAGGCTGGGAATTCCCAAGCTGTTGATTCAGCCCTTGGTTGAGAACGGCGTTCTTCATGGAATTGAACAAAAACAAGACTCCGGCTTTATCCAGATTACAGGAGTCGAAGAGCATAGTCTTTATCGCCTCATGGTTGAGGATGACGGAAAGGGACTTCCGAAAGAAAAAATCGAGGAGCTTCTGCAAAGAATCGAACAACCCCAACAAGATACTATGGGCTGCGCCCTGTGGAATATCAGGCAGCGTATGCATACACACTTTGTGACCCCCTCGGGTATTGAATTTAGCCCAAGCCCTATGGGAGGTCTAAAGGTGACACTGTACTGGCCCAAACAACAGGAGGATTAACCTTGTACGAATTATTATTTGTAGACGATGAGAAGTCAGTAGTAGACAGCCTCGCTCTTACCATCCCTTGGGAAGATTATGGAATCCAGTCCGTGCATAGAGCTTATTCAGCCAAAGAAGCCCTGGAAATTGCTTCGAAACATGCGATTGATATTTTAATCACCGACATTCGCATGCCAGAGATGGACGGTCTGGAGCTGATTGAACAGATCAGACATTTCGCAAAAAAGATTCTATGTATTATTTTATCCGGTCACGATGAATTTGAATATGCACAGAAAGCGATTCAATACCAAGCGATGAATTACCTTCTTAAACCCGTCGATATCAGCGCATTAATTGACACCGTTGTAAGCGCTATCCGATACATTGAGTCCGAGTGGAAGGAAATCAGCTCTTTTCAGCGAATCCAGCATACGCTGCATGCCAATATGCCTCTGCTGCGTAATCAATTTCTTAATGATCTTCTTCAGAACAGACGGGTGCACAATCATTTTCTGGAAGAACGACTGACCATGCTGGAACTTCCTTTTAAGCCGAACGATTCCTTCATGATGATGGTGGTTCGTCTGGAAGAGGATTTTTCAGGCTATGATCTCCGTTCACTGTCGCTTCTGGAATATGCAGTCACCAATATAGCAGAAGAGGTATTCCAAAACCTCTTTAGCTTATGGCACTGCATTAGCGAGCAGGGTTATCTGGTGTTCTTGATTAATAGCAATGATCCTAAAGCCTTTGAATTGGTGGATTCCTATGCCGTTAGGCTGCAAAATCATGTTCAAAAGTTTCTAAAGGGGGCATTGTCCATCTGCTTGAGCCAGATACGGACATTCCCCAATAACCTGTCAGAGCTTTATCAGGCTTCGGTCTCTTCAATCAACCGCAATGTAGGCGAAAACAAAAGTTACTTTATAATTGTTGACGAAAAAGCTGCGGATGCAGAAGGACATCCTTTGATCAATCTTTACGAGCCACCACTGTTGCCCTCTTTACTGGAATCCGGGAATTGGGACGAGGCTCTGGATAAAATCAATCGAATCTTATCCATCGGAGATCCAACAAAAGAACCTTCTCGCGATCAGCAGTTTACGGTTCTGCTTTACCTATCTTCTTCTTTTGCCATTTCATTCAGGTCTCCTAAGGAAACGGTAGAAGAACTGCTTGGAGAAGAGTTCGACCTGCTCTTGAGAAGAAAAAGCCATCTTTCCAGTCAGCGAATCTTCCTATGGGCTGAGAAAATGATAAATATGCTCCGCGCGAAAGCTACTCATCATTTGGAGGATGCACATCAGCAAATCGCTTCTAAAGTCAGAAGCTACATCCAAGCTCACCTTGCTGAAGGAATCTCGCTTCAGACGGTGGCTGACCATGTGTGTCTACATCCTGTTTACTTATCCAAGGTCTATAAAACCGTCTCAGGTGAAACGATTGGGGATTACTTATACCGTTTGCGCATGGAGCGAGCCGCTTATCTTTTGCTCAATACTGATTTGAAAATCGCGGAAGTCAGCAGTCAACTCGGATTTTTGGCCCCTCCCCACTTCATCAAGATTTTTAAGAAAAATTATGGAACCACCCCCCACGAATATCGAAGCCGATAAAAGACAAAGACAAAAAATCAGAACACGCAATCCTAGAATTAGGATTGCGTGTTCTGATTTTTTGGGGCTATTCTCGGCTTATGCCATCCGTCCTTCAATTTAGCTGAAGACAGTGGCATGAAGAACTGTTTGAGTCCTTTTTACGACTTTTAAAAAAATGAAAAGCTTAAAAGTTCAATTCTATTTTTCCCTTTAAATGTAAAATACAAAGCATGCATTCCATTTAGTTCTATATGTGTACTACTTAATTTCCAGCTCTCCGAAGAATTTATTTTGATTTCGGCGAGTTTTTTTCCTGGTTTATTGGAAATTATCAGTGTTCCACTTCCCGGTCCTCTTGTCTTTACAGTGAGTTTTGTTGACCCTTGAAAATCAAAATATTTATAAGCAAGCAGAGTTCCGGTACTAATATTAGTAAGAAAGCGTTCCTCAGCCCGATGTGTAATGTGCGGCTTTTTCTTTTTACTGCTTCCATTGGTCATGTGTGGCATATGTCCATCTGTCAGGTTGCAGGCAATAACTGCAGGATATTCCCCTGTTGCTTGCAAAGGTCCGCTATTCAGACCACAGGATGTCATTTCAACCTGTGGAATGGAGCCATCTTTAAGTATGTTGATTTGTTCTGCGCAAGCCTGTCTGGAGTTAGAACTCATATGCGTATGTCTGTGATAGAAAATATACCAATTACCATTGATACATTCGATGCTTCCGTGATTATTTCCGGTAACAGTCAGCCGATCTTTTGGGTCTCTGCCATTCATTCCGATGTCTCCGTTTGATATAATCACTCCACCATACTGAAACTCCCTGTCGGGGTATATGCTGGTAGCATAGCATAGCTCATGATTTACAAAAGAAGAATAAATAAAATAATAGGTTGCTCCAATCTTTCGTATAGAGCTTGCTTCAAAGAAAGCATGTCCTTTAAATTCCGTACCTTTTGCTTCCATTTCACAAGGAATAATCCGTTTAGGCTCACTTTTAACTGTCAGCATGTCTGCTTCAAGTTCTACAACATTCGCCCCCATGATTCCCTGCGCATCTGACTTGATTTCTTCCATGGTCTTATGGAGCATTCCTTGCATGACTTTGTTATATATACCTTTTACAAGAGCGTTGTTAGTAGGACCTACCGGAAGTGCCCAACCGTAGTAAAGATAGATCCTTCCATCATCATTGATGACCGCCGGATCAAATGGTATATAGCGAAGCATCAGCCTTCCATCCGTGTATTTCACATCCCCATAGTATTCGTACTTTCCTGCAGGGGTATCGCAGACTGCCACAGAAATGGGTCCGTCAAATCCGCCTTTTCCGGCAAAAGCAGCCAAACAGTAATACAGATAATATCTTCCATCATTACCCTGTACCACATCTGGAGCATACAGATACTTGCGCTCCCCGGCACCTTTTACAACCTCTTTAGAGTGCGGGTCCTGTGAGGCACTATAAATTGTCCCTTCGCATCTCCAGTCTGTTAAGTCTTTTACATCCGCAGAATAAACCACATAATCCAGTTCGCAAAAGGTAGTGCCCCCCTCTCTGTCATGGGAGCCGTACACATAGACCCTGTCACCAAATACGTGGGGCTCCACATCCGGGATATATTCATTTAATGGTAAAAATGGATTGAAAATCTGATCCATGCGCTATTTCCTCCTCACGTGAGCTTTGCTTTCAGTCGAAAATCAGGCTCTCCAATTCTTTGAGACATTTCATTATGGTATTCTTAGAGTACAAATATTGAAGTTTCTGCAACAACTCGATGGAAGGATCCCACCTATATTCGACCTTTGAGTGATAAGACCTTCTATTATCTGACCGTTACCTCAATCAATTCATCTGCATCGGTCACTATGGTGACGTATCCTCCAGCTACACCCGACAATGGCTGAATCTGTACCTCAGCGGGAATACTGACGAAAATCGTTTTCGGGGTTATGTTAGCAAGCTCTGGAATGTACAGAACGGTTTTTCTATTCTTCTTAGCTTTCCATTTCACATTCAGACTTTTCATCGAGTAGTCATATTGATAAGAAATTAGGTCGCCTGCGGTAATGACCGGATACCCTCTTTCCAAGCTTGAGTAATTCGGGTCCTTCTCCATACCTTGATAGTACACCCAGTAAGTGCTGCTCCAATGGTACTGTTCCAGGATTCCTGCCATATGCTCAATCAGGGAATTCGTGAAATCTTTACTCGGAAATGCCCCCCATTCACCAACAATAACAGGCACTTGCAGTCTTAGTTGAGACAGGTTCTTTTGTGCAAAAATTTGATTTATATTCTCTTTATTAAATGCCTCGTAATTATCCGAATCCACCACCGCGTCGTAACCATGCGGCCCATAGATTTGCTGATGATCCACTTGTCCATCCGGGCCTGTCAGCTTTTCTATACCCGTTTCTACAAATGAACTGCTGTAGATATTACCTCCTGTCACGAGCGGAACGCTGCAAACTTTTCGAATAGCTCTCAGTATCCGGTTATAAAATGGTATTAGAATTTCCTTATCAAAATCCATGAACTGCTCTGTTAAGATGTTCTGCATAACACCCTGCTCTTCCAGAGTCACTGCTGCTTGATTGCTAAGATCGAAATCGGGGTTGGATTCTTTGATTTTCGCAATGGCCGTCCCAAAGGCTCTTAGCGCAATACTTCCCATGTAAGGTTCATTCATTGGTTCAAAACCGATCATATTCGTGAAATCCTTAAATCGGTCAGCAATATGCTCCCACATCGCTTCATAATGATCCAACAGCCCTACACCGTCAGAAGCTTCCTTATTACTCCAAAAGTTATCTGCAGCTCTCATGATAGCCTGACTGGACAGATAAGCTTCATACCACATGCTGCAATGCTCAGGATGATACAAGCCTTCATCCAGCGTTGCCCAATCCGGTGCTCCATCGGCAAATTTAGCGGCGAACAAGTCCTGATGCATATCCAGCATGATATAGATTCCGCACTCTTCTGCCTTCTGAACAACATGGGCAACTCGGTCCAGGTATGTTTCATCGTAGACGCCTGGCTCAGGCTCAACACCATCCCAGAAGATCCCTAACCGAACCAGATTGAATCCCCGTCTTGCAAAATGGATCAACAGATTATCAATATTGGGTTCGATATATCCGTATTCTTTCTTCTTGCATACTAGATTAATACCGTTCATCAGGACTTGATCTCCATCCTCATTCACAAACCTCAATCCATCAACCATTAATCGTTTCATACTATATCTCCTTAAATGAGAAGATTCTCCTTTATCTTTGCTTTCTGATCGCCTGTGGTAGACATCTTTTATTTCAGTGTAACGGATGTTCTACAACAGTTACATAACTATCTCTAAAGACTGGATAATGGAATCTTAACCTCTTATTGCGCAAAAATTGAAAAGATTAAATTTAATCCATGTGCTTCGCTATTTTTAATACGGGCATGTTCATTGACAAGCAAGAGGTATCTTTGCTAGCATAATTGAAGCTAAATTCGGTAAGGAGGTCTTCTTCATTCAACCTAGTCAAAGACTTGAACATGAGCGCAGCAATCTGAGAATAAAGCGACGCAGAAATATTATTGAATGTTACGTTGCGATGTCAAAAGAACCTCTGGAAGATATAGAAATCTATCAGGAGCAGTACAACAAACTGATTGCGCTTTTCAGCGAGCTTGTCCTACTCGGAGAGCAAGACGGCTACATAAGAAGAACGGACCATATGACTGCCGATACCATTATTACCATGATGAATGTTTTTGGGAATTTTTCCAAGAAAATGGCTATGCTAAATGGCATTGCCGCATTTCATACCCAGGTAGAAGAGGAAGAACAGTTCAAGATTCTGAAGAAATTGTTCCTTGACCAATTAAGAGCGTAAAACTCGCCTTGGGCTTAGATTGGCTTCAGGCTATCGTGGGTTCCCCCGACTATGAGGGACCGATGTGAAGTACATATGGAATAGGCCATACTACTAAAAGCTAGCATGGCCATTTCTTCATTCGGTTCTATTCAAACCTCACGTATTTGTATGGATAACTTCAATTTCCCTTGCTCACTTTTCTCGCTTAGATCGCCCGTGCAATTTCGTTCGCTTCGGCCACGGCATTCAGCGCTCTGCGAGCTTGAAGCGCATCTCCGATAACATGACATGGAATGTGATGCTCTCTGCAAAACTCATTTATATTCTCAAAATCCCTTGATTTGGCACCGATGGCAACTACAACAGAATCACATGGATATTCTTGAAGCTGTCCCTTGCTTTCAATCACAACTGCGTTGTCCTTAATTTCCACACATTTGGCATCCGTTAAGGTTTTCACTCCAGAAGCATAAAGATTTTCCATGACGCATATCGAACGCAGCTGCCCCAAATCCTTGGCTACTTGATCCATCATTTCTACCACTGTTATTTCGGAAGCCTGATCATGTAAATATTCGGCCACCTCCAGGCCTACCAGACCGCCGCCAACAACCACAACCTTGCCAGAAACCGTCTGCTTGCCAGCAAGAACATCATGAGAGTTTGTTACCAATGGCAAGTGGCTGCCGGGAACTTTCAATTCCATCGGAGTAGAACCAACAGCAATGATCACTTCGTCGGGCTGAAGCTCCGCAATAAGAGAAGCGGTAACAGGTGTTCCAAGCTTCACCTCTACACCTTCTCTGATGGCTTGCTCTCCCATAGACAAAGCAGCTGTCTTCATCTCTTCTTTTCTCGGTGCTTCGCCAGCAAGTGCAAACTGTCCGCCTAACGCGTCGGAAGCTTCGCATACTATCGGATGATGACCTCTGCGCTTCAGAATTATTGCTGCCTCAAGACCTGCTATCCCGCCGCCTGCAACCAAAACTTTTTTGGGGTGCTCGGTAGTGGTTAGCTTGTATTCGATTTCTCTGCCGAGTGCCGGATTTCTCAAGCAAGTGATAAATGGGATTTCCGTTGCAACAAATCCGTCATAGCAACCTTGATTGCATCCGACACACCGGACAATACTCTCTGCTTTTCCCGCTTGTGCCTTATTGCAAAATTCAGAATCAGCAAGCTGAGCACGCCCAATTACAACCATATCTGCCTTATCACTTGAGAGAATCTCATCGGCTTGAGCAGGATCATTAATTCGCCCTACAGCTACAGTAATCATGCCAGTATCCTTCCTGATTCTGGCTGCATTATCGACGTTGAAGCCTCTGGGCAGGTCGATGGGAGGAACTTCGTAAATAATGCCCGAAGAGGAAAAGTTGCCTCTGGATACATCCAATATGTCTACTCCGGCTTGCTTGGCCAGCTTGCAAAATTGGATAACCTCTTTAATGGTCAGGCCATCCTCCAAATAATCGTCATGCGCGTCAACTCGCATGAACAGCGGCATATCAGCAGGTATATTCTGACGAATAGCCTCAATGCATTCAATCAGGAACTTTGCCCGTTGCTCCAAATCCCCACCGTATTCATCCGTTCTCCGATTAAAATGGGAGCTGAGAAAGGAATGAGGGGTGTAATTATGTCCAGCGTGAAATTCGATGGTGTCAAAGCCTGCTTCTACTGCCCTTTTGGAGGCTTCTCCAAATGCTTTGACTACTTCTTGTATAGTCTCCAGGCTTGCTCCGGGGATAGTGTACTCTGTTCCCGGCACAAGTACAGGACTTGGAATAATGATCATCTGCTCAGGATCACTTCCTACAGCTAGACCTCCAAGCCAGAGTTGAATTCCTGCCTTCCCCCCCGCTTCGTGAATTGCATCCGTAAGTTTCTTCAAACCAGGAATGTATTTGTCATCCGAAATCGCAAGAAATTTCTTCGGGGAAGCAAGCTTGTAGACAGAGCATACTTCTGTAATATTTAAACCGCAGCCACCTTCAACCCTTGCTACATGATAATCAATCAACTGCTGCGTTACAAAACGGTCCTCGCTTGCCATCTTTGTTCCCATTGCCGGAAACATAACCCGATTCTTTAGTTCCAATCCTTTAATTTTGATAGGACTAAAAAGAGTGTCATATGCCATATAAATTCTCCTCCTCGATACTACTAATACCTTTTGTTTGTGATAATTTTCACAAATTTGTTTATAAACATATCAACTTGTCATTCACAATTTAAATATAAGCTGAACAGAGTATTAAATCAATATGTTTAGAACATTTTGTTTGAATTTTTTTCGTAAAAAATAGACTATCCCAGCATAGTCTATTGGTCTCACGCTTCCTGCACTCCTTAAGTTGATATCAGCGTCCTGATCAGCAGCTTGAGATATGTCATTCTATCCTTTCTTTCGACTAATAGCGTTCCTCCCAAGTCCTCATTGCCATCATACTCAGTCGGATAATTAATAGAAGAAGTAAACATTAAGTATTTATAATTGAAGCATGTTTCATCACCCGGAATAAGTTGGCGAATTAGCTCTTTCAACCGTTTCTCTATTTCCGCAGATATGTCGATAATTTTTCTTGAGACCTCATCTATGTCGGCACGCTTTTTTGAATCTCTCAAAATTACCATATTTCCTGGGAATCTCAACGAATATTCCATGATTTCATTGGCCGTCAACACCAACATTTCTTCTACCTTATAATTCTTGTTGTTCAATATAGCTAAAACGGTCAAGGTGTTCTCAATGTAAAACTCCTTGACCAACCTCAGCATTTCTTCTTTTGACCGGAAATAATAGTTAATCGCACTGACGTTTACATTGGCTTCCTTGGCTATAGTCCTAATGGGTATATCACAGGTTTTGTTCATTCCCATTAGATATAGAGCCCGATCGAGTATCCGTTCTTCTATGCTTTTAAGCTTTCTCATTTGGCACCTCTGTAAATTGTTAATCTTTAACGTATTATATCAAATCAGCTAATATTAACAATGGAGCAACAAAATTAAAGCGAAATATTAATGTTCTCTATCAAAACACATCCTCTTCGTTCATAAAAAAAACTGCTAATTAATCAGCAGTCTAAGATATTTTTTTGCAGCATCTTTTTCTCTAAATTCATATTTGTAGTCAGATATTCGAATGCTCCATCTTTTAAACCGAGCTCGGTCGCCTTTTCTCCCTCGCGATCTAATAGTTGGGAACAGTTAAACTAATATCGGCCAGTCTCTATGTAATTGTTCGATATTGCGGTGACGGCGATATCGTCATCACCGCACAACTCCACGGCTGATACAGAGAACGCAGTCCGGGAAGTTCGATGATTATTTCGCGGAATAACCTCCGTCAATCGGCAGTTCCACGCCTGTAATGTAGGAAGACTCATCCGACGCCAAGAATAGGACACCGCTGGCAATATCCTCCGGCTTGCCCAAACGTGGAAGCGGCGTCTGTGATAGGAACCATTGATTCATATTTTCGTCCTTTAACAAATCGACCGTCATTGGCGTTTCAATATATCCAGGATGGATGGAGTTCGCACGGATATTGTACTTGGCGAAATCAACCGCCGTTGCTTTGGTCAGCATACGAACGGCGCCTTTACTTGCCGTGTATGGGCCAGCTCCACTTCCGCCAGTTAATCCTGCGATGGAAGAAATATTGATGATTGAGCCGCCACCAGCCTCAATCATATGAGGAATAACATACTTCTGACCGAGGAAAATGCTCGTCACATTAATAGACATTGTCTTTTCCCAGCCTTCGACAGTCATATCCATAAATGCTGTGGCATTGGAAACCCCTGCATTGTTGACTAAAATGTCGATCTTACCGAACTTCGCAACTGTTTCGTCCACAATGCGAACCCAATCTTCTTCTGAAGCTACGTTATGCTTAAAAGCAATTGCTTCGCCCCCGCTCTTGACAATCTCGTAAGCAACCTCTTGGAGCTTGTCCTCCTGCAGGTCTGTAATGGCGACCTTCGCGCCTTCTTTGGCAAACAGCAATGCGTCCGATTTCCCCATGCCGCCAGCCGCGCCCGTAATAATTGCTACTTTGTTAGCTAATCTCATAAGCTCACCTCATTCGTCTATTATTTTAAAAAATGATAGTTTAGCTATCATTTTTCAGTATACTCGACAACATTTTGTATTGCAAATCCGTACAATGGCTACTCTCATTTCCACAATGTGCTTGCGCAAATAATCAATTCTATAGAGGTAGGATATAAATCATTTCAACCGTCATGTCCGTTGTTGCTGCCCACCCTTGGAGCCTACCTTCAATATGTGGACACCCCGAATCTTGCTGCAAAAACACTTTTTATTCATAGAAATACATTGTTCTATCGTATTAACAGAATACGTGAACTTTTCCAAATTGATCTGAGTAACGGTGATATTCGTCTGAAGCTTCAATTGACTCTTCATTTTCTAAAACCGAAAACACAGCGGGGCGAATTTAAAGATGAGAGTATAGAGGGGTAGGCAAATGCAAAAAAATATGCAGACAAAATTTCTTAATGATACTTTGTCTGCACGCTGGTATTTTTTAGCTTTTTTTTAATATACCTTTACCATTTGTCTTGTAGGAACAGATTGTACGCCTCAGCCCCTCTTCAAGGTCAATAGTGGGTTCCCAGCCTAGAATTTTGATTGCTTTATCAATGTTGGGACACCTCATTTTGGGATCGTCCTGGGTTAGCGGTTGAAACGTAATTTTGCTATTGGATTGTGTCAATTTCTTGACGAATTGAGCGATATCAAGAATAGTATGCTCCTCGGGATTACCGATGTTAATAATCTCTCCGGTAGCCTCTTCTTTTTCCATCATCAGTTGAAGCGCATGTATTGTGTCATCTATATAGCAGAAGGAACGGGTCTGGGTACCATCTCCATAAATCGTAATATCATTATCATGTAAAGCCTGATTGACGAAATTAGAGATTGCCCTTCCATCATCATTCCTTAAACCACCTGAATAGGTGTTAAAGATTCGGGCTACTTTAACCTGCACCTTATAGCGGTGAACATACTCATAGCAAATGACCTCACCCAGTCTCTTGGCTTCATCGTAACAGGCTCTGGGTCCCCATGTGTTAACGCTTCCCAGATATTCTTCGGATTGCGGGGTAACCTCAGGATCACCATAAACCTCACTAGTACTGGTAAATAAGAATTTGGATTGGTTGATTCTCGCAATTTCCAGCATATTTCGGGTTCCTACAGTATTCGCAGCTATGGTTTCAAAAGGCATTTTCTTATAAAATGCAGGCGAAGCCAACGAAGCCAAATGATAAAGCTCATCCGCCCCCTTTACCTCCTCCAAACCAAGTACCAGCTCATCCGAAACATCATGCTCGATGAGTGTTAAACGGTCATTTTTGATTACATCTCCCAGGTTACTATAATTCCCGGATAGAAAGTTATCAATGGCTAAGACCTCATGCCCCTTTTGCAGCAATTCTTTGGTTAAATGTGAACCCAGGAAGCCTGCTGCCCCAGTTACAATTATCTTTTTCAATGCACCATCTCCTGTATATTCTGCTGAGATTGCGAAAAGACAACACACAACGTATCACAGTCTCGGACAGTTACGTTTTATGCAAACGATGGTACTACTGCGCTCAAATATGTGATAGTGTAGATGAGCCATGCAAATACAGTACATTGCACTTCGAGCAGGCTGGTGACAATTGCTCTCCAAGTGAGCGCCTGATTCGATCATACGCTTCGGAATTCCACAAATCCGTCAAGGATTGGTCATGTAAATTACCGACCGAAAATTCCGAAAAGAATTTGCATGCGCTTATATTTCCGGTTGGTGTTATATCAGCACGAGTGCTGAGGGCAAGGCACCTGGTGGCACAACGCGACGTCATCGCATTTCCGCGCACAAAATCTTCGATTTCGTCAAAATCCAGTCCAGGCTGGTAGCGGATACGTGTATGCCATGTCCGGGTATTCATGCGTTTCAGGTCTTGCAGCAGTCTGTCTATATTCTCCGGTTTGATGTGATATTTGAATGCATGCCAGCTACTGCGTTCACCATCCTGAATTGGTTTCAGCCAGTTGAAGTTCTCAGTGAAAAATGTATTCATCTCGCTTGTTGTTTGGTCTGAAATATACCATGGAAAGCAAAGCAATACGAGATCAATCCCTTTATGCTCAAAAAATTCCATCAGTTCGTAAAGACGTCCAATCATATTGTCGTTAATGACGCTATGCACCGAAATCTTGCCTTGAAATCGTCCTTCCTGGCGCAGTTTCAGGAGGCGGTCAATTTGCTCCATAACCTTTTGGAACGAGCCCTTGCCCCGGATTAAATCATGCTCCTGCTCAAAGCCTTCAATGGCGATCAGAAGCTCAAGATTGGCAGAAATCCGGCATAATTCCTCCTCATATTTATGAATGAGATAGGCGTTTGTGCAAATGGTCGTTTCACGGGGGTCCTCCTCCATCATCCTCAGAATATCTCCGATATTGCGATGGAATAAAGGTTCACCACCCCACAAATATAGTCTGGAGCCAGTCTCTCTGGTTTCTTCCAGTACGCGACGGAATATATCAGGATCAAGATCCATATTCTGCTCATTTTTGTCCATATCATGATGGTAGCCCGAATCGTTCCACTGGTAGCAATGCTTACAGCGCAGGTTGCAGCGGTTGGTCAGCTTCAACGCAAGCACCTCGGGCATTGGAGTTCTATAGCCGGGATCTGTTTTTCGTTTACGGTGAGGAACAACAACGTTTTTAATCGTTCGTTTCAATACCTCAAACGCTTTGGCATCCAGCGTCACCTTGCTACTCGGTTGCATCCTTATCCCACCTTTCAATGTTCACTGGGGACAACAGGTTGTGATACGGGGCTATGCCCTGTCCGGTTTTTCGTTGTAAAATAGGCAGCAGCTCTGACAAATCGGGAAAAGTTGCTTTCGTAAATAGCGGCGATATTGCTTGTACTTTTCTCCGTTCCAAATTTCGGAGATGCTGGACTCATTCACATTCCCTAACGTCAAATCATAGAAGGCATGGCAGGAGGTTACATCGCCCCTGGCATTAATTTCTGTGCTGACCCAGGGAAACGGACAGCGCTTCTTGATTTTGGACATGGAGAACCAGTCTGCACTGAAATATTTTTGGATGTTATCTTCCGACAGTTCTTTGGGATAAGTATTCAAATACATGCCATGCTCATTGCAATAATCCGCGATTCGTCTTACCTGTTTTGCGATTTTAGCAGCATCAATGTCGGCAAATATTGCAGGATCACAAACAAATCCTTTAGACAGTGGAGCTTCTTGTACACCAAATTCTTTGCGCAGTACACCCGCATAATGATCGTGATTTTGCTGGGTAATATAAGCTTGGAGTTCAAGACTAATACAATCCAGTTTGGATATGTCCAGAGCCTCAAAAAAGAATGTTTCCAAGTGCTTATAATTGGAAGGAGTCACCACCGTACTGATGCCGATTTGCGGATAAGAGGAGCCCGTCTGAGCACGAAGCTTATACAGCTTGTCTATTCCTTTCAGTGCTTTGGAAAATACACCTTTCCCCCGCTGAGCATCATTTACCTCGCGAGGCCCGTCCAGCGAAATCCATATTCGCTCGGGCGGATACGCGACCAGCAGCTCGGCGTATTTTTCCAGCAGTGTACCGTTCGTGGGCATATGAACCTTGCTGCCTGCTTCCGTGATGGCTTTCAACACTTCCTCAATATGCGGATACAGGAGCGGCTCCCCACCGTAAAGCTCATAATAAGGCTGGGCAGGCTGGCATGTCTGAATAATATCCTTAACGACCTCAATGTCCAGCTCCTTTAGTATTTTTTTCTCGCGGTAGGGACCATTTTCGCCCCATTCATAACACATTCTGCATCGCAAATTACAGCTTTCGAGCAATTGCAGAAAAACCCATTTGGGCAATGAGGTATTCATTTTTAACGGCTCTTGAATGGCAGAGCTGGATATGCTCATGTCTGCCCCCTCCCATCCGCCACAGCCAGTTCGGCAGCATAATGGGCAGCATAGTCGGGGCTCTTGGATCTCTCGTTCAACAAATTGAAGTGCAGACGCTCCAGCACCCCGCGGTCAAATCTGAGGCTGCGCCACTCTTCAAAATCAATGCCGAAACCTTGTGCCTTCCAGATCTCTGCATTTTTTCTTTCGTGTGTACCAAAGGGCTCTAACAGCACCAATGGTGTAGTAGCCGCCAGCGAATCAATTAAGGCACCCGCACCCGGTTTACTGATAACCGCAGCGGCCGTGCGAATGATATCGTATACGCCGTGATAAGCGCCGTGTAACCGGAAATCAGGTCTCCCTTCCACCGGAACACGTGCAAAAGGCGGGAATGTCAGCTTGTCCCAAGCATCCCGCATCCATGTGCGCCACTGTGGGTCATTCATAAAATAATCTCGGTCCGAAGAAGCATGTCTAACGATATCCTCTGTCCGGTATGCGGCTATATCCAATCCATAGCCGCTCTGCTCCAGCTCTTCTGCCTTCTGTTGGTAAGTACCAATACCCCAGCCCCCTCCGTGCAGAACCAGTCTTCCGTTTCTTTCTGCATAGGCTAGCGGTTGGTGTCCAGTCACATCAATTTTAAATTTAACTGCCATACATTCTTTGTCGTACAATTCAATTTCACGGTATGGAGCAGCATAGTAGGGATTCAGCTTCTGAAGCTGCTTCCAGGAGGGTGACAAGTCCGAATCCACATGGAGCAAATCCGCCTGGATCCCGGTAACGCCGCGCTCACGCAACATATCTAGGATATGCACCCAATGTCCTGAAAGACTGATAAAATGACGACGTCCTTGCCGAATCCAGCGATCCAGCAAAGCAGCGGTGGCGTTAGGGTCGAGACTGCGCCTGATATCCGCTGGAATTCGCTGTGATCCCAGGGCTATTGCAAAGCTGGCGTGATAGGCATTTCGGCTCTCGTCGGTTTTGCTTTTCTTTTCATCAGTCATCAGACTTTCAAAAACCTCTGTCTCAACCTCGATACCAAGCGCTTTTAATTGTTGCTCAAGCAGCAAGCCGGGGATGTAAAAGCCGAGCCCGAAGCCGGAGCATAGAATGGTCACAACATCCTTCACTTGCAAGCACCTCTTCCTAAAGGCAGACCCACGCCTGCATAATAACTGCTTATATCACAATGTATCTATCATGAGGCTGAAGCTGACAAATGCCCAACAAATTCACAAAAACGGTCTATGGAGTTCAGGTGATCGAGATCAAAGCTGTCAAAATCGACCTCAATCCCAAAAGCTTCTTCAACATTTAGAATAAAACTGATGATTTGCAGGGAGTCCAGAGCCGCATCGTTCATTAAATCTGATGAACCGTTTAGCTTGTTCCTCAAAGAAGGATCCTCCTTAATGTCAGCAATAATTTCAATAATTTTTAGCTGCATAATTATTCCTCCTCTTTTTCAATACGGCAATGATATCAGTCTGGGGAACAAACAGGTTATAATTGGTCACATGAAGCTGGCGAATATATGTTATGGATTCAATTTCCAGCTCCGGAGGCAGGCACATCTTCAGGTGGCGAACAAAGCTCTCCTTGCTAAAGCGCCAGATGACGCCATCAATAGATGAATTTCCCATATATCCTTTTTTGTCAGAATGCTTTTCCTTTTCTTCCAGGACGACGGGGTCAGTAATAATGATTGTGCCGTCTTCACGCAAAAGCCGAACGCATTCAACAAATGCTTTCTTGTGATTCCGAATGTGATGAAAGCTGCGTGCAAACAAAATGGTATCGCAGGAATTTGGGCTCAGAGAAGTACGTCTGTCGATGGAAGCGTGGACAAAAGTGGAGAAGCGGCCCAGCCTCTTCCCTAAACGCAGTGAATTCAGATTCGGGTCCATATTGATCCAGCGAATATCCTTGTTCTTGTGCAGATACTTGTTAAGCAGGCCTGTACCGCAGCCAACCTGCAGCACATCACCCTGTAGCTTGGGCAGCGCCTTGTACACCAGATGCGGTACAGGAAAATTCTGTACATACATGGCCAGCTCGTAGAAAATTGGATAACGTGATTGCAGCTGTACCAGCTTGCTGGTGTAGAAAGGGTTACGTCGGCTGTTTCTTTTAAAATGCCATCTGTTCAAATAATAAACTGGACTCAGTAAAGTGAAAAATACTACAAATGCCCCAGTGACGAGCTTTACCTTCCATGCACTGGGTTCTTGAAGGACAGTTATTTTTTGTGAAGCCAATGGCTCAGTTGTATGTGAAATGTTATACCCTCCCTTCATCAATCCCTTAAATATATTACTATCACTTTTAACCATGTGAATATATGGTTGATAACGCCAATAATTTTAAGTTATGATATTATCAAACTCCTCATAAATCATTTTGCATTTGAGATATAGACGGATTGGAGGAATATTGATGGAAAACCCACCCGTTTTTAGTACAAGTTATTTTTTTCAAGGAAATGTCTCCGTTCAAACCGTGCTTGCGAAGGAAGATCCGTGCTGCATACGCCATAGCCATGAATTCTTTGAAATTGCCTATGTTTGTGAAGGGGAAGGGATTCATTACATTGAAGAGGAACGGTTTAACGTAGTACAGGGAGATTTATTCTTTATTCCTGTCGGCGTTGTCCATTGTTTTCAACCCAGGGATCTGACCGGGATACAGCCCCTGCGCATCTTGAATTGTCTGTATAAAGCTGAATTGGTGGGCTTCCCATCTAACTCAATACCAAGTCCCTTAAGTCAGTTTTTTTTTCAAGTTGCTGATTATCATCTCGAAAAGAAATGGCGTGCTTATCATGATCAGTCAGGAGAAATTGTACGTCTGTTTCAGGTATTACACACAGAAGGGCAAACCTCAGCCTGTATGTCTGATAACTCCCTGATACGGTATGGAACTTTAATACATCTCATAAAGATACTAATTGAAACAAAAGATCGGAGAGCAATTCTCACGTTTAAGAAAGAGGACTGTCCTATTCATGGAATCATTCATCATATGAGCAATAACTGCCAGAATTCCATGAGCCTTCATGAAGTAAGTCAGTCCATTGCAGTAAGTCCTCGCCACTTTCAGCGCCTGTTCAAATTACAAACAGGATGTACGTATGTCAAAATGCTGCAAAAGATCAGGATTCGAAACATCTGTTTATTTCTGAAATATACCAATTTAACGATCCAATCCATTGCATTGCTTGTTGGAATTCAGGACATGAAATATTTTTATCGGCTGTTCGCTGAAAGAGTGGGCATCACACCCGGTACATACAGATCACGGTACCGTGAAAAAAATATGCCCAGCGAGGAGGATTGGGAGCTTGCTTAATATATCGCCAGTCGGAAGAAGCATTCCGGATTCCGACAAGCTCATATGCTGTACTGACGACTGTATTGCCTCCGTCGCCAATTGGCTTGGCAGGGGTTACACATGTATGTATGCCAATACATGGGGCTTCTCCTTCAAGCCCAAAGGGACCTTGGTACAGCCATTCATGGAAAGGCTGGATTTTCCAAAACCCAGCCTGGATTATTTATCCTCCTTCCATGGCATAAAATTATCTTTTACCCAAAGACCGAAGGACAGAAAAGACGAACAGGTCCTGCTGGCATTGCTGGAGCAACAATTGACTGCGAATATGCCTGTTTTAGTGGGAATCGACGTATACGAGTGCCCGTGGTCAACAGGTTATCAAATAGTACACACCCAACACTCCTGCTTGGTTATCGGTTTGGATCGTGCAAGAAACGAAATTCAGCTTATGGATGCTTTTCATAATAAGCATTGCGAAACCTTACCTTGGAGCATTTTTCAAATAAACAGTGATTCGTATGGTGTGTTTGAAGCCATGGCCCCCTCTTACGCTCCTCATGACTGGAAGTATCTGCTGGAATACTCAATATGCAGTGGCGAGAAGCGTGCAGAATTGATGCAATCATTCCTCAATCTAGAGGCGTTCGCAGCCGCATATGCGGAAGAAGGCCTGCCGCCCTGTTCTTCTGAGCGGCTTATGCTTCCGCAAAACTTTGTGCTGATGAAATTCGAGCTTAACCGAAAGCGATACGCTTTCCTGCTGAATCAACTGTATCAATTTAGTAACCAGCGTCCGTTGCATGAAGCGGCTGTACAAATGCTGGAGATGGCTGACTGCTGGGAGGCTATACGTTTTCAAATGATCAAAATAGCCTTGGCCGGAAATAAAGAGACAGCCCGCATCAAGCTTTTAAAAACTCTACAGGATGTTATCGCAGCAGAACAACGTATCTTGGAGCAACTGGTGGAATGGTTCGAGAGAACCGTCAGAACATGACGTCATTACCCATATCTTCATACGGGCCTGTTTGTTATCCTTACAGGAAGAGTGAATTTTTTTCTATCTCAGACTGGAGTGATTAGAATGTATGAGCATCACCGTAAAGCAATGGACAATTTGGTTGAACTGTTAAAGCCGAACCCATCATTTCTGGCCGTCATTACAGCAGGTTCCGTAGCCCAGAACAAGGCAAAAGAAACATCAGATGTTGATGTATACCTGCTTGTAGACGATGAGGAGTTTGAGCGGCGCAAAGCAGAGGATTTGCTCGCCTACACGAATCATGACGTTTGCGATTATCCAGAAGGCTACATAGACGGTAAAATTATAAATCTTCACTTTCTGGAAAGCGCTTCCGAGCATGGAAGTGAGCCAACACGAGCGTCATTTGTTGGCTCTAAGGCTTATTTTTCGAGAATTCCTGACTTGGATAACTTGCTGGCTCGGATTTCGGTGTATCCTGAAAAAAATCGTGAACGCGACATCAAGGATTTTTATGCACAGATATACCTGTATGCTTTCTATTTTGCAGGTGAGGCTGCCAAAAAAGACAATACTTATCTTAAGTCTCATGCGGCCAGTAATCTGGTATTGTTCAGTGGTCGGGTTATTCTAACTCACAACCGTATTCTGTTCCCCTGCCACAAAGGTCTAATAGAAGCGGTTACCGGGGCGGCGGAGAAACCGGATAACTTCGTCGAGCAAGTCAACTCGCTGCTGTTAGCACCGACCTTCGAGAAATGCATGGATTTTGCCAAAATGATGCTGGCGTTCAAGGACCCCGGGATTTCCTTCGATCAGGCTATTAGCCGTTTTGTTGAAAACAATGAATGGAACTGGCTCACGCAGGAGCCTCCCCTGCAAGATCGATGAGTTGACGAAAAGCTCTAACCTGCCTCAAAGCTGGTTAGAGTTTTTTTGGGATTTTATTGCTCTCTCCGGCTTGCTATCTGAAACGGTAGTACAATTAAGCTGTGAGCAATAGATTCATAATCTTTTTGCACTAAAATAGTTGGAACTAATCTCAAAAAAAGTTATATTAGGATATATATATTATTTTTAGTATGAGAAAAAAGGAGGAATATCCTAGATGGATGTACGAAGCTGTTTGCAACAAGGATGGAAAGCGGGCTTATGTATGTTGTTGTTATGGGTATGGATGATGGGTGCTGTAACAGCTGGCCAAGCCGAAGCCCAACCGGTGTTCCCGGGAGCCGTGGGATACGGGACTGACACTCCAGCAGGCCGGGGTGGAAAGGTAATCAAGGTGACCAATCTGAACAATGACGGCCCAGGCTCATTTCGTGCGGCATTAGAAACCAAGGGACCGCGGATTATTGTATTTGAAGTCGGCGGTGTCATCAATCTAGAAAAGGTGCGTCTTGAACTGAGAGAACCCTACGTGACCATCGCAGGTCAGACGGCCCCCTCCCCTGGCATTACATTCATCAAGGGAGGCTTGCAGATCAGAACGCATGATGTGTTGATGCAACATGTCCGGTTTCGGATGGGCGACGGTGACAGCACTCAAGGTGCAGGCTTTGAGCCAGATGTGTCCACTTACGGAGCCTCCGCTTATAACATTGTCATTGACCATTGCTCCTTTTCTTGGGGAGTAGATGAGAACATGTCCTTCTCAGGTCCTCGTACCAGCGGAACCAAGGCGACTACCCACCGTGTAACACTCAGCAATAGTATTATCTCCGAGGGCCTGTATAATTCCGTTCATGAGAAGGGTCCCCATTCCATGGGCACGCTCGTTCATGATTACGTCCAAGATGTGGCAGTCATCGGAAACCTTTATGCCCATAACATGGAACGTAATCCGTGGTTCAAAGCGTTCTCGACGGGCGTAATTGTTAACAATGCCATTTATAATCCGGGAAAATGGGCTATTCGGCTCGGATTCGTGGAGAATGAATGGACGGATACGGGGATCAAACCGGAAGGCCCTAGAGTCAGTATCGTCGGTAATTACATGCGGCATGGAGTAGATACGACTAAAGGGTTAGGTATTGTCGGAACGAACAGTAAAAGCGGCTGGGCTTATCTCAAAGATAATCTTGCTTATGACCGTAATGGCAAGTCAGTCCCACTGACTTTTGGCGGAATTAAGGAACTTGACAATCCACCTGTTTGGGTTGAAGGACTTGAAGCACTAGCAGCCTCGGCAGTAGTAAAGGAGGTCACTGAGCATGCAGGAGCAAGGCCGGAGGACCGGGATGCTACAGATCAACGAATTATCTCCGATTTTCTGACTGGTCGAGGAAAGATAATTGATAGTCAGGAAGACGTAGGGGGATACCCGGCTGTTCCAGCGACCTACCGTGCTTTAAATGTACCTGACCACAGCATTGATGAATGGTTGTATCAATTTTCAGTTAAGTTGGAGTAGTCCTTAAAGCTGCTATTTTAAGACATTTCGTAAAAGTAATTAAGACATAACTCTGATGCCAATCGATTTATCACCTAGTTCTAGTTTAGTGTTGACAATCCACTTTCGGCAATAACGACTTGCATGCTACATCTTAAATAAAAAAAGCACACGGATGCCATACTAACATCCGTGTGCTACTCTGAAAATTTCATTTTCGTTTAGTTCAGTTGAACATATTATAGCTGAATCAAAAAAATAGTATGTTTTTATTCCGACAGTTCTATGGTTATCCTTTAAGCAGTATTTACAAATATCATCTTGGCCGTCGTGATCTTCCAAGCCTCGATGCATACTTTTATTTATTCACTTAGTAGGTCCGCCAATCCTCCTTATTTATTTCTTCTAATGCAGCAAGAAGATCTTCATCGGTGTAATCAGATATAACGAGACATAGAGTGTTTAGAGCAAGTGATAACAATACTTGAATTTTGCTGTCTTGTTCTTCTCCTGACACATTAGCGTTTGCTTGTTCTACATCCGACTCTTTGGAAAAACCTGCTTTAATCGAGCCTTCAATAAAACGTGGTTGAATTTCTTCCCAGTATGCAGCACCCTTCGGTGTTGCTATCAATTCTCCAATCGTGGAAAGTTCGGTCAGCTTTCCAGAAAATAATTTCACTCCATTTACGACTGTCGTTTGTTTGAGTACTTCGTCGCGCGCATTTTTGCCTATTACGATATCGTACTTTCCACTTTCGACATGCCATCCGTTTAATTCGATATTCCAATATGCAAAAGAACGTTTATCAAGTACAAAAGTAGCGGTTTTAGTCTCCCCTGGATTTAAGCTTATTTTGGCAAACCCCTTAAGCTCTTTCACTGGACGGATGATAACCCCCTTGTGAGGCGCAACATATAGCTGTATTACTTCCTTGCCTTCAACTTTACCTGTGTTAGTCACGTCCACACTAACAGTAAGTGTCTCCGTTTCGGAATCCAGCGTAGTATGACTCAGCTTAAGATTGGAATACCCAAATGTGGTATAGGACAATCCGTAACCGAACGGGAACAGCACGTCACACTTTTTTGTCTCATAATAACGGTATCCAACAAACACACCTTCACGGTATTCTACATTATCATTTTCACCGAAATAGAACAGATAGGACGGATTATCCTCCAGCTTCTTAGGGAACGTTTCTGCTAATCTTCCTGAAGGATTGACTTTACCATATAAGATATTAACAGTAGCGGCACCTACAGCATCGCCGCCAAGATAGGTTTCCACGATTCCCTTCACTTGATCTGCCCATGGCATTTCTACAGGTGATCCGTTTTGAAGAACTACAATGGTATTGGGATTAACGGCCGCAACCGCTTCGATGAGCTCATTTTGACAAGTCGGCATTCTCATATGATTACGATCATAGCCTTCTGATTCAAACGATTCCGGAAGACCCACAAACACAACCGCTACGTCAGCATTTTTCGCCGCTTCAACAGCTTCCGCCAGAAGAACTTCGTTTGTCCGTTCCTGATTGTCCTCATAGCCTTGGGCATAGGTAACCTCTGTTATTTCTGCAACAGCATCAAGTGCCGATATGACTTTGTATGAATTAATATGCGAGGAACCTCCCCCTTGATAGCGAGGGGATTTAGAATATTGACCAATAAAGGAAACCTTGCTTTCTTTGGAAATAGGTAGTACACCTTCATTTTTCAATAATACAATAGACTGCTCCGCTGCTTTTTGAGTTCGGGCAAGACTTGTTTCAAAGTCGCGTTCTTGTTTCACTTTCCCCTCTTTAACACGGTACGTGACCTCAATAATCCGTTCACAGAGTTTATCAAGCTGCTTTTCATCAAGTTCGCCAGACATAACCGCCTCTACTAGCTTATAATCATTTTTGGAGTCTGCGGGCATCGTAAGCGCAGTTCCTCCCTTGGCTGCTTCAACCCGATTGTGAACAGCTCCCCAATCCGACACAACAAAACCATTAAATTCCCATTCCTTATATAGCATATCCTCGATATACTGGGTATGCTCTGCAGCAAAAGTACCATTAATTTTGTTAAATGAAGTCATAACGGTCCAAGGCTGAGACTTTTTAATGGCGATTTCAAAATTAGTTAGGTATAGCTCTCGGAGAGTACGTTCATCAACGTTCGAGGATGAAGTCACACGTCTGTGTTCCTGTGAATTAGCGAAAAAGTGTTTTACGCTCGTTCCTATTCCCTTGCCTTGAACGCCATTTATATAAGCGGCTCCCATCTCTCCGGCCAGTAGTGGGTCCTCTGACATGTATTCAAAATTTCTGCCGCAAAGCGGCGATCTTTTGGTATTAAGTGAAGGTCCAAGAAGAACGTCAACGCCTTCTGCCAAACACTCATCTGCAAGTGCTTCCCCTACCTCTTTAGCTAGTGTAGTGTCAAAACTGGAACCGAGAAGAGAACCTGTCGGAAAGCAAGTTGCGAGTTTAGAGTTAAATAGATTCGTATCCTCACTCTGTAAAGGCTCGATTCTTAAACCATGAGGACCGTCGGCTAATTGAAGTTTCGGTACGCCGAGACGGTCAACTCCTTTCGTGAACCAATTGTCCCAGCCGGAAGTAAGTGCTGCTTTTTCCTCAAGCGTCATTCGGGATACGATCTCTTTTATTTTTTTATTTTCCAAGATAAATCCTCCTATTACAAATTATACATCACGAACCTATTTCCCTTATTCACATTCATTAGCTCCGCTGTTGATGCGAACAGTATGCGGATTACAGCCTTCAGCAGTGATCGTTACGGTGATTGTACCTTTTCCGGTCGGACGCACAACTGCTAATGCCTTGCCGTCAAAAGTTGTATGCTCATCATCGAAAAAATCTTCCTCAGAAGCGGGGTTTCCGCTACCGAATCCCTGAAGCAAGCCCGGTCCATCAACCTGGACCTTAACCTTGCGGTCGGCGGTGTTATACAGGTTCCCCTGATCGTCTATAAGGCTGATCATGACAAAAGAAAGATCGCTGTCGGAAGCTGTAATATTTGTTCGATCAGCTTCTGCTCCCAACTTGACATCACCACTTGCCGAATGAAGCGTCATCCGGCCGCTTTCTTGTCCACCAATGTAGGCTATCGCTGTAACGTCTCCTGGCTCATAGACGGTATCAAATTCTGCTTTGAAGCGGTTTGCTTCCCCTGTAGCAGCTTTCCCTACCGATTTGCCATTGACCAGTAGTTCGACTTCTTCGGCATCGGCGTACACTTCCACTTTGATCGGTTGACCCTCATGTCCGTTCCACGACCAGCTAGAAATAGAATCACTCCAGCCCCAACTTGACAGAGTAGCCTTTTTGAAATAATGCTGAGGTCTCTGAACTGCGATGTATGGAGCCTTACGAAGACCAAACACGATTTCACGGTAATACGATACCGGTCTACGATTACCAACAATATCAATGTCACCGACCCAAGCTGTAATCCAAGGATACGTGCTTTGAATATAATGTGTAGCTTCTTTTATATCATACTGAACTCTTCCGACTCCAGCTTCACCCAAGTAATCCCACCCAGCCCAAGCAAAGTCGCCGATTAGATGGTTATTTTCCTTAATAATTTTCCAGCTCTTATCAATTCTGTTGGAGAAGGTTTCACTTCCGACGATAATACGATTAGGGAATAATTCCTTATCCATGAGGTATCTTGAATCTCCATAATTGTAGCCTGCAATATCCACGCTGGCGAAAGCCTCGGCTGTTTTCGTTGTACATAATTCACTGGATACGATGTTCCCCATAAGATCGCCTAAATCATTCATCATCGTGTTAATGCCACCAGCATCGTCCGCTTCGGGTTGCATTAATTCCTTCTGCTTAGCCAAATCGCTCATTACAGCAAGCATAAAATTCACAGAATTCGTTACAAATCGTGTAGAATCCAAGGACCGTATTTTCTCCGACAGCTTACGTCCCCATATCGAACCAATCGAGCTACCCGTCTCCGGAATTTCGTTACCAATCGAATACATGATGACGCTCGGGTGATTATAGTCCTTATGAACCATGGCTTCGATGTCTTTTTCCCACCAAACTGGGAAATGCAATGCATAATCGTTCTCGGTTTTGGAACTGGTCCACATATCGAAGCTCTCGTCCATAACGAGCATACCAAGACGGTCACATGCATCAAGAAGAGATTTGCTCATGGGATGATGCGAACTGCGCAGTGCATTAAAGCCTGCTTCTTTCAGAATTTCGATCCGTCTCTCTTCGGCTCTGTCAATCGTTGCTGCACCGATTACGCCATTATCATGATGGATGCAAGCTCCACGCAGCTTGATGATGTCCCCGTTGATGCATAGCCCTCGATCGGAATCCAGTGTAAGCGAACGAATCCCGAAGGACGTCGTCTCTTCATCCAACACTTCATCTCCGGCTGTAACTGTTGTTCTGCACGTATACAAATTCGGTTGATCTACGCTCCAAAGCTTCGCATCCCTTACAACCATACGCTGACGAAGTGTGGCAGATTCTCCTGCAAAAGTCGTAATTGGCGACCGATCGGACGCAACTACAGTGCCACTCGCATCGACAATTTCGCTTAATACATGCGTAGTTACGGTGTGTAAACCTTCATTTTCAATTACGGTTGCTACGCTTACTACAGCACGATCATCATGGATATCAGGTGTATCAATTTTCACACCGTCAAAGGCAGTGTGAACCAGATTACCAACGATCAGCTTGGTATTGCGATAGATACCGGCCCCCGTGTACCAACGAGAATCTTTATTTGTCTTAGCGATAACCTTGATTTCATTCTCTACCCCGTACTTGAGGAATCGGTCGGCCTTTACATAAAAATGACTATAACCAAACGGTTGCTGGTAGGCATAATCCCCATTAATATAGATCATTGCTTGGTTGTATACGCCTTCAAACTCAATCGCAACTCGCTTGTTACGATACTCGGAGGGAACGAAAAAACGTTTCTTGTATTCGTATTCCCCGTCAGGATAACAAGCAATATTGCTACTACCGTCTTTCAATCTCTCATTTTCCCACATGGAATCATGTGGAAGCGTAACCAATTTTGAAGAGGATTGATCTGTGGCAAGCTCGGAAAAATAAGTCGTTTTCGGTCCAACCGTCCAATCGGCATTAAAGGATGTTCTAATCATAAAGTGTGTCACCATCTTTTCTTTAGAATTTTAATTGTATGTCCTTTATGAAATAATAGTATCACCGAACCGCATAAGTACCTGGAACGTGCACGTATTGACGTTCGACGTACTGAATAAGCCCTAGGGTTCATATGAATACTTTGGTTCGTTGTATCATCGGTAAAACTATCAATTCTAAGCCCATTTTATTGGATCTGCCACTATATCCTCTACCACTTCACCGACTTCCGATTTGCACTTTTCCGACCATTCTATTTAAAAAACGGTCATGCAATTGCATGACCGTATAGAATACAAGATAATGTTACTTGCTTGTCTTCGCCCATTCGTTGAGTTGTCTTTGCTTCTCTGCGATGACTTTGTCCATTCCCGCCGATTTCAACTTTGCAATAAACTCCGGCAGTATTCTATCGGGATCAACACTTCCAGTTTCAAGTGGGACAGCATATTGGGAGATAACGTTTCCCACAGATGCAAATTCGGCCTTAACAGGAGTAGAGTCGAAGGAGAAACCAAGCGCTTTGGATTTAAGTGCCGACTTGTTAAATTCTTTAATTTTCCCCCATGAGTCAGGGTCTTGCTCATTAAAAATATAAGACAAAAATTGGTTACCGAACAACCATCCTGTATTTAAGTAATACCCTGAATTTTGACTATTAACGCCTTTTGGAAAATCAATGATCTTTTCGGATTTGAATACATAATGTTTTCCCTCAATCCCCCACATCAACAAGTTGGCAATCTCTTTATCTGTATACATCAGATTAAGGAATTTCATTGCTTTCTCTGGAGTTTTGGAGTTAACCGGAATTCCCCACATTACATTGGTTATCGTTGATGTTGTGGCTACCGGCTGTGAGAATGCTACAACTTCCATAGGTACGCTGCTGGTTAGCGTCTCACCTTCATATGTTTGAGGTTGGACACGGAGCAAGTATGCAAAAGCCTGTTTTGATCTGATCAAATCATATTTGGGAGTTTTATTAGTTGCGGCGTCCTTAAGGATCAACCCTTCTTCATACCATTTTCTAACCATTTGAAGCTGATTGGCATATTCTTCTGTTTCGTAAAGATTCACCAGCTTCAAATGATTATCATAACCTGGCAAAACACCGGTTAGGTCACCAAGAGAGTCATACGTTTGATAGGTTCCGAGTATAGAAGCACCTACAGCTCCCGGAACCAATGGAGCAATATCCGGTTCACCAGCTTTAACCGTTTTTAATACGCTCTCTACATCCTTTATATTCCTAATCCGTGCACCATCAATTTTGTACTTATCAGCTAGATCCTTTCGCATCGCAATACCATAAGTGGTGACCATGTCGCGTAAGGTAGGAACGCCATAAATAGAGCCCTTAACTTTTGCAGCATCCAGATAGATTGGATCCAACGCTTGGGTAATTCCTTTCCCCTGTCTTGTCAGAAGTTCGTCTAGAGGAATAAGTTGACCTTTTGATACTAATGAACTGTAGTTATAAATTGTGGGAATTAAATCAAGCTTTGCATTACTGGAGAACATTAAATTGGTTTGCTGCTGCCAATCCCCAAAGCCGATCGGTAATAGTTTAACCGTAACATTAATTTTCTTCTGGGCGATTTTGTTGATGGCATCTTGAACGAGAGAGATATCCTTCGGTGCAGCACCGAAAATTGGAAATGCGACAGTTAACTCCACTGTTCCATCTGCCTTAGTATCGGCTGATTTTGCCTTTTCAACATCATTACCGCTACAAGCGGATAATATCAGCGTGAAGACAAGAAGAGCACTTACTAAGCTCATTCTTTTTCTCATTGTTATCCCCCACTAATGGTTTTTTCGATTTCATGGTTATGTACAGTTTACTTCTACTTGTGTGGACACCTTAAATTTAAGGTGTCCACTTTTTTAGTCTACCATTACCTACACATCATAACCAACTAAATGTTTTTATCACTCCACAGTTTTGTTTACTGTTACCCTTGATGAAAACACCTTTCTTTTTATAATCATTTTCTCACCAACAATACAAAAGTCACCTTTTAATCGAATATCCTGAGATGAAGCTCCAATAAACACTTCTATCTTCCCTGGTTCCACGATCTGATCCATGTTTAAATCATGGAATGCCAGTTGTTTCATATTGACCTTAAAAGTAATTTCATTCGTTTCTTGAACATCCAGGCTAATACGAGCAAATCCAACAAGTTGTTTAACTGGTCTTACAACACTGCTTACACAATCCCTCATATACATCTGTACGACTTCATCACCTCTAAATGTTCCTACATTTTTCACCTTAAATTTCAGGCTCAATTCTCCATCGGACTGAACCGTACTGTCCAGACTCAAATCACTATATTCAAACTGTGTGTAGCTTAATCCATGACCAAATGGGTAGAGCGGTGTGTTGCTGCTAGGATCAATAAATTCGGCCCAGTCATCTATTTCGACATAGAATGGCAATCTGCTGTTATACATCGGAATTTGGCTTGCTTCTTTTACAATTGTCACTGGTAGCTTCCCGCTTGGATTTCTTTTTCCTGTAAGAATGTTGACGATTGCTTCTGCCCCGGACTGTGCAGGAAGCCATGAATACAAGACTGCTTTACTTTGTTCACTTATAGCAGGAGTTGCTAATGGTCTACCATCAATAATGATGGATATGACCGGTTTATTCAACTTGAACACTTCTTCCATCATTTCCAACTGTGGTTTCTCAAGATGAATATTGCTATTATCTTTATTTTCTCCACAGGTTGCCTCAGGATCAATCATACTTTCTTTTCCACCTAATACAGCAATCACAATATCCGCCTGTAGGACAGCCTCTTTAACTTTATCTATCCCACCATCAATGGGCTGGAGAATATTACACCCTTTTGCATGTAATACATTATCTTTTCCAAACTCTTCTTCCAAAAAGTCCTTGACGGATTTACAATTCGGATAGAATGTTTGCGTAAATTCTTCCGTCGTTTCATACACCTTATTGGATGAAGTATGCTCCCTTCGGCCTTGCTTTATTAAATTCATGATGATTTCTTTTTGTTCCGGTGTCGGTTGGTCCTCAAATTCAATGCCTAACGGTTTGAATGCGTCTTTATGTTCAGTAATGGCGCCAGCATAAGCTATTTTTAAATAGTGGTCTTCTTCGGATTTATCGAAATCACTACTTTTGGTACTTGCAGAACCAACCGATGAATATCCTCCAAAGAAGTTCGTTTTGTTGTCTGAAGATGGGCCAATAACCGCAATTTTCAATTCCTTCTTTAATGGCAATATATGATCTTCATTTTTTACCATAACAATGGATTTCTCAGCTATCTCTTGAGATAAAATCTGATTCTCTGCCTTGTTAATTTCTTCAAAGAAATCTCCAACTTCGTAAGGATTCTCGAAAAGGCCTAGCTTAAATTTGGTTTCAAGAACCCTTCTTACGGAACGATCAACATAGAACTCTTCAATCTCCCCTGAGTTTACAGCTTCAACTAAGTGCTTATAACAATAGTTATTAGGCTGCTCGACGTCCATTCCAGCCTGAAGCGCCAGAATAGCTGTTTCTTTCGGGTCTTGTGCCACCCGATATCGCGAATTAGCATGACTGATACTGCCATAATCCGCAACAACTAGTCCATTAAATCCTAATTTATCTCTGAGGACGTCTGTCAGCAACCATTTTGACGTAGACACTGCTTGGTCATTCAAGATGCCATAACTATTCATGACACCCATCAGATTGGATTCATGTATTGCCGCTTCAAACGGGAAACAATACGTGTCCAGCAGTCTTCTTTCTGCGATTTGCTGTTCTCCACCGTTCCTGCCACCTTCGGCATTTCCATAACCGACAAAGTGTTTGGCTGCAGACATCACTTCATTGTCTCCTTGGATGCCGCTAACAAAGCCCACCCCCATTTGAGCAACTAAATAAGGATCTTCTCCATAGGTTTCGCCGATTCTTCCCCACCTTGGATCTCTACCCAAGTCAAAAAGAGGAGAATGTACGGCCCTAAAACCATAGGACAGCAGTTGCCTTTTTACGACCTCACCCATTTTCCGAGCCAATTCAGGCTCCCAAGTTGAAGCCAGATTAAGAGATTGCGGAAAAGTCGTCGCTCCCGGTATCTGGGCTCCTGCTATCCCCTCATTATGAATGAGCACTGGAATGCCTAATCTTGTTTCTTCCATAAGATATTTTTGTATACTTCTTAGTTTATGAATATCTTTCTTATTATCGCCTGTTAAGGAGACATTAAGACAGCTTAGGGTGCCAATCCCGTCCTTCATACTTTCTTTCAGAGTAGCAAGACTGTCCTCTCCATCTTCTACAGTTGCACAAAATAATTGGGCTACTTTTTCCTCTAATGTCATTCTTTCAAGTAAGTCGCTGACTCTGTCATGAATCAACTTACTTGCATCTTTATAAATCATTTATAAACCTCCTACCATATTGTATCATTCATTTGCTGTACATTCGTTAATCCGGCAACGCCATGGTTACTCTATTGGACTCCGTCTTTTAGATAAATCATCCAGTATACGGGTATATTGTTTTTCCAGAGAGTAAAAGTAAAGTAAAACGGCCATAATTATATACAATACAAGCGGAACATAGATACCCATAACTATAATTATAGAATTTGCTGACTCCGTTTGCACAGCTGCTCCTTCTTGAAAATGTCCCCAGGCTAGAAGCCAGCCGATAAGCGCAGTTCCAAGGGCCGTACCTACCTTATTGCCCAGAGAATTAATACTATTGGTTAATCCAACGATCCGTTGACCATGCTTCCATTCTCCATATTCAATCGTACTGGTAATAAGCGGCATCATGACGACCATCAAGGGAATCATGGCGAACGATTGCAACGCAGATCCAATGACACCAATCGTAATGCTGTGTGGATCAATGATACGAACTACGCTACCTACAATACCTACAATTAATCCGACGACAGCTGTATTCCGTTGACCCCAACGTTTAATAATAGGGACGGAAATGGCAAACACTAAAAGATTTAGGAGAAGCGTTATTGCACCCAGGATTCCCACTAAATTTACATTACCCCAGATGTATTTGGCATAGTACATACCAGATAAGCTAGCCATGCCAAATGAGATATTAGTGAAGAATCCTAACAAAAAAGTGACCAGCCAATATTTGTTTGAAAAAAGTAATTTTGCACCTGTCAGTAGAGAAAGGGTCTTCTTGATCTCCCCTTCTTGCTTTAATTGTTCCGTGTTATATTTTTCCCTCGTAGATTTATAGGCAATAAAAATTCCGACAGATGAAATTAATCCTATTACCGAAGCTAAAAAGATCCATTCTTTTTGCCCTCCACCTAACATATTAACTACAGGAATAAAGGCAATTGTGACAACACCACCCGAAACAAATGAGGCGACGGCCCGAAATAAGCCCATTATAGAGCGATCCTCATTGCTTCTCGTTGTTAATGCCATTAAACTTGCATAAGGGATTGAAGTCGGAGTAATCACACAAATATAGAATAATAGATTCGTTATAACGATGTATGCTATTTTCCCGCCGTCGCTTATATTAGGTACAATGAACACCAGTACAGTCAATACGAACATCGGAATGGTCATCCATAATAGCCAAGGACGTGCTTGACCATGCTTGGAGCGAGTTCTGTCCACGATGTAACCCATACCGATATCGGCCGCGGAGTCAATGACCTTGGTTAATAACAGTATTGTCCCGATAAGACCTGCCGAAACACCTACAACTTCCGTGTAAAAGAACATCAATAATGACATCAACATCGTCACAGCATTTAATGAAAATTGTCCTAAAGCATCTCCAATCAACTGTCTGGTTGTTAGCTCTCGTTCCATTTTGTTTTCAGCCTTTCTGCTTAGATGCCTGGTTTATTGTAAAAGCCTTGAGATCAAGAGAGTTCAAAATCGGCTTGTTTCACGTCACGGGAATTCGATCCGATATAAACCTTGAAATCCCCTGGTTCAGCTGCAAGCTCCTTGTCCGCGTTCCAATACGCCAAATCTGCTTCAGTAATATGGAAGTGAATTTCTTGTGTTTCCCCTGCTGCTAAGGTCACCTTCTTAAACCCCTTGAGTTCTTTTACAGGACGAACCACGCTACCGTATACATCCTGAATGTACATCTGGACGATTTCCTCGCCTGATACTACTCCGGTATTTGTGACCTTAACACTGGCGATAATCGTCTCCAAAGTAGTCATCTGCTTTTGGGATAAGCGAATCTCAGAATACTCAATTGTTGTATAGCTTAGACCATAGCCAAAAGGGTAAAGAGGTTCATTGGAACCATCAATATATCTTGAAAAAAACTTGTCATTTTTATTTTTTTCTGTGACAGGTCTTCCTGTACTGAAATGGTTGTAGTACATCGGGACTTGCCCTAAATGAGTTGGAAAGCTCATCGTCAATTTGCCGGATGGATTGTATTTCCCAAAGAGTACATCGGCGATTGCATGCCCGGCTTGAGAACCCAGGAACCAAGTTTCGACAATGGCATCCATATGACGCTCAAACCAATCCAGCACAAGGGGACGCCCGTTAGTCAACACAAGTACGGTGGGCTTACCTATCCGCACAATAGCCTCTGCCAGCTCTTGCTGCACCTTCGGCAATGATATGTCCATGCGAGACGCGGCTTCACCGGACATTTCACTGCTCTCGCCAAGTGCAAGGATAATGATGTCTGCTTGTTCTGCGGCTGTAATGGCCCGCTCCAATCCTCCATCCATCGCTTCTTCTACATGGCATCCTGCTTCAATCAGCAGATTAGACCCGGAGATTCCTTGTTGTTCGATTCCTTGACGAAGTGTAACAGTTTCTTCTGTGTAGCGTGAATACTGCCACGGTCCAAGCAGGTCTGAAGTATCACCGAAAGGACCAATTATGGCTACCTTCTGATCTGTGCTTGCAATCGGGAGAACATCGTTATTTTTTAACAATACGATGGATTGCTCTGCCAAACGCCGACTTTCTTCCAAATGCTTCGCACTAAAGTGATATTCCTGTTCCTTCTCTGGACGAATGTAGCCAAACGGGTTATCCATAATTCCAATCTTATACTTCAAGGTCAGGATACGTCGTACTGCCTCATTCAATTGTTCTTCTAAAACGACATTCTGTTCAATTAAATCCGCCAACTGGTCATAAGAACGAGTTACCATCTCAATATCCAATGAAGCATCAAGAGCTTTCTTCGCCGCTTCTTTACTGTCCTTAGCGTTACCATGTGCGACAATCTCGTCAATGGCACCATAGTCGGAAAGTAATACGCCTTCAAAACCAAGCTCCTTGCGAAGCAGATCATTAAGAAGGTAGCGGTTGCCAGCTACGGGAACGCCTTGATAAATATTAAAGGAATTCATCACTGATCCGGCTCCGGCTTCTATCCCTGCTTGGAACGGAGGTAAATAGACGTTACGCAAGGTTCCTTCCGAAATGTCTACCGTATTGTAATCCCGTCCTGCCTCAGCAGCTCCGTAAGCGATGAAATGCTTTAAACAAGCGATAATTGTGTCTGGATCAGATAAATCGTTCCCTTGATAGCCTTCAACTTGTGCTTGTGCAATCAATTTCCCTAGGTAAGGGTCCTCCCCTGCGCCTTCTACGACTCGACCCCATCGTGGGTCTCTCGTAACGTCCACCATAGGACCGTGGTTGTAGTTAATACCACTGGCACTAGCTTCTTTGGCACTAATGGCACAGGCTTCTCTGATAGCTTCCATATTCCAACTGCAAGACCAGGCAAGTGGCACTGGAAAGATAGTCTGAAACCCGTGTATTACATCAAAGTTAAAAAACAATGGTATCCCATTCGGGGATTGCTCTACGGCGATTTTTTGCAGATCAAACGCACGACTGCTTCCCAGAGCTCCAAGCACAGAGCCAACTCGACCATCTGTAATCAATTTTTCCGGTGGATCGGATTCAATCTCAGACCCCAAGGAAATATTGGAGGCCATACATTGGCTCATCTGACCGATTTTTTCAGTGACAGACATTTTGCCAAGAAGCTCCTCTACAGCCTGACGTATCTCGGCATCATTCCGTTGCTTCACACCCTGCTTACGATAAGTAGCCAACTCGGCAATTAGATCGTCCGCAAGGGAGGGACCCGGTCCTTTAGCTCCTTTTATGGAGAATGCCTCCTGATAGGGAAGTTTGATTTTGCCGTAGAACTCCTGATCTTCGAAGGTAAGTTCAAATTCAATGGGTTCATCAGGTACAAGAGGAGAAGTACCATTAGCTGTTAGAACGTTTTCTTTGACTGTAATTGTATTAATTTCAATCGGCAGTGGAACAGGCTCCATTACTACAGATAATTTATAGGTCGGCTGCTTCTCAATAATAAACTGCATTTTCAATTTTGCTTCTGGTGTTTTGAGTAAAAAATGCCAAGTACCAATCATGTCAATCATCCTTTTTTTACGAATTAGCTTTTAATCAAGCCGAGTGTTGTACCTTAACGAAATACACAGCCTAGTGTAAGCGTTATCAAAATACACATAAATTAAACGGAACATCTCGCCACATCTCACTAAAACACAATTCGGGTTTGCCAGAGAATTATAAATATTCCCCTTCCACCTCTAGCCATGTAAATCATAATATAATCTTATTTTAGTAGTATGGAGTTGTTGCCTCTACTGTTTCGCCGACTTTGGAGTTGCACTTTACCGACCACATCTTCTCCTTTGCAAATTATAAAACCGGCCAGGATATCTTGGCCGGTTTTATACATCAGTTATAGACTTTTTCGCTCATTTCATCTAGTTGTTTTGCTCAGCACAAAGATGAAGTTTTAAAATTTCTTTAATTTTCGCACATTATTGGCTATTCATTTAATGGCTTGGCTTCTTCCGAGGTTTGATGACACGAATGACGAAATTCATTGGGATTCAAATTCGTATGTTTCTTGAACATTCGTGAAAAATGGGAGAAATTAGAATATCCGATATGGGATGCAACGGCACTGATGGGCATATCGGTCTTCGTGAGAAGTTTTTGAGCAAGACTCATCCGTTCTTGAAACATATACTCCGATACGGACATTCCAGTTTCTTTTTTAAAAATACGAGTCAAATAATCAGGATTTAAAAAAACATGATTGGCAATCTCTTCACGGGATAGGTCCTCTGAGATATGAAGCTTGATAAATTGGATTACTCTTTGCACCACGCTCTGGCTCTGCTCAAGAGAACGTACATATTCCTTTGCCATATTTACAATATGTTTCAACCATTCAAGCAAATTGGTCACGGAGCGGGATGCATTTGTAGCTAACTCCTGAGAGTGGGAATCTCCAAAAAGTTGATGCGCTTGGATTCCTTTTGAATGAAGGACAAAATGCAACATCTGTTGAAAATCCAAATATAATCGATTCAAAAGATCAGCATTTAAACTTTCCTTCTCGAACCCGTTTATATACTGCAATACTTCAATCAGTACCTCATCAAACGCGCCCTCCATTAACATAACCGACCACAGATCTATATTGGCAGACTTATATATGGAGGGATGGGCTTGAGGGCTAGAGAGCAAGAAAACTTTATTGTTGTAAGCAACATTGTTTTTTTCCATTTCATTGAGTTTATTTACCATTCCTAACATCTCATGACCATGAACTCTTTCTCCAACATAACAGGAAATATCACAATAAAAATATTGGCTGCATTCCTTAATATAATGCTGAAATGCTTCTTCCACATCCAATAAAAAATTTTGTTTGGCTTCCACTGATAATATGGCAAGCATTCTTCTGTTATTCAACTCAATGATCAAACCATCATGGCTAGGTCCAAGCAGGATTTCTTCTGCAGAATTTCTGAGTCCATACTCCAGTATTTTTTCCTCTCGCAGACTTAAAGGCTTGTGCCATCTCTGAATGCTTATAAGAATAGGTATAAAAAACTTCTCTTCAATGTAGGGAATATTTCGGTCTGCCGCAGCGCGACTTACGGATTTCGAGTTTGATGGGACTGTTTGATTCAGTATATCCTGCCAGAAGCGTTCGATTAGCATCGGTCGATGTTGAAACCAGAGTCGTCCTAACTGGCTGTATTGGACAATTTCTGATTCCTTAATGATCTTACCTTTCGCTTTTTCTATCACTTTTTCGAGCTTTTCAAAAGGCACTGGCTTTAGAATATAATCCAGACTTCCTAGCCGAAGGGCTTGCTTGGCGTATTTAAAATCAGCATGACAAGTCAGGAATATCGTTTCTGTTTTCGGATATTGTTCTCTTACCCACTCTGTCAATTCTAGCCCTGATGCCTGTGGCATTTCAATATCACAGAGCATGATATCAATGTGCTCTCTCTCAAACAGTTCCTTTGCTTGTTTGACGGTATAAGCAGTGAAGACTGCTGTAATTCCTAATTTATTCCAATCAATGCCTGAGCGAATTCCTTCTACCGCATGGATTTCATCATCAACAATTAATATTTGGTACATAAGTCATTTGGCCCACCCTTCTAACCTTCCTCCTCATAAGGAAGCTTGATTTCCACTACTGCTCCGTTCGGGTAGCCATTATAACACGATATTGAAGCTTCCTCACCGTATAAAAGTAATAATCTCTTCTTAACATTCCAGATCCCGATATGTTCTCCTTTCTCGTCTATCACTCGATTTCCCGAGCGAATATCAGCTAATACGTCATTTGAAAAGCCCTTCCCTGTATCGCGAATAACGACTTCAACATAAGGGCTTAAACCAGTTTCCTTTAAGTCTAGGCTTACAGATAAATGCAAAGGTTCCTCTAATGTAACACTATGCTTAATCGAATTTTCAAGAAAGGTTTGAATCAACAACGGAGGGATCTGTAAACTTTTCAAAAAGTCTGGACAATCTATTCTACATGTCAATTGATCAGGAAATCGCATTTCCTGAATCCGAATGTAATTTATCACATGCTGTAATTCTTCCTGCAAAGTAACAAAGGAAAGGTTGCTGCGAAACATGAAACGGAAATAATTAACTAAACACAAAGTCATTTCTTGAATAAGCTCATAATTCCTCACTTGTGCCAGGTTAAACAATATGTTTAATGAATTCATAAAAAAATGAGGATTGACCTGAAGTTGAAGGTGCTGTAGCTCCGCCTTCTGCTTGCTCAATTGCTCTTCATAGACATTGATTTTTAATTCCTCTATTTGCGATATCATCTTATCAAAGGTTTGATTTACCATGATAAACTCATCTGGAGCACCGTAGTTCTCTATTCTAACATTAACATGCCCTTTATTGATTTTATTCATGACTGAAATCAGACGTTTAATTGGAACTAATACTGCCCGATGGAGAAATAATAAACTCAGTGGTAATAAAGCTATGGATGCGAATGATATCCATTCAATCAAATAAGTTATCTTTGGCAAGTTTTGCAGAATCTGTTCATTTGGAATAATGGCGACCAGACTGAATTTACCCACCTGAGAAGGTTTACCCACAACCAACCAATTTTTCTTGCTTCCAGTTAAATAATATTGTTGAAATCCTCTTGAAAGATCAACCTGATCATCCTGAAGGAAATTGGCACTAACCAAAGGATCCCCTTGAGAATTAACGAGCAGCGCATGACCATTAGCTCCTAAATTAATCAAATTCATAGGACCTAGGAGGGTCTGCGCATTTACCCAAGCTCCTATATAAAGGTTACCTGATTTTATGGTACGAAGAATATAGTACGTGTTCCCGATTTTTTTAACATACCAGTTATGAGATGCCTGTTCGGAAGAATTTGCAAGCTGATTTAAATGCTGTACAAGATTTTTTTCAACCTGCATTCTTTCTGAGTAGGCAACAGAAGACTGGAAACCATCAAGTAAATCTTGACGTTCATGATTAAATACGAAAAAAGCATCAATTGATTCATTAAAAAGAATATTGTTTGATAAATATAACGAAACTTTGTATTTCGCAAGCTGATACTCATCTTCAGAGTTAGGCATACCCATGGACTGAATATCATAATTGGTTGTAGCCAGGCCGAGTATATTTTTCTCCACAACTTCCAATCGAGCATCAATCTCACCCATATATAAAGAAATCAAGTTTTTATTGGAGATTGCCACTTGGTTACGCACAACATTTATACTGTAATGATGGTTGTATATAAGCAGTGCTAGAAGCGGTACTGTAACGACAAATAATCCTACAACCAGCTTTAAACGAATAGAGTTCCAAGAAATATGTGGGAATCGTATGCCCATATGAAGTCCCCCTGTAATGTGAAAAATGCCAGTCAATTCTATTTATTATAGTTATTATTTTTTTTATATGACGGATTGTCAAGCCAAGTGCGACAGTTCTTCTAAAAAGGACTCGTGAGCAGTCTTCCAGCCCAAACATTTTCATGGTCTGTGGTTGATTGTACGATCCGTCACATAAAAAAAACCAGAGACACATCGCTTGCTGCGATGTGCCTCTGCTGAAGCCTTATAACCGACATAAATTCACTCAAGTGTGAAACCATGCGACATTTATTTTCTTTTGTTGCTATCTCGAATCAGAGCGTAAGACCGCCGTCGGCCACAATTATGGACCCCGTCATATAACTTGAGCCATCCGAGGCCATGAAAGCAACCAGTTCAGCTAGTTCTTCAGGCTCTGCATAACGCCCAATCCGCATATTCGGGAATTCTTCTGGTACATAACCGCTTTCTTGCAGTGATTGAGGAACAGCCGCTGTTAAGGTTGTAGCCACTCCCCCAGGACAGATGGCATTTATGCGAATTCCTTTTCTCACATACTCAATTGCAGCCGCTTTTGTTAAACCTGCAACTCCGTGCTTGCTTGCAGTGTAGGCAGCCAAACTGTGCTCGGCACGTATTGCAGTCGTAGATGCGGTATTGATGATATGACCGTAGCCTTGTTTCTCCATCACTTGCAGGGCATACTTCATTCCAAAGAATATCCCTTTCAGATTAACATCAATCACCCGCGAAAATTCTTCTTCCGAGATTTCATGAAAGGGTTGGAATTTTTGCAAAATACCAGCATTGTTAAATGCCACATCAATTTTCCCATAAGTTTCAATTGCTTTCTGTATATAGTTCTGAACATCCTCACTTCGGGATACGTCAGCTTGAACAAAAACGGCCTCCCCACCATTTTTACGAACAAGCTCCAGCGTTTCTTCTCCTGTAGCAGTATTGAAGTCAACCAGCACCAGCTTGGCCTTTCTTGATGCCATCAGCACTGCGCTTGCCCGGCCAATTCCGCTTCCTGCACCTGTGATGGTGATGACTTTACCCTCAAGCGAAGCATCATTTTTTCTGGAAGAAGGAGCAGCGTGGGTTTGTGGAGTTTCTTCTACTACAAACACAATTGGAGCCAAATCATTCTTAATTGCTTCTAGTGTAGAAAGGGGAATGTCCACTTGAGGAAGGGCAGCCAGCTGATCCAAAGTGAAATTGGAAGCCATCTTAAATGTTGGTTCTTTTACAAATTCAGGCAAATGTTTTTGCAGTACAGCAAACGCTTCCTCATGGTTTAATAAATTACCAATTTTAATATTTTCATTGTATGCCATTGGGCTCATCCTCCAGTAAAGTTAATATGTTTTTTTAAATGATATTTTAGCTATCATCATGATAGTAATAATATCATTTTGAGAATGAGGGTGCAACTATACCCAAAGTTATGGCCACGCAGAACACTTCCATATTGAAGAGATACTTAGATTGGAAAAGCTTCGTATCTTGCTGCAGGTTCAACTTTGCTTCGTGAGCCAGGTAAAAGTTAATCTGTGTACTTCGCTATGTTTAATACAAGCATGTTCATTGACAAGCAAGAGGCATCTTTGCTAGCATAATTGAAGCTAAATCCTGTAAGGAGGTCTTCCTCATTCAACCTAGTCAAAGACTTGAACATGAGCGCAGCAATCTGAGAATAACGCGACGTAGAAATATTATTGAAGCAGCCCAGATCGTTTTTACCCATAAAGGGTTTGAACAAGCTACGATGCAGGAAATCGCCAAGGAGGCGAGTTTGGGCGTAGCTACCATCTTCCGTTATTTCCCTAAAAAGGAGAAATTGATTGTGTCCGTAGCTTCCAGGATTGTCCAATCCGAATTTGAGGTGTTATCGGAAATTGTTAGGGGCAAAGGCAACTGTTACGACAAGCTGGACAGAATTTTCGGTGCGCTCATCTTTTTTCAGAACACAGAGCATCAACGAAACTCTAAACTTATTGAAGCATTTGAATGTTACGTTTCGATGTCAAAAGAACCTCTGGAAGATTTAGAAATCTATCAGGCACAATACAACAAACTGATCGCACTTTTCAGCGAGCTTGCCTTACTTGGAGAGCAAGACGGCTCCGTAAGGACGGACCATATGACTACCGATACCATCATTACCATGATGAACGTTTTTGGTAATTTTTCCAAGAAAATGGCCATGCTGAATGGCATTTCGGCATTTCATACCCAGGTAGAAGAGGCAGAACAGTTCAAGATCCTGAAGAAATTGTTCCTGGATCAATTAAGAGCGTAAACAACGTCTTTGTGCTTTAGATTGGCTTCAGGATATTGCGAATTCCCAGACTATGAGGACCGATGTGAGCACATATTGAACAGGACAGTGTACTTTCTCCTTTTGAGTTCATTTTTGTAAGACTGAGCTGGCTGATCGGCCTCATTTGTCTGATGGTGTGATCGCTCCAGGTCCTTCCCAACTCATGCGAAAAAGGCCAGCCAGTATTCATACTAGCTAACCTCATGAAGTAAAATTATTTTTTTCCTCACGCCTATTAAGAGAGCATTCAACGCCAATGGCTTGTCCTGTAACAAACTGTGCATCGTCAGATACTAGGAACATGACTACAGGAGCAATATCTTTTTTGGGATCACCTAATCGTTTAATCGGTTGAGGTGTCACTGCTGCGGCATATTCATCAGGGAAAGCCTTTTTCCACATCTTGGATGCCTCAGTTAATGCACCTGGTCAGATCACATTACACGTTATTTTAAATGCCCCTAGTTCAGTGGCACATACACGTGTCAATCCACGAATAGCTTCTTTTTGAGAACCATAAGCAGCAAAAGTCTCCATACCTTTAACGCCGGTTGCACTCGCAGTATTAGGTTTTTCCTGATTCTTCATTAAATTCTGCATAAGCCCTGCCTATTCCCGTCCCAGATCCTGTAACAATTGCAACTTTGTCATTTATTGAATTCTAAAATTCAACTAATATTTGCTCAGACCTCTTTATTTCAAGGAATTTGAACACTTAGATGCCACTATGATAACTCTTTGTGCCTTCTCCATATCGTGACAGAACATACCATACCATACCATCCCTTCTTGTCCCTTGTCTTCTTAGCTTAAGGCCGAGTGACATTAGTGGTTAAATATAATTTCTGGCATTCAAATTTTTTACGAAAGATGAAAATTATCCAGTAGAATGAGCAGACCATCGGTACTTGAAGTGTTTTGCTATCTCTTCTTTAAACCTCTTTGTCTGCGATCAAACGGTAATGATCCGTTATCACTACCAATCGGCTCCCTTCTATATAAAAATCGTCTCCCGCTCTCCACGTATGGCTCTTTTTGTTCTGTCTCCGCTGGTATACATAATTGAAAGGAGATGTAGCATACGTTTTGAATCCCTTTTTTCTGCATTTCCTCAAATTGGAAGCACTCAAATAAACAAGGCAAGAATGCTTGCCCACAATATCACTCTTGGTGCGCTTTAGCTCTTTAACCTGCTCCTTCAAGTAAAACGGCGAGTAGTAGTCATCATCATCAAATTTAGCGACCAAAGAGAGTCGGTCCCTCATCATTCCAGCATTTAAACATTGCCCTAATGATATGTTTTCAGGAACTTGATATACGGTAACATGGGCAGAGCCCCTAACGCGGTTTCGGTATAACTGCAGGTTCATGCAATAATGGAAACACCATTTCTGGTCTCTTTTTTATTCAAGGGTCGCCCTCTTTTCTACTTGTTTGTCTTTCATCATATGAACAAGAATAGAATAGGGTGTGGGCTAAAAAAGAACACCTATACAATTCTCTCCTTTAGTACCATCCAAAATCTGTTTATACTGCTTTTGATGAATAAGACTACTCTTACTATTCGTTGTATCGTTATTTGTTTACATTTCCTTCTTATGCTTCCGTTTCAGCTTCTCCCATCGTAGCAATGGGGGGATCATCCCGACAATCGCAGTTAGCCAGGTAAGCAAAATCGGACGGAAACGGGCAGAGCTGCTGCTAAGTTCGCAACAGTATAGATGGCTTCTTACGGTGTGCTGAGAGACCTTAAGAGGAATATTGAAAGGATATCATTTGTAAATATAAATATTATTGTTATTATTATAAATAGAGAGATTCAGTGAAAACTGCGGTCTCTAACGATGAGTAAAGGAGTGATGATGAATGCTACACATATTAATGGTTAACTTTCCGGCAGAAGGACATGTGAACCCTACGATAGGGATTACGCAGGCTTTTGCAGCACGGGGAGATCAGGTACATTACATTACAACTGAGAAATACAAGGACAGACTCGAAGCAGTTGGAGCAACGGTTCACCTGCACCCCGATCTGATCAGGACTGCTTCCATCAACACTGCATCTCCGGACGGATTGAACGCATTTTTGAACATTCATATTCAGACTTCGCTGGACATATTGGCAATTACTCAGAAGTTATCCGAAAATATTGATTTTGACTTTGTATTCTATGATAGATTCGGAGCTGGTGAATTAGTTAGAGATTATTTGAATATCCCAGGTATTGCTTCATCACCATCCTTTTTAATTTCAAAGAATCGGATGGCTAGCAATCTCTTTAGCTCTGACGTAAAAGTGCCGTTTCAGCTTGATGAACATGCCACGACTTCACTGCATCTCATGAAAGAAAGATTCGGGGTTGCTCCCAAGCATATGGTTCAATTTATGAACAATTCAGGGGAGCTGAATGTGGTTTATACCAGCCGATATTTCCAACCGGACGGTGACCGTTTTGGTGAGGAGAACCTTTTTATCGGTCCGAGCTTCCCTGAGCGCAAAGGGGAACATTCTTTTCCTTTGGATGTATTACAAAATAACAAGGTTCTGTATATTTCGATGGGCACGGTTTTGGATCATGTTGAAGACTTTTTTAACACCTGTATTGAAGCTTTTGCCGATTTTGAAGGCATGGTTGTAATTGCAGCTGGCGAGAAGGCTGACTTTACGAAAATCAATCCGGCCCCTGAGCACTTTATTATTTCTCCTTATGTTCCCCAATTAGAGGTATTACGTCATGCAGATGTATTCATTACTCATGGTGGAATGAACAGCGTGAATGAAGGGATTCACTTCAATGTTCCCTTGGTCGTACTGCCCCAGGACAAGGATCAGCCGTTGGTCGCGCAGCGGTTAACGGAACTTCAAGCTGGCTATCGAATAACCAAAGAGCATATCAATGCACATTCGTTAAGAGAGGCCGTACATGAAGTGACATCGAACGCAGCGTATAAAAAAGGCATACAAAAAATAAATGATAGCTTCCAGCAATCCGGCGGTACAGAAGAAGCCCTCGCAAAAATTGATGCTTATCTTCAAAAAGAACTCGCGTAAATCGCGGGCTTTCATACAAAAAAGAGAAACCCTACGTCATGGAAATGACCGGGTTTCTCGACAAGTTGAGTTCCAAATTTTTTATTTTGAAATTGTTTTCACAGAAGCAGTTATTTTGTAATCGTGATTTGTTTGGATAGAGCATTATAGTTCACCTGATAGCCCGAAAGCTCGCTAATGACCCGTAATGGAACGAGCGTGTGCCCGTTAATAATAACCGGAGCTGTGATGTTCGTCGAGTAATTCCGAGAGTTGTTTAACTCGTACACTGCAAGGGTCGAATTCTTGACTTGAAGCACCACTTGTTTGCCATCGGTAAGGCGATTCATGATAATCTTTTTGGTCGCTTTATCATAGTTCACTTGGTAACCCACTCGTTCACCGATAAAGCGCAACGGGACCATCGTTACCCCATTTATTACTCGTGGTGCCTGAGCCATCATCGTAGTACGACCATCGACATAAGCCGATGTAGATCCTGGTGTCAGGGTGAATGAAGTTGAATATGAGGAAAACGCATTGTTAGAGTTTGAAGACGCTGTGCCAGAAGTCGATGTAGTTGAGCTTGTCCCGGTCGATGAACTACTGGTACCAATCGCTCTATTGCGAATAATTTCCAGCCGATCCAGAAGATCGCTTTTACGTGTCCCGCTCGGCAGATCACTGATTGCGTCTCTGGCAGAGCGCCAGTCGGAGGCATTCAGACTGTTTTCCGCAATTCGCATCAAATCTCTTGCTTTCTCATAGTTCGATGAGCTAGATGATGACGAGGAATAGCTATAACTATCTGCACGTTCTGAGATCTTTACACCGCTTGATTCCCTTCCACTTCTATTGACGCTTGTGACCCTAATCTCATACCAGCGTCCTTCACGTAAATCCGTAATTTTGTAGGATTCAGAGGATGTAGTGCCCCTATAATCACCATCAACATATATTTTCACTTTTTCGGCCTGACTCGGCATATCGTAAGTAATTTTGATCCAGGTATCACTCTTGCTATCTACTTCAAGATTGGATACTTCCGACGAATTAGAGGACGTGCTGTTCGTTGTTGCAGTCAGCCTCACACCAGAGGACAATGCACCTGTGCTTCGCTTGGACTTGATCATAAACGTATATGTCTGGCTTGCCGAAAGATTGTTGAATGTATAGGATGTTCCCGTTGAATCGGTTACCAGCTGTCCGTCCTTATACAGACTGACCGTATTGATTCCGCTGGGCCTCGTCCAGGAAACAGTAGCGCTATAGTTATTAACTGATGTCACAGAAGCTCCTGTTACTTCTGGCACTGTATCGACGGTGAGCGCTGTAGTCGTAACCGGAATACTGACCCCTCCAGATATATTGCCGGATTTGTCCACTGTTTTAACTGTTACTTTATAGTTTGTCGAAGCAATCAATCCACTGAACGTATAGGACGTCCCTGTAGTTCGCTGCACCTCTTTGTCATTTAAATAGATAATGGCTTGGCTCAGGTCAGCATCCTTCGGTAATATATAATTCACAGTAAAAGTGTTGTAGCCCACATTCGCCGCTGTCAGCCCGCTTACCTCTCCTGGTGGTGTCTTGTCCACAGGAGCATCAACGGAAGCTGTTTTAGTCTGTATTATATTACCTTGAGATTCACTCCCACTCTTACCCACTGTCTTTACTCGGAAGGTATATGTCGTATTCGGCTGTAAGCCGCTCAGTGTATAAGAGTTACTTAGAATGTTATCTACATACACGTCGTTGCTGACACCGATCACCTTTACATGGTCAAAATTGATGTCAGACGGGTTGGTCCAAGACAAATTCACCCTTGTTGTATCTAACGGGGCCGCTGTCAGATTGTTCACCTCTGCTGGTGCAATACTCAGAGCAGCGAATTGGCTCGCCACCGCATCCGTCCCTCCCCAGATACCATATCCCGTATTTAAAATCAGTGTAGCCGTTGCGAACGGAGCCATCCATTGGCGCAAACGCTTCTTATTCATGATCTATGCTCTCCTTGATAACAATATGTATTTGTCTAACCCGTAAGCAAGCTTACAAAAATCTACTGCTGCAATACACCATTGGCAATATATGGTGTGAGCAGTAGGTGTCCATTTAATAGTTATCGGAATACTTATAGGAAATGTTTAGATCGTATGATTTATGCTTGATTTCAGAATATCCGATCTAGCGGGCGCACCCTACCGTACTGGCGCACATCGTCCGGCGTTATAGCAAACAGCATATTAAGCAGCTCGATCTGAAGTCGCTCCCGCACCCACGGGATCTAACAGCACGGGTACCCCATCCACAATCATAGACTCTACGAGTTCTTCATTCAACGTACCGATGTTAAGTACAAGCGCCCCCGCAATCCGGGCCATATCTGCGACTTCCTCTTTGGCGTGTGCCATAACTGGTGAAGCGCCGAGCGCGAGCAGTCCGTTCGCTGTGAAATTAGTGACGACCATATTGGTTATATTGTGAATGAGCGGATTCGTATCCCGCATATTATGTAGCAACAACGCCATTGTATCTAACACAAAAAACAACCTTCTTTCTTCAGGAGCCTGTGAAAAACTGTTGGCTTATACCACGCCTGTTGAATAACCAA
>NZ_JBITPH010000010.1:0-72776 GCF_050467685.1 Paenibacillus sp. NRS-1782
GGTCGAGGGCTTATCCTAAAGATAGAACGCAATGGAGTTTCGGATCCAGTTTTCAGGGTGTAACCTTGAAGGTATGTAGAAGATACATACACATAGGCGAATTTACGATGTAAATTCATGTTTGGTGGCGATAGCGGAGGGGTTCCACACGTACCCATCCCGAACACGACCGTTAAGCCCTCCAGCGCCAATGGTACTTGGACCGCAGGGTCCTGGGAGAGTAGGACGTCGCCAAGCAATAGGAAGAAGAACCATAATCCCTTGAGATTGTGGTTCTTTTTTTTGTATTGAAAAGGCAAGACCTATATACTTAACTTAATGGAAAGGTACAAATTGAGACTAACTCATATCAATTGAAGCAATTTTGAAATAAATTAGTACCAGGTGTTAGTATCAGGTGTTATAATAGGAATAAGGATTATAAAGGAGAGTGATCAGATTGTTGAATTCTAAAGCAAAGCTTACAGCTCTGGGTACTTATGTACCTGATCGGATTTTGACGAATGCTGACTTGGAGAAGCTCGTGGATACTAGTGACGAGTGGATTGTGCAACGAACGGGTATGCGTGAACGGCGGATTGCGGCTGATGATCAATATGTATCTGATTTATGTATTCAGGCCGTTACACGTATGATTAACCTCTATAACGTAAATATAAACGAAGTTGATATGATCATTGTAGCAACAAGTACACCTGATTACTACTTTCCAAGTACAGCTTCACGGATTCAGGCACATTTTAATATTCCAGATACGGGATCCATGGATGTAAGTGCAGCATGTGCAGGGTTCACCTATGGACTTCACCTGGCAAATGGCCTTATTACAGGGGGGCTACACCGTAAGGTGTTAGTGGTGGGAGCGGAAACGTTGTCTAAAATTACAGATTATACGGACCGGACGACTTGTATCCTTTTTGGAGACGGCGCAGGGGCTGCTCTTGTTGAATATGACGAGGATAAAGGATCATTTTTGACCGCAGATATCGGAACCTATGGGCAAGGGGGAGCTCATCTCTATCGGGCAGGCTTATCTGATTATTTAGATGGGGAAAAGCTGCAAACTAATGGATTTCTTGTTCAAAATGGACGTGAGGTTTATAAATGGGCTGTTCGCTCTGTCCCAGCGGGCGTAGAACGGTTATTGGAGCAGGCTGGAATGAAGAATGAGGACCTTGACTGGTTTGTACCGCATAGCGCGAATCTGAGAATGATCGAATCCATATGTGAACGAGGGGCAATACCTTTGGAAAAGACGCTGACAAGTGTAGAATTTTATGGTAATACATCGGCGGCGTCTATTCCTTTGGCTTTACAGTGTGGTCTGGATGATGGGCGTTTACGGTATGGGCAACGGGTATTGTTATATGGGTTCGGAGGGGGCCTGACTTATGCAGGTCTGCTGTTAAAATGGAGCGTGCCTGATTTGTAAGCTTTCCTATAAAATGTAGAAGTAATAGTAATAAAATAGTAATACTATATATAATCATGGCTTTGGAGCCGTTGGCATTTGATTTATCGTAAGATGGGAGGATGGTATAATTAACAATATAAGAGAAAGGGGCGTAACATGAAGGTATTAGTATTAGCAGAAAAACCATCCGTAGCCAGAGAGATTGCACGTGTGATGGGAAGTCGTGAGAAGCATAAAAGCTATATCGAGGGGCCCAAGTATGTTGTGACGTGGGCGTTAGGTCATTTGGTTGGACTGGCAGAGCCGGAGGATTATGATTCCAAGTATGCAACCTGGAATTTGGAGGACCTGCCGATCCTTCCCAAGAGCACCAAGCTGAAGGTGCTGCGGGAAAGCAATCATCAGTTCAAGGCTGTGCAGCAGCTCCTGAAGCGGCAGGATATTGGTGAGCTTATTGTGGCAACGGATGCTGCTCGTGAAGGGGAGCTGTTGGCACGTTGGATTATACAAATGGCCAACTGGAAAAAGCCTTTCCGCCGCTTGTGGATTTCATCGCAGACGGACAAAGCGATTAAGGAAGGCTTCGCGAAGCTGTTGCCTGGACAGCAGTTTGATCGTTTGTATGAATCGGCTCGTTGTCGGGCTGAAGCAGATTGGATGATTGGACTGAATGTGACCCGCGCATTGACCTGTCGCTATAACGCTCAGCTTTCGGCGGGAAGAGTACAGACACCGACGCTGGGAATGATTATGGAACGTGAGAAGGAGATTACTCAGTTTCGTTCTCAGGAATATGATACATTGACGGCAGACTTTGGTGATTTTCAGGCAACTTGGCGTGCGGAAAATGGCGATTCACGCATGTTTGACCGTACTCAAGCCGAGGCTTTGCGCCGCAAATTGGAAGGCTTTAAGGGCACGGTTGCCAGTGTCAAAAAAAGTGAAAAGAATGAGCTACACCCGTTGGCTTATGATTTAACCGAGCTACAAAGGGATGCCAACCAGAGCTACGGCTTTTCGGCCAAGCAGACGTCTAATGTGCTTCAACGTCTGTATGAGCAGCATAAGCTGGTCACGTATCCACGTACAGACAGCCGTTATCTGACATCCGATATGGTGGATACCCTTAAGGAACGGCTCAATAGTGTGGCTGTAGGACCATATGCTTCCTTGGCACGCCCGTTACTGCGCAAGAGCTTGACGATCTCAAAGCGAATTGTGGATGACAGTAAAGTAACGGATCACCATGCGATCATCCCTACAGAGCAGACATTATTGCTTAATCAGCTAAGCCCGGAGGAACGTAAGCTGTATGATCTGATTGCACGGCGATTTATCAGTCTTTTCTATCCACCTGCTCGCTATGATGCTGTAGCGGTTGCAGTAACGGTAGAGCAGGAAACGTTTCAAGTCAAAGGCACGACGATAAAAGATAGTGGCTGGCGTGCTGTATATGACGGAAGTCTCTATGATACGGACGACGAAGCAGAGGAACGTGAGGACAATGGAAGTGGCATTATTTTACCTGAACTGAAAAAAGGGGATGCTGTCCGGGTTGGGCGTTGCCTTGTGCGTGCTGGACGAACGATGCCGCCGAAGAGGTATACGGAAGCGGCACTACTCGCTCAGATGGAGAAGCATGGTCTGGGTACTCCTGCTACTCGCGCGGATCTGATTGAGAAGCTGGTTAGCTCGGATACGATTGAACGTCAGGGAAATGTAATGCATCCAACGGGGAAAGGCAAACAATTGATTGAGCTGGCAGCTCCACAGCTAAGAACACCAGAGCTGACGGCACGTTGGGAAGCGGAGCTGGAACGAATCGCGCGTGGTCAAGGGCAACCTGGACCGTTCCTGGACTCCATTCGTGCGATGGCGAAAGAGCTGGTTTCCACTGTGAAAAATAGCAGTGCCGAATACAAGCCCCATAACGTGACGAATAGTCATTGCCCGGATTGTGGTACAAAGCTTCTGGAGAAGAAGGGCAAACAGGGCAAGTTCCTCGTATGTCCAAGTGCGGATTGCAGTTATCGCCGTTCGGGAGAAAAACGTTTGTCGAATCGTCGTTGTCCGCAGTGCCATAAAAAAATGGAAATGAAAGAGGGCAAGGCGGGGTTGTATGTAAGATGTCTGCCTTGTGGCATTACCGAGACGCTGGATAAGGACAAGCAACGGGTAAACAAACGTGAACAGCAGAAGCTGGTAAGACAATATGAAAAGCAGGAGCCTCTTGGCTCCAGCCTGGGTGATCTACTAAAAGCAGCCTTGGAACAAAAGCAGGGGAAATAACTGAAAGCTAACAGTAGACCATTACTATGGCAGCAGAATGACAAGAAGCAAGCAGCAGCAAAATGGAATCAGTCATCCATTGACTGGTATGGATTTAAGCATCCGACAGGTAAACTTAAACTTGAAGCTATATTAAGGCTGAGACAATGGGCCTCCGTATGGAGTTGTAGGTTGTCATTGTCTTGCGAAAAAGGAGCAGCAGTTACGGCATATCACCGTTACTGCTGCTCCTTTTTTTGTGAGCTGGCTCTTATTAGTATTCATTAAAGAAGGACTGAATTTCTTTAACATCATGTGTTTGAGTCAAAGCAAGCATGAGCAAAATCCGTGCTTTTTGCGGATTGAGCGAGTCAGTGGAAACAAAGTTGGACGCTGCGTCTTTCGTAGACGGAGAGACGATCCCGCTCCCTACACGGCTGGAACGTGCGATGATGACTCCTTTTTTACCTGCTGCCTCAGCACCTTCTGTAGAGGTCTTGGACAAGGAACCATTGCCGGAGCCTGCCACGACGATCCCTTTGGCACCTGCCGCTACGGCTGCATCATACAGATAGCGCCCGTTATTTTGATATTCGTATAAAATATCTACCTGAGGCAGTTGGGTCAGAATGGAAATATCGAACATAGAAGCAGTTGTATGCTTGTGTGTAGATTTGTTGTAGTAGTACACTTGATCTCCCAGAACAGCTCCCAGGTATCCCTGCTCCACAGACTTGAACGTATCGACTGCTGTCGTGTTCGTTTTGGTAATGTATCTCGCTGCACCGATACGGTCATTTAGCAGTACCAGTACGCCTTGACCTCTGGAGGCAGAAGCCCCAGCGACTTTGACAGCATTATAAAGGTTAAAAGGCCCATCGGCGCTGATTGCTGTAGCTGGACGCATGGAGCCAACGACAACCACAGGCTTATCGCTATTGACGACCAGATTGAGGAAATAAGCGGTTTCTTCCAGCGTATCTGTACCATGAGTAATAACGATTCCGTCTACATCATCTCTGGCGAGCAGTTCATTCGTACGTTTGGCGAGTTTTAAAAGGATTTCATTATTAATGTCAGGACTGCCCACGTTGACAATCTGTTCACCGCTGACGTTTGCAATGCTTTTCATTTCAGGAACGGCTTTAATCAGAGTCTCGATACCCAACGCGCCTGCTTTATAGTCGGTTGTATCGGTGTTGACGGTAGATGACCCTGCGATGGTTCCCCCAGTAGCAAGTATTTTAATGTTGGGTAGACTATTTGTTTGTGGTTTCTCAAATTTATCGGTGATGGTAGTGGCAGATGGAGGTACAGTCGTGCTGGTGGTAGCTGCTGCCGCAGCGTTAGAGGTAAAACCACCACTCCATAAGGTACTTCCGAGAATAAAGCTGGCCAGCAGGGGAATCATTGTCATTTTTTTCATGTTAGTCATATAAAACTCCTCTCCAATGTGAAAACCATAGATACGAATGATAGATTAACTGACAAAGTGCTTTGTCGAATTACGTTAATATCACGAATTATAGAGGTTGAAATTGTTTTTAGTCAATATATATGTCATATAATATGACGTATTAACTTATTTTTTATGAATGTAATCGTTTTATTGTTTGTATAGGGTGTGTAGAAAGTTGATAGGGAGTTAACTTTATGTAAGTCATACGATTACACAGGGTAAATCGAGATTGACCGGTCTTCCGGCCGTTCTACAATATACAGTATTCAATGAATTAGATGCTATCACTCGTTCTGTACGTTTTGAAAATATAGGCAGTTCAAATGTAACGCTTCGACGAGCTTTGAGCTGTAATGTGGATTTCGTGACGGTGATTATGAAATGTGTAATTGTCTGGTTCATGAGGTAGGGAGAGTCATTCCAGACGCCGAAAGCTGTACTGGTTCGTTCCTGGGAAGAATTGTGTGATATGTCGCGCACCTATCATCGCTTATATTGAACAAGACTGTCAAGAGGAGGGCTGGTCAGGGGCTTGGGGTTAAACTGTTTGTACTGGATGATGAGTGGTTGTCTGGGTAGACTGGGAGAAGAGATTACTGCGACAGGATGGAAGTGAACATCGAAATTACAATAAGCAGACACCTCAAAGGGAGCCTGCTTATTGTTTTGCATAAGCTATAGAAGGCGCTGTATCTGATGTCGCAACATCTAAAGAAAAATACTGCAATTCAAGCGGATACTATACGTGAATAGCACAGTTCTACAGTTTATGCCGGGTACCCACTGATTAAGGATTGTTGGTATGCTGTTTGGTTGGCAAGCTGGCGCTGGGAGTTCCTTTTCCTCTTTTACGGTTGCGTTCTGCCTTTTTAGCATTTTCCCGCAGCTTTTCGACGTATTCATGGGTGCTTTCCATCGTAGTCCCTCCTTTGAGAACAAAATAGATGCAGTCAAACGTTACTATATCCGCAAAAGTGGAATTCCAGTCAGGAGAAAGCGTTGTTTCTGCAAAAGGGGGAGAGTTATAATGAAAGGGGAGAGGGCTATAAAGGACTAATGGCTGAACCGGTATGGTGTGCAAAAGGAGGGGAGACATTGCAGACAGGCTTGTTGGTGTGGCTGCTGTTTATAAATGCAGTAGGCTATCTAGTAATGTCGGAAGACAAAAAGAGGGCGCGTAAGCACCGTGATCGTGTACCCGAACGGACGTTGTTTTTGCTGGCCCTGATCGGGGGAGCGTTGGGTGTGCTGATTGCAATGTACCGCAAACGCCACAAAACGCGGCATATGAGCTTCAGACTGGGTATTCCTGCGTTGTTGTTCGTTAATGCATTGCTGTACGGGTATTTTTTACGGTAAAGCTGTGGTTTAGGCTCTCGTGGGGATGTTTAATGATGAGTAAGGCGGCTATGCTAGCGTCCGGCAATGTGAATGTATGAACGCCCAAGGGAATACATATTTCAGGCTTTGTTTTAACAAACTGAATAGGAAGAGGTGCATATGTATGTTATTTTCGAAAATATTGCTTGCTTATGACGGTTCCGAGGCATCCAATAAGGCCTTGCTGAAGGCGGCTGAATTAGCCAAGGCTTCACCGTCCTCGCAGCTTGAGGTTGTAACAGCATTTGATTTTCCGCGTATTTTCATGGGGGAAGGTTTGGCTCCGATTCCAGCTTCGGTGAATAAAGAATATTACGATTTGGCGGAGCAAACCACGGATGAGGTCAAAAAACGGCTTGCCGACCAAGGCATTGACGCCAGGGTGGAGCTGATTCAGGGCTCGCCGGCTGAAGTTATTTTGGATTATGCGAATGAAAATGGCTTTGATGTGATTGTGATCGGCAGCCGTGGTTTGGGCGGTATTCGAGAATTTGTATTAGGCAGCGTCAGTCATAATGTGGTGCAGCATGCACGCATCCCTGTGCTGGTTGTGAAGTAACAGAATAGAAGAAATAAAAGCCGGATTACTGCCTCTACAGGGAGTACTGGCTTTTATTTTTTTGTGGAGCATAGAGCCGGTCTATGATGGCAGTCTGAGGCAAAGAGCCAGCTAAATGTATAGTGATCGTCCCGTCTTGCGGGTAGAAAAGGGTTTGTGTTTTGTCAAACACGAACATTCAATTGGTTGATTTTGATAATGTTCGTTTTCAAGTTGACATAGGGTGTAGGGAATTGTTAAACTATGAAGTGTATTGTCGATAAAAAAAGAACTTTAGGTTAAATTTAATAAGGTACACATGTTTGAGCTGAAACAGACCACGATTCATAGTTGTAAAGAATATCTTTAAAGGTCGAGTAGGCAAAATGATGACTCGTATAATGCCGGGGATATGGCCCGGAAGTTTCTACCTGGAAACCTTAAATTTCCGGACTACGGGAGACATACGGCTGAAGCCGCATTTGTTGCGGTGAAACAGGCTTGCTTTTGGCATGTCCTTGAGAGGCTTTGTCGTTTGTTTTTCGTAGTCCGGTGTCTTGAAAATAACGTTATTTTCGAGTGCCGGATTTTTGGCGCTTATTGATAAATAGGGAGTGAAGGACATGTCAGTGCAGGTCGCTGTCATTATGGGCAGCACATCGGACTGGGACACCATGCAGCATGCATGTGCTGTGCTGGACGAGCTTGAAATCGGATATGAGAAAAAGGTAGTCTCAGCCCATCGTACACCGGATTTGATGTTCCATTTTGCTGAGGAAGCCGCCGGGCGCGGGTTGAAGGTCATTATTGCCGGAGCGGGTGGCGCGGCGCATTTGCCGGGTATGGTAGCCGCCAAGACGGCTTTGCCAGTCATCGGTGTGCCTGTTCAGTCGAAGGCGCTGAACGGTCTGGACTCCCTGCTCTCCATTGTGCAGATGCCGGGAGGCATTCCGGTCGCTACTGTAGCAATTGGTAAAGCGGGCGCTACGAATGCAGGGCTGCTGGCAGCACAAATATTGGGTGCTTTTGATGAAAAAGTGCGCCAGCGGGTCGAGGCAAGACGCGACCGTATCCGTGACGAGGTGCTGGAAGGCAGTGACTCGCTATGAATGAGGCATGTGAACCCGCAGGCTGTGTCCGACCTCCCGGTACAACGATTGGACTTTTGGGGGGCGGACAGCTGGGAAGAATGCTGGTACTGGCTGGAGCAAAGATGGGATACCGTTTTGTGACGCTGGACCCGACACCAGATAGTCCATGCGGCCAGGTGTCGGAGCAGATTTTCGCTGCCTATGATGATGAGCATGCAGCCAGAGAGTTGGCCGGGCGATGCGACGTGATTACGTATGAGTTTGAAAATGTGGATGCGGGTGTAGCCGCGCTTTTGGAACAGGAATCAAGTGTGCCGCAGGGTAGCCGTTTATTGTACACAACACAGCATCGGCTACGGGAAAAACGCTCCATTGAAGCCGCTGGCGTTCCGGTTGCTCCGTATCGTGAAATCGGCAGCGCTGCCGATATGGTTCAAGCGGTAGCTGAGCTGGGCGTGCCATGTGTGCTCAAGACAGCCGTCGGCGGTTATGATGGTAAGGGACAGGTGGTCATTCGCCAACCTGAGGAAGCCGTAGCTGCCTACGAAGGGCTGGTTGGTAGCGGTGCGGAACTGGTGCTAGAACAGTTCATACGTTTTCGCTGCGAAATCTCGGTAATCGTAGCACGCAGCACGAACGGGGAAGCCAAAGCCTTCCCACCTGCGGAAAACATTCATGTGAACAATATTTTGCACACGTCGATTGTACCTGCGCGTGTGCCAGAACCTGTCCAGAAGGAAGCACGCAAGTTGGCGCTGGCTGTGGCAGAGTCGATGGGTGCGGTGGGACTGCTCGCTGTGGAGATGTTTGTCACCGAAGATGGACAATTGTACGTTAATGAGTTGGCACCACGACCGCATAACTCCGGTCATTACACGATGGAGGGATGCGCAACGTCGCAATTTGAGCAGCATATACGTGCCATTTGCGGCTTGCCGCTGGGAAGCACGAAGCTGCTGACTCCGGTCGTTATGGTCAATGTGCTAGGTGAGCATTTGGAGGACGTGGTTCAACGGTGCGTGCAGCCGGATGCCGAAGCTGAAAGATTGGATGTTGTGCCCAAGCTGCATTTGTATGGAAAAAGCGAAGCCAAACCAGGCCGAAAGATGGGACATATGAATCTACTGTGCCAGGATGCGGAACAAGCGCTGGAATGGATTGAACAAACCAATATTTGGGGGAATATATAGTTATGATCGAACGTTATAGCAGACCGGAAATGAGAGCAATTTGGACGGAAGAAAATAAATTTAAAGCATGGCTGGAAGTAGAATTGTGTGCCTGTGAAGCTTGGGCAGAATTGGGCGTCATTCCGAAAGAGGACACTGTGGCGCTGCGAAAGAACGCAAGCTTTGATATTGACCGGATCTATGAAATTGAACAGGAAACAAGACATGATGTGATTGCTTTTACCCGCACGGTGTCGGAAAGCCTTGGCGATGAGCGCAAATGGGTGCATTACGGCCTGACCTCCACGGATGTGGTAGATACCGCACTGGGCTACCTGTTGAAGCAGGCGAATGAAATTCTGGAGCGCGATATCTTGAATTTTATTGAAATTTTGAAGGAAAAAGCACTGACTTACAAGCATACGCCGATGATGGGTCGTACACACGGGGTACACGCTGAACCGACGACGTTTGGCCTGAAAATGGCTTTGTGGTACGAGGAAATGAAGCGCAATTTGGAACGTTTCCGTTTTGCGGCTGACCAGGTTGAATACGGTAAAATGTCTGGTGCAGTCGGTACGTACGCTAACATTGATCCAGCGGTAGAAGAGTTTGTATGCCGCAAGCTGGGCACCAAGCCTGCGCCAATCTCCACACAAACGCTCCAACGTGATCGTCATGCCGAATACATGGCGACATTGGCACTGGTAGCCACATCGCTGGACAAATTTGCAACAGAAGTCCGCGCGCTGCAAAAGAGTGAATTCCGTGAGGTGGAAGAAGCCTTTGCGAAGGGTCAAAAAGGTTCCTCTGCGATGCCGCATAAACGCAATCCAATCGGCAGTGAAAACATCTCTGGTCTGGCGCGTGTGATTCGGGGGCATATGGTATCCGCGTATGAGAACGTAACGCTGTGGCATGAGCGCGACATTTCGCATTCTTCCGTGGAACGTATCATTTTGCCGGATGCAACGATGCTGTTGAACTATATGCTGACCCGTTTTGGTAATATCGTGAAGAACCTGACGGTATTCCCTGAAAATATGAAGCGCAATATGGCGCGTACGTATGGTGTACCGTTCTCCGGTCGTATTATGACGAAGCTGATCGACAAGGGCTTTAGTCGCGAAAAAGCCTACGATACCGTGCAGCCGCGTGCTATGCAGGCGTGGGAAGAGCAACGTCAATTTCGCGAAATCGTCGAGGCGACTCCGGAAATTACTGCTGTACTCAGCCCGGATGAAATCGAGGATGCGTTCAATCCGGCATGGCATCTGAAAAACGTAGATACGATCTTTAAAAAGCTGGGATTAGGGGAGTAAGTGGGAGTGTTGGTGCGTGGAGAGCGTAGAGAGGCCGCTGCGCGAACGGATCATTCTTCCGATTGCTGTTGCCCCTGGATTCCTGTGATTGTATAAGACAGGTAATGGTTGGAATCCAGGGGCAAAGGCAAGCGCTAACGCTTCTCCAGAACGATTCCGTCCGCTCCGCTGCAATCCAGCACCAACCCTTATGTGGGAGCAGAACTAGGGAAAGGTGCGGCACATAAGATGCTGCACCTCCTGCGATAGAAAAGCCGTGTTCCACTGCTTTTCTGTCGCGAAGCAACGTTCTTGGGAGAGCTGCCGAATTTGCGTAGCAAACTGCCTGCAGCCCTCCCAAGAACGCTCAAGGCTCAAGGAGCGAAGCCTTGAGCCACCGTATCCGTGCGCAGCGTAGCACATGTGCACAACAGGCGAAGCCTGAAGGCTCGGCGGCATGACGTGCCGAGCTACGGCCACGGGCCGAAGGGTTTGGCGGTATGTCATACGCCGAGCCATGGTACAACCGTAAGCTGCATATAAAGTTGCAGCTTAGAGCTTTCAAAGTTGATACGAAGCGAACGCTCGTAAAAACGTCGATATGCGCCAACGTAAAAGCGTTGCTGGATTAAAGCTTGTGCCAACAAGCCTTAATCCAGCGGAACGCGCTCATACCACCCCAGCTACAATAAACAGCCCCGCCCACTCACTGCGCCAAACCCTTGCGGGAGTCCCGAGGGCAGCAGCCCTGGGGGTCCTCCCCGAGGGGAGGATTTAGGAGGGGCAAGGTTCGATTTAGGAGAGGCCAAGGTTTGAGTGGCAAACTCTTTTAGAGGAGGAAGTTAGAAATGTCATTGTCTACTGCCGAGGGTCTGATCCATGCGCCGTTGCTGTACAAAGGCAAGGTGCGTGAGCTGTATGATCTCGGAGAGCATTTTCTGATTGTCGTGACGGATCGGATTTCGGCCTTTGATTATGTGCTGGAGCCACCCGTGCCGGAAAAAGGGAATGTGTTGAATAAGCTCAGTGCTTTCTGGTTTGAACAGACGAAGGACTTGTTGAAAAACCATGTCGTGCATACCGATGTGAACAAGCTCGGGCATGTGATCGACAAACAGAATAAAGAATTGCTGAAGGACCGGATCATGGTCACGCTGAAGGCTGAACGTATCGACATTGAGTGTGTGGTGCGCGGATATATTACTGGAGGCGGCTGGCGTCAGTATGAGCAGAACGGTGAGGTGAACGGCATTCCATTGCCGAAGGGGCTGCGTAAAAATGAGCGTTTTCCCAAGCCTTTATTTACACCGGCTGCGAAAAATGATGTCGGACACGACGAGGACATTTCCCTTCATCAGATGAAAGAGCTGGTCGGGGCTGAACTGACAGGCGAGCTTGAGGGAAAAAGCTTGGCATTGTACGAATTTGCGCGTGCTTTCTGCGAGAAGCGTGGAATTATTTTAGCTGATTGCAAGTTTGAGTTTGGTCTTGTTGATGGAAAGGTTATTTTGATTGACGAAATTTTCACCCCGGATGCATCCCGTTTCTGGGCACAGGAAAAGTATGAGCTGGGTGTCGAGATTGACAGTATGGACAAGGAGCCGGTACGTAGCTATTTGGCAGCATCCGGTTGGGACAAGAACAGCAAGCCCGCTCCATTGCCTGCTGAGGTCGTAGAGGAAACGACTGCAAGATATACGGATATTTGGCGGCGTCTGACGGCACAGTAAATAGTAATCATCATTCAACCAATAGGATTTATCCATTCGGAGGGGGAACTGAAGGAACATGATTAAAGCAACGGTCTATGTCACAATTAAGCAAAGCGTTTTGGACCCGCAGGGGGTTGCGGTGCAAGGCGCACTGCATTCTATGGGCTTCGGAGAAGTGGACGGCGTCAGAATTGGTAAGTATATGGAATTGAATCTGGATACAACAGACCGCGAGAGTGCAGAAAAGCGCGTCATCGAGATGTGCGAAAAGCTGTTGGCCAACACGGTCATTGAAGACTACCGCTACGAACTGGAGGGCTGATTCCATGAAATTTGCAGTTCTGGTTTTTCCGGGTTCCAACTGTGATATTGACTGCTATAAGGCGGTAGAGGACACGGTCGGTGAACCTGTCGATTATGTTTGGCATACTGCGACGGATCTGTCGCCTTATGATTGTATTCTTGTTCCAGGAGGCTTCTCCTACGGGGATTACCTGCGTTGCGGCGCGATTTCCCGATTTGCTCCGGTGATGAAGGAAGTAGCCAAAGCGGCTGCCGAGGGCAAATACATTTTGGGTATTTGCAACGGTTTTCAAATTTTGACCGAGGCCGGGCTGTTGCCGGGTGCTTTACGCCGTAATCTGTCGATGAAGTTCCGTTGCCACGATACGGTGTTGAAGGTTGCGAATAATCAAACGCCTTTTACAAAGGATTATGCTGCCGGTGAGGAGATCGTCATTCCGATTGCCCACGGCGAAGGCAACTATTACTGTGATGATGAGACGCTGGCTCGCTTGCAGGCGAATAACCAGATCGTATTTACGTATAAAGATAATCCAAACGGTTCCGTAACGGATATCGCAGGGATTTGTAATGAGCAAGGTAACGTGCTAGGCATGATGCCTCACCCGGAACGCGCGGTGGACGCATTGCTTGGAACAGATGACGGCAAACGTATGTTTACATCTATTTTGAACGCTTGGAGGGATCGTCATGGCGCAGCAAGTGTCCGCTAAGGAACCAACGGCAGAGCGGGTTGCCGAACATAAACTGTATCAGCAGATGGGTGTGTCGGACAGCGAATATGCGTTGATCTGTGAATTCATGGGGCGTCAGCCGAACTATACGGAGATAGGCGTATTCAGTGTCATGTGGTCAGAGCATTGTGCTTACAAAAACTCCAAGCCGTTGCTGCGTCGTTTTCCAACGAGTGGCCCACGAGTTCTGATGGGACCGGGTGAGGGCGCAGGGATTGTAGATATCGGTGATAATCAGGCCGTTGTATTTAAAATCGAAAGTCATAACCATCCGTCGGCTGTAGAACCTTTTCAGGGGGCAGCGACAGGGGTAGGCGGCATCATCCGTGATATTTTCTCCATGGGTGCAAGACCTGTGGCGGTGCTGAATTCTCTGCGTTTTGGCAAGCTGGAGAGCGACCGTGTGAAATATTTGTTCGAGCATGTGGTATCCGGTATTGCGGGGTACGGGAACTGTATCGGTATTCCGACGGTAGGCGGCGAGGTTGTATTCGATGAAAGCTACGAAGGCAATCCACTCGTCAATGCGATGTGTGTCGGACTGATTGATCATGATAAAATCCAGCGTGGTGTTGCTAAAGGGGTCGGTAACCCGGTGTTTTATGTGGGACCGCCGACAGGCCGTGACGGGATTCACGGAGCAACCTTCGCATCGGTTGAGCTGACTGAGGAATCCGAAGCGAATCGGACGGCGGTTCAGGTAGGCGATCCATTTATGGAGAAGCTGGTTATGGAATCATGTCTGGAGCTGATCGACAGCGGTATTGTGCTGGGTATTCAGGATATGGGCGCGGCAGGACTTACTTGCTCCAGTGCGGAAATGGCGAGTAAGGCTGGCAACGGCCTCGAGCTGTATCTGGATCAGGTACCGCAGCGCGAAGAGGGCATGTCGCCTTATGAAATGATGCTGTCTGAATCTCAGGAACGCATGCTGTTCGTTGTTGAGCCTAAGGATGAAGCACAGGCGCTTGAAATTTTCGAGCGTTGGGGTGTGATTTGTGCCAAGGTTGGTAAGGTGACGGATGACGGACGTTTGCGTTTGTTCCATCACAGTGAAGTGGTGGGTGACATGCCAGTGACGGCGCTGGTGGACGAGTGTCCGATTTACGACAAGCCTTCTGAAGTTCCTGCTTATTATGAGCAAAATGCTACCATTGACACACTGCGTTATGCCGAAGTGACGGATTTGAACGGTGCGCTGAAAAAGGTACTGTCTTCGCCAAGTGTAGCCAGCAAGAAATGGGTATATGAGCAGTATGATTACATGGTTCGCACCAGTACGGCCGTGCGTCCGGGCTCGGATGCAGCAGTAGTGACGGTGCGTGGAACCCGCAAGGGACTTGCCATGACGACAGATTGTAACGGACGATATGTATACCTTGATCCAGAGGTAGGCGGACGGATTGCGGTCAGCGAAGCAGCACGTAATATTGTATGCTCCGGCGGCGAACCGCTGGCGATTACGGACAACCTGAACTTCGGTAACCCTGAGAAACCGGATATTTTCTGGCAAATGGAAAAAGCCGTGGATGGGATGGCAGAAGCTTGCCGCGTGCTGGATACACCTGTCATCGGAGGCAACGTCAGCTTGTACAACGAAAATGCCAAAGGCTCCATCTATCCGACGCCTGTTGTGGGCATGGTAGGTCTGGTGCATGATACAGATCATATTACGACACAAGGCTTTAAGGCCGAAGGCGACGTGATTTTCCTGGTGGGAGAAACGAAGGCTGAGCTTGGAGGCAGTGAGTTCCAGGCTGTCGTACACGGTGTATCTGAGGGTCGTCCACCTGAGCTGGATTTGAACGTAGAGAAAAAGCTGCTGCATGCGGTGCTTAGCGCCATCCAAACAGGCTTGGTACAATCTGCGCATGATTTGGCAGAGGGCGGATTGGCTGTAGCGCTTGCGGAATCCGGGATTAGTGGCGGATTGGGAGCACAGGTCAACGTAGAAACAACCTTGCGTCCTGACCATGCTTTGTTTAGCGAAAGTCAGTCCCGCATTTTGTTATCTGCATCGCCGGATCAAGCGTCTATGCTGGAAGCACATCTGCGTGGTTTAGAAGTGCCAGTTACCGTATTAGGAAAAGTTGAAGGATCACAATTGACAGTTGAGGTGAACGGACAACCCGCTTTGAACGAGGCAGTCGCCAGTTTGAAGCAAATCTGGGAGGATGTCATTCCATGTCTGATGAAATAACAGCACGGACGTTGTGGACTGGAGATTATTATAATGAAGGCTCTGGTAAAGAGGGGCTGTTTGATAAATTAAAAGAGGAATGCGGCGTGTTCGGAGTGTATAGACACTCCGATGCTGCTTCCCTTGCATATTACGGATTGCACGCACTCCAGCATCGCGGAGAAGAAAGCGCGGGCATCTGTGTGAGCAGTGGCGACGAGTTCCATTATCATCGTGGAATGGGTCTTGTAAAAGAAGTATTCAATAAAGATTTGATGGCTACGCTGACAGGTGACATGGCCATAGGGCATGTGCGCTACTCAACAAGTGGAGACAGTAAGCTGACGAATGCGCAGCCCTTGGTTTTCAAATATCGTGATGGCGATTTGGCAGTTGCAACGAACGGCAATATCGTGAATGCCTTGCAAATCCGGCATGAGCTGGAGCAGGGAGGATCTATTTTTCAAACGACAAGCGATACGGAGGTCGTTGCGCATTTGATCGCCCGTTCGTCCAAGGATTTGGTGGAAGCGGCGAAGGATGCATTGAAGCGTATTGTCGGTGGGTTTGCTTTTCTCATTATGACCAACGACAAGCTGCTTGTCGCTTCCGATCCTAACGGCTTGCGCCCGTTGACGATGGGCAGACTGGGAGATGCATATTTGTTTGCTTCCGAATCCTGTGCTTTGGAAACGATTGGAGCAGAGCTGTTGCGCGATATCGAGCCGGGTGAACTGCTGGTGCTGGATAAAAACGGACTGCACGAAGACCGTTACAGTGAAGGCAAGCACCGTAAAGCACTGTGCGCGATGGAATATATTTATTTTGCCCGTCCGGACAGTGACTTGAACGGAACCAATCTTCATGCCGCACGCAAACGGATGGGTAGCCAAATGGCGCTGGAAGCTTTTGTCGATGCCGACTTGGTTACCGGGGTACCGGATTCCAGTATTTCTGCGGCGATTGGATATGCAGAGCAGACAGGTATTCCTTATGAGCTGGGCATGATTAAAAATAAATACACCGGACGTACCTTCATCCAACCGAGTCAGGAGCTACGCGAGCAAGGTGTGAAAATGAAGCTGAGCGCCGTACGCCGTGTTGTCGAAGGTAAACGGGTGATCATGATCGACGATTCCATTGTGCGGGGCACCACATCCCGTCGAATTGTGAATATGCTACGTGATGCGGGGGCGCTAGAGGTTCATGTACGTATCACCTCGCCGCCCTTCAAAAACCCGTGCTTCTACGGCATCGACACGCCGGATCGCCGGGAACTGATTGCATCGTCCAAAACAGTTGAGGAAATACGTCAGGAGATTAACGCCGATTCACTCTATTTTATGAGCGCTGAGGGCTTGATCGCCGCAGTAGGCGGATATAACGAAGAGGATTACAAAGGCGGCTTGTGTCTGGCCTGCTTCGATAATGATTATCCCACTCAAGTGGATTTCAAAGGCGAAGAAAAGCTCGGATGTAGTTGTTAGTAGAAGGAACAAAAGAGGTACAGCAGTGCATGGTGAGTATGGGGATGGCGGTTCTGAGAGGGCCACTCCGCGAGTGGAAGGTTCTTACGATCGCTGTTGCCGCTGGATTCCTGGATTGGAACAACCCCTTACAGGGTTGGAATCCAGCGGCAAAGGCGAACGCTTTCGCTTCTCCAGAATCCTTCCATCCGCTGCGTTTCTCAGGTGTGCTTCACTTTACAGCAGGGCCTGTACCTCTTCTGTTCCCCACGGGGAAGAGGATAGGTAAGACAGTTAAAAATTCATGGCATAACTATTTCATGCCATGAGTTTTTAAAGGGGCAGGTGGCTCAAGAAGGCCACCTGTTCACTTAGCATTTAGCAGTCCAATGCGCGCTAAGCAACTAACCCGTACAGGAGGCTGGGCGGAAGCAGCCTGCCCAAAGGGCAAAGCAGTAAGCCGCTTGTTGGCGCCGCTCACTGCTTTGCCCGGCACGTCCCCGCCTTTGCGAAGCAAACAGCCCGGGATGTGCCCCGCCGCTGCGAAAGGCGGCCACGCACTAAAGCGTGTCCTTGTGGTTGACGGGAAAATCCCGCAAACCACAAGGAAAACACGCGACTCCCAGCACGAACCAATCAACAAGCAGCACCCAACTTTACACATCTGACCGACTCTTGAGGGGTCCAGGGGGAGCAGCCCCATGGAATCCTCCCTACTAGGGAGGACTTAGGAGGGTCAATCATTTGAAGGAGTGTTCATGAATGTCCGAAGCATACAAAAACGCAGGGGTAGATATCGCTGCCGGTAATGAAGCAGTAGAACGGATGAAAAAGCACGTCAAACGTACCTTCCGTCCCGAAGTGCTGACGGATTTAGGCGGATTCGGTGCGCTGTTCGGCCTGAATAAGGATAAGTACGAGGAGCCTGTACTCGTTTCCGGTACGGATGGAGTCGGCACGAAGCTAAAGCTTGCTTTCGCAATGGATCGTCATGACACCATTGGTATTGATGCGGTTGCGATGTGTGTGAACGATATTGTCGTCGGGGGCGCGGAGCCGCTCTTTTTTCTCGACTACCTCGCTTGTGACAAGGTGGTACCCGAGAAAATCGAAGCTATTGTTGCCGGGATCGCTGAGGGCTGCCATCAGTCGGGGTGTGCGCTGGTCGGCGGTGAAACCGCAGAAATGCCGGGAATGTACAGCGATGGTGAATATGATATTGCCGGGTTCACGGTAGGGATTGTAGATAAAAGCAAGATCATTAACGGCAGCTCCATTGCCCCCGGAGATACGGTTATCGGACTGGCCTCCAGCGGAGTACACAGCAATGGCTTCTCACTCGTTCGCAAGCTGTTATTGGAACAGCAAGGGTATAGTCTGCATGATGAACTTGAAGGCTTGAACGGCAAGCTGGGCGATGTACTGCTGGAGCCTACGAAAATCTATGTAAAATCCGTTTTGGCCTTGCTGGACAAGGTAAAAGTAAAAGGCATGGCTCATATCACAGGCGGCGGTTTTATTGAAAATATTCCAAGAGTGCTGCCGGATCACGTTAATGTGGATATAGAATACGGCGCTTGGCCGATTCTGCCAATCTTCCAGCTCATGCAGGAAAAAGGCGCAATCTCCAACAAAGACATGTTCACAACCTTTAATATGGGGATTGGAATGGTTATCGTTGTAGACGCTGAGCATGCACAGACTGCACTGGAAGTTCTGAAAGAAAAGGGCGAAGCCGCTTATGTGATCGGAAAAGTAACGGAAGGCAGTTCTATCGTGACCTTTACGGGAGCCGAAGTGTAATGAACGAGTACCGGATTGCTGTTTTTGCATCAGGTGAAGGAACGAATTTTCAGTCATTGGTGGATGCGACTGCACGAGGAGAGCTGGGCGGAGCAACGGTAGAACTGCTGATCTGTGACAAGCCTGCGGCTCCTGCCGTAGCCAGAGCTCAAAAAGCCGACATTGCGTGTCACACGTTTCGACCCAAGGAATATGCTTCCCGCGAAGATTATGAGCGTGAACTGGTTGCTCTGCTGGAGCAGAAATCCATTGATCTCATCGTGTTAGCAGGCTACATGCGTTTGCTATCCAGTGTTATGGTAGATGCTTATGCCGGAAAAATTATCAATATTCATCCGTCACTACTTCCTGCATTTCCAGGGAAAGATGCTGTTGGACAGGCATTGGCCTATGGGGTCAAGGTCAGTGGGGTTACCGTTCATTTTGTGGACGGGGGGATGGATACGGGAGCCATTATTGCCCAGCGTGTCGTAGAAATACACGACCATGATACAGTGGAATCCTTATCCGCAGCCATTCAATCCGTGGAACGTCAGCTATATCCTGAGGTGGTTGGCAGACTGGCTCAAGGTAAAATCCAATGGGATGGGCGCAAGGTAATTTCACTTCTCTAAAGATGATTGTAATTTGTCATATCATTGTCATATCAAGGATGCCGTATAGGCATTTTCCGATATTTCTCGGGAAATAAATTGATAAAACCGAATTTTGCAAAATCCTGAAGAGCTAAAGGAGGAGAAATGGTGAGTATTAAAAGAGCGCTCGTCAGCGTATCAGATAAACGGGGGATCGTGGAATTTTGCCGCGAGCTGTCCAAATTGGGTGTGGAGATCGTTTCGACAGGGGGAACGAGCAGCTTGTTGGCGAAGGAGGGCATTCCTGTCATCGGCATTTCAGAGGTAACAGGATTTCCTGAAATTATGGACGGACGTGTTAAAACACTCCATCCTGCGGTACACAGCGGCCTGCTGGCTGTTCGGGATAATGAGGAGCATCAGCGTCAGATGAAGGAGCTTGGACTGGATTATATTGATCTGGTCGTTGTGAATCTGTATCCTTTTGCGGAAACGATCGCCAAACCCGGTGTAACCTATGAGGACGCGATTGAAAATATTGATATCGGCGGTCCAACCATGCTGCGCTCTGCGGCGAAAAACCATGCATTCGTAAGTGTGGTAGTAGATGCGGACGATTATAGCACGGTGCTGGACGAAATCCGCAAGGATGGCGATACGGAGCTGAATACTCGTAAGCGTTTGGCAGCAAAGGTTTTCCGGCATACAGCCTCATACGACGCGCTCATCTCCGATTATTTGTCGAATGTGACAGGCGAGCCTTTGCCTGAGCGTTACACGGTAACCTATGAAAAAATTCAGGATTTGCGCTATGGAGAGAATCCGCATCAGCAGGCGGCATTTTACCGTCAGCCGTTGGCAGCGAAGGGTACACTGACGACAGCGAAGCAGCTTCACGGCAAGGAACTGTCCTACAATAATATCAACGATGCTAACGCGGCCCTGCAAATTGTTAAAGAATTCAGCGAGCCAGCAGTGGTAGCCGTTAAGCATATGAATCCTTGCGGCGTGGGAATCGGCGGCAGCATTTATGAAGCGTACAGCAAGGCGTATGCGGCTGATCCAACTTCCATTTTTGGCGGCATCGTAGCGGCTAACCGGATTATTGACGGCGATACAGCGAAGAAGCTGAGCGAAATCTTTTTGGAAATTGTACAGGCACCGGGCTTTACGGAAGAAGCACTGGAGATTTTGACGAAAAAGAAAAACATCCGTTTGCTTGATCTGGGCGAGTTGCCCACCTCTGAACAGGCTGAGAGCCGTTTCGTCGTTACTTCCATTGAAGGCGGCATGGTTGTTCAGCAGAACGATATTCACGCTGTAGACCCGGACGCGCTTACCGTAGTGACAGAGCGTGCGCCATCCGAGGAAGAACTGAAACAGCTTTTGTTTAGCTGGAAAGTGGTTAAGCATGTGAAGTCCAATGCGATCGTACTGGCAGCAGACAACATGACCATTGGCGTGGGTGCGGGACAAATGAACCGTGTCGGAGCGGCTAAAATCGCTATTGAGCAGGCTGGAGACAAGGCAAAGGGTGCTGTGCTGGCATCTGACGCATTTTTCCCGATGGGCGATACGCTGGAGCTGGCAGCCCAAGCAGGCATTACGGCAATTATTCAGCCAGGCGGCTCTATCAAGGACGAAGAATCCATCAAGGTTGCTAACGAACACGGCATTGCGATGGTCTTCACAGGCGTGCGTCATTTCAAGCACTAGCTTGTATTAGCAGAGGATGCAGCAGCATTCTCTCACACGAGGGTTTAGCAAAATCTTGACACCATAACGGGAGCGGGAGGAATCACCTGAATGGATATTTTGGTTATCGGTGGGGGCGGCCGTGAGCATGCGATTGTGTGGGCACTGAAAAAAAGCCCTAAGGCCGGACAAATCTACTGCGCGCCGGGCAATGCCGGCATCGGGCAGTTGGCGGAATGCGTACCGATTCCGGTGAGTGATTTTTATGCCTTGACAGAGCTGGCGGAATCCAAAAAGGTTGGACTTGTCGTGGTTGGCCCCGATGATCCGCTGGCAGAAGGTATTGTGGATGCGTTTGAGGCGAAGGGCATTCCGGTATTCGGACCGCGTAAAAATGCAGCGGAAATTGAAGGCAGTAAAATCTTCATGAAGGATCTGCTGCACAAATACCATATCCCGACAGCAACCTATCGCAAGTTTTATACCTATGAGGAAGCACATGCCTATTTGAAGGAGCAGCCCATTCCTGTGGTCATTAAGGCGGACGGACTGGCAGCGGGTAAAGGGGTAACGGTCGCTTACTCTATGGAGGAAGCGGAAAGGGCTTTATCCGACATTATGGTAGCGAAGGTGTTCGGCGAAGCTGGGGCGCAGGTTGTAATCGAGGAGTTTCTGGACGGACAGGAAATGTCGATTCTTTCCTTTGTGGATGGCGAAACGGTTCGTCCGATGGCAGCGGCGCAAGATCATAAGCCTGTTTTTGATGGTGACAAAGGGCCGAATACCGGGGGGATGGGCACGTATTCCCCGTTACCGCACATAGCGGATTCGATTATCGAGGAAGCCATGGAGACCATCATTAAGCCGACGGCAAAAGCGATGGTGGCTGAGGGACGTCCGTTCCGGGGTGTTTTATTCGCCGGATTGATGATTTCTCCGGACGGCAAGCCGAAGACGATTGAGTTTAACGCACGCTTCGGTGATCCGGAAACGCAGGTTGTGCTGCCACGGCTAAAATCGGATCTGCTCGATATTTTCCTCGCTGCGGTGAACGGTACGCTCGATCAGGTGGAGATTGAGTGGAGGGATGAAGCGGCGGTATGTGTGGTGTTGGCTTCCGGGGGCTATCCCGGAACGTATGCCAAAGGGGTGCCGATCCACGGACTGGATCAGGCGAATGAAGCTATCGTGTTTCATGCCGGTACAGGCATCAACGAACAGGGTGAGTGGGTCACAAACGGTGGACGTGTGTTAGGCGTGGTCGGCTTGGGACGTGATATTGCCGAAGCGCGGGGCAAGGCGTATGAACAGGCGGCACATATTACCTTTGAAGGCAAGCAAAACCGTACGGATATTGCAGCAAAAGCACTGCTATAGAAGCGTTTGTACAAGATAGAGAGAACCTCAACGGAGGTTCTCTTTTTTCGTTTGACAAAAGTACACTTATCCTATAGGATTAAAAAAATAAAACTGACTGACTGATCAATCGGGAGGAGGAAATCCATGCAGCCACGGAAGGCGAAGCAGTCCAAGACTACCGCGAATGGACCATTGGTTGATCACGCGGGAGAAGAAACAGCAGAAACCAATCGCAGAACGCAGCTTCTTCACATTGCGTTGAAGCGATTCGCCGAGCAAGGGTACCATCAAACAAAGATTTCAGATATCGTGGTGGAGGCCGGAGTGGCCCAAGGCACGTTTTATTGGCATTTTAAAAGCAAAGAGGCACTGGCACTGGAGATTATCGCTACAGGCCGTGAACAACTGCTGGCAGCGATAGGGCGAGGATACCGCCGTGATGCAGGCACGCTGACTGATATGGTTAAAGCATCCGAGGCGCTGTTTATCCGCCTGTTTGATTTTGCATTGGAGAACCGCTATTTGATGGGATTACTCCTGATCGGCAGCGGTGTGGATGAACCAGTACGACAGAGCATTCGGGAGACGAAAATCGCGATGGAACTGGCCTTTCGGCGCAATATGGAGCGAGCGATAGAGCTGAACATGCTACCCGCCGGATTGGATGTCGAATTACGGGCAGCGCTGCTCATAAGCATGATCGAAGGCGTTATTACACGCTGGCTATTCGGTTCCGAGGGAACACATGACAGCATTACGCAGGTAACGGCTAAACGATTAGCGGCAGAAGCGGCTAATTTTGAATTTTACGGACTGTTGGGCCAAAACTAGGCGGGGGTGGGAGTCCACATCGCATGAATTGGCAGTAAGAGGCGAATAATAGAGCCAAAATACACATATGTACTCAATCATTTACATCCAGACAGGAGAGAACGATTCATGAAAACACGTAAAAGAGGGTTCCTGGTAACTACACTGATGGCTTTGGCCATGTTCAGTCTGGTGCTGAGCGCTTGCGGAACGAAGCCGGAAGCTGCCAACAGCAGCAACGGAGCGGGCAGCAGCAATGAGGTGGCAGCGGGTAATAAGCTCGAAGCGATCAAGAAGGCGGGAGTGATTAAGGTTGGAATGATGGGGACGTACCAGCCTTACAATTTTTTGAACGATAAAAAGGAATTGGACGGGTTTGATGTGGATATCGCGAATGAATTAGCGAAGCGTATCGGGGTCAAAGCGGAGTTCACGGCACAAGAATTTTCGGGACTTATTCCAAGTCTGCAAAAGAAGAAATTCGATGCGGTAATTAGCCAAGTGACGATTACGCCAGATCGTGAAAAGGTCATTGATTTCACAGAGCCGTATATCACAAACAATGTAAATATTATCGTAAACAACAAAACAAACGATATTACCAAGCTGGAGGATTTTAAAGGCAAAACGATTGGTGTCGGCTTGGGAACGAATGATGAGTCCTATCTGCGTAACGAAGTGCTGCCGAAGGTCGGCGATTTTGAGATTAAAACGTATGATGATGTCATTACTTCCTTGAAGGATTTGAACTCTGGTCGCATTGACGCAACAATCAACAATCTGTATGCGCTCAAGCCCATTGTTGATAAAAATGGCTTCCAGATTAAGGCGGTAGGCGAGCCAATTAAATCCGACCAAGCGGGTGTGGCTATTAACAAGGATACTCCTGAGCTTAAAGCAGCCTTGAACAAGGCTCTGAAAGAAATGAAGGAAGACGGCACCTATAAAACGATTTTCAAAAAATGGTTCGGCGAGGAGCCGAAAGAATAACGTAAGCCTGTTACAGGCGTCTGGCTCCGGTCTTGGCTTTCATGCTGACATGGGGCCACTCGTCTGAAAGAAGGGAATATAACCGATGCTTGAATTAATGTGGGAGAACGTCCCTTTTTTATTGAAGGGCGCTTATTATACGCTGTATATCACGATTGTTTCCATGCTATTTGGCCTTATGATCGGCTTGGTGGTGGCAGTCGCCCGGTTAAAGGGAAATCGTCCGGTTCGTTGGCTGGCGCGCAGTTATGTATCTATCATTCGGGGAACGCCAGTTTTGGTGCAGATTGCGGTCATTTACTATGGACTGGATGATTACGAAATATCGTTCGGCTCGCTGACTGCTGCTTGTCTTGCACTAAGTATCAATACAGGGGCGTATTTATCGGAGACGTTTCGTGGGGCTATTTTAGCGGTGCCAAAGGGTCAAACCGAGGCGGCCTATGCAACCGGAATGTCACCGGGTCAAACGATGTGGCGCATCATTCTTCCGCAGGCCGTGCGAATTGCGATTCCGCCGATGGGCAATACATTTGTCGGTATGCTTAAGGAAACGTCGCTCGTTTCGGTGATTGGGGTAAGTGAGCTGATGCGTCAGGCACAGCTTTTACAGGCACAGTATCTGCGCTATATGCCGTTTTTGCTCGAAATTGGCATCATGTACTGGATCATGAGCATTGGGTTCTCCGCTATACTGGAGCGGGTGGAAAAGCGTCTGGCCCGAGCTTATTAAGTTGGAGATGATAGAGGATGATAACAACAAGCGGTTTGGGTAAACGCTTCGGTCAGGTGGAAGTGTTAAAAAGCATTGATTTTCAGGTGGCCGCGCGTGAAATCGTCGTGTTGCTCGGCCCGAGTGGTTCGGGTAAAAGCACCTTGCTGCGCTGCTTGAACGGTCTGGAGGAATTGTCTTCCGGCAAGTTTGAGGTGAACGGGATCGAGGTAAATGCTACGGCTCCTCTCCGTACCCGGCAAGCTGCCATTCGTAATATTCGCAGGCAGACGGGGATGGTATTTCAGCAATTCAATCTGTATCCGCACAAAACAGCAATCGGCAATGTCATTGAAGGGCTGCTGACAGTGAAAAAAATGCCGCGTGACAAGGCTATGTCCATCGGACAGCGGCTGCTGGAGCGTGTGGGTTTGTCGGACAAGCAGGATGCTCATCCTGCGCGTTTGTCCGGTGGACAGCAGCAGCGGGTAGCCATTGCGCGTGCGCTCGCGATGGACCCGGCGATTATGCTGTTCGACGAGCCGACATCAGCGCTCGATCCCGAGCTGGTCGGGGAGGTGCTGGGCGTTATGCGGGAGCTGGCCCAGGACGGGATGACGATGGTCGTCGTCACCCATGAGATGAAATTTGCCCGCGAGGTGGCGGACAAGGTTGTATTTATGGCGGACGGTGTGATTTTGGAGGAGGCAGCGCCACAGGCATTTTTCGAGGCTCCCCAGCATGAGAGAACACAGAAATTTTTACGTCAAATCAGTGAGTTTTGAAGCGAGAATAAGAATAGATCATACATTATGAAGATGGAAAGAAGGCCTTTGAACATGAAAGTATCTACAACCTGGCATGGCAAACGCGCGTTTACTTCGGAGGGACCATCCGGTTATTCTGTTGGGATGGATGCTACGGCAGCTTATGGGGGCGACGGCAAAGGCATGACACCGATGGAACTGCTGCTGGCGGGTCTGGCGGGATGTATTGGCATTGATATTACGATGATTCTGGATCGCTTCCTGTCGGACATTACCCGTATTGATATTGATGCAGAAGGTACGCGTAAGGAAGAAATGCCGAAGGGTTTTACAGCGATTGATCTGACGTTCCATGTAGATGGCGATGTTCCGGATTCTCGCGTGTGGAAAGCGATTCAGATGGGTAAGGAAAAATATTGTGCCGTATCCGATTCCTTAAAAGCGGAGATTCGCATGCACCTGATCCTAAACGGAACAGAAGTACCACATCCAGCGTAAGGGTGGAAGGTTAGTGAAGGAGAGTCAACCTGTGTTATATGCAGGGAGGCTCTCCTTTTTGAATTTATTTTCAAATATTACATGTAATGAAACTTTTTGTGCTTTGTTTTCGTTTACAATAGAAACTGGAGGTTAAAAATGGAAAAATAAACCTGTGTGCTGAGTGCATACGGGGGGAGGTATATAGTGAAACGAAAGCAGCTTGTGATCATAGCGGTGGCCTTGGCTGCGGTAATTATCGTGATTGGTGTGGCTGTGGGATTGCCATCATCGAAGCAGGACAGCATGGCTAATACCCTGGATACTGTTCGGCCCGCAACTGCCATTGCAGCTGACGCTAAGGAGGAAACGATTGAGCAGGATAGCGCCCATCGCGTGCTGCGCTTTTTAGAGGAACATCCAGAGAAAGCATCCATTACGATTCTGCGGGATGGTAAGAAGCTAGCAGGTCGTGAGGAACACCGGATGATGCCCTTGGCGAGTACAGTCAAGACGGTGATTGCGGTGGAATATGCCAAGCAGGCGGCAGCAGGCACAATCAACCCGTATGAACGGATCAAGCTGACTGCGCTGGAGCGATTCTATCTGCCGCGTCTGGATGGTGGAGCACATCCGGCATGGCTGAAGGATATGAAGGCCAAAGGACAGGTGAAGAACGGAATGGTGTCTCTACGCGAGGTTGCCAAAGGTATGATTCGATACAACTCCAATGCCAACACAGAGTATTTAATGGACAGATTGGGCTTGGAACAGATTAACCAAACGAAAACTGATCTGGGACTCCAGGATCATGATCCGATTTATCCATTTGTATCTTCCATTCTGATTCCTTACGAATGGATGAGGGAGACTCAGGAACGGGCATGGGGCGGTGCAGAAAATAGCAATTCCGCCAAAGCAGCCATTCAAGCGATGTCTGACGCAGAGTTCCGCCAACATGCCCAGATGATCCATAACAAGCTGCGCCGTGATGTTAGTGGTTCTTACAAAAAAAGTGCTGCAATTTCGACATGGTATGATCGGGAAAATGATCGAATGAGCACGGAACGTTTTATAGCTTCGACGACGGCGGATTATGCGTCCTTGATGAGTAAGCTGAATAGCCGTCAAGGCTTTTCGAAAGCCGAGCAAAAATTATGGTCTGAGGTCATGGAACAGCTGATAGATCATCCGGAAAATCAGGAATGGCTACAGCATTCTGGACAAAAGGGCGGATCTACCGAATATGTCTTCACCCTGGCCATGTATGCGACGGACAAGGAAGGACATTCGACGGAAATGGCGGTCTTCTTTAAGGATCTGGACCCGTTCACAAATGCCTCCTTGCAAAATATGATGAATGAATTTAAAGAACGGCTACTGCGTGATGAATCGTTCAGGAAGGAAATCAATCAGCGCATTGGTGTACAGGTGGAAATATAACCCCTACCCGTTGCCTTTTTGCTTGCGTTCCCGTGGCAACAAATACAGAAAATACGGTGCGCCGATGATGGCTGTCACGATGCTTGCGGGAATTTCGAGCGGAGGCTTCAGCCCCGTCCCAGCGCATCGGCGAGGGAGAACAGGAACGCCCGCACTTTTAATCTATCGAATGAATGGTCTATAATAGAAATAGTTACATAATGTGAGGAGGAAAATATCATGATTATTATTCATGCTGATATGAAAGTTTTACCAGAAAAAAGAGAGGCTTTTCTGCAACAAACCCAAGGTTTGCTCAGCGCCTCACAAGCCGAAGAAGGTAATGTACGCTACACGCTGATGCAGGATCTGAATGATCCCAACGCTTTTACCATGGTTGAAGAGTGGAAGGATGCTGCTGCTGTAGATTTCCATAACAAGTCTGCCCATTTCCAGGCATTTGTTGCCGCAGCTAAAGATTTGCTGGCCGCTCCGCTTCAAGTCAATACTTTTCAGGATGCAACCAAGCTGTAACTAGCCCGTTTTCTAAATCATAATCAGGAACAGGAGGAGATAGACATGGGGAATATTGCGGATACAACTGTACTGAATAATGGAGTTCAGATGCCCTGGCTGGGTTTTGGTACGTACAAGGCCGAAGGCAATGAGGTCTACGAAGCAGTTAAAACGGCCATCGAGGTGGGCTATCGTCACATTGATACGGCGGCGATCTACGGCAATGAGGAACTGGTTGGACAAGCTATTCGTGACAGCGGGGCAGACAGAGAAAAATTGTTCATTACTACCAAGCTGTGGAATGAAGATCAGGGCTTTGACTCAACACTGCTTGCCTTCGAGGAAAGCCGCAAGCGACTGGGTCTGGACATCATTGATCTGTATCTCATTCATTGGCCTGGCAAGGACAAGTACAAGGAAACCTGGAAGGCATTTGAACGCCTGTATGAAGAAGGAAGCGTACGCGCCATTGGAGTCAGCAACTTCCAAGTTCACCATCTTGAAAATCTCCTGAAAGACAGTAACATCATACCTGCCATCAACCAAGTGGAGCTTCACCCGCGTCTGACACAGCAAGAGCTGCATCAATACTGCCGGGAGCACCAGATTCAGCTTGAATCCTGGAGTCCACTGATGAAGGGTAAATTGACCGAGCAAGCGGATATCGTTGAGATTGCTGCAAAATACGGCAAAACCTCGTCGCAGGTTATTTTGCGCTGGCATCTGGATCGGGGTATCGTGACGATTCCCAAATCTGTAACCGCACATCGTATCCGCGAAAATGCCAATTTGTTCGATTTTGAACTGACGGCAGAGGATATTAACAGAATCAACGCACTTCATCTTGATGAGCGTGTGGGCACTCATCCCGATAAGCTGTTGTTCTAGTTATAGAATAAAAAAGAACCTTCAATTCCACGTGCATCGTGGTTTTGGAGGTTCTTTGTTTATTTATGCATTCGGATCGTCTCATACGCTTTTGTCCGTCTGGACAGAGTTACTACGTCCTGCATGCCTACTTTTGATTTAATTTGCGATAAAGGAGGAAGGAATAGAGTATGGGGGCGACGACGGATATAGCCAGTCCAGTGAGAAAAATGATCGTTCCCGCCATTCCATCGACCCATGCCGCCACCAAGCCCGAAGCACCCCCGAGCATCATCATAGGGCCGCCGAAACGGTGCGTTTTACGCCATACCTCTGGGTTGGACAAAGTCCACGGTGTGCGGATACCGAAGGTATAGTTTGGCTGTACCTGAGTCAAATAATTACCGAGCATCAGCAGCATCAGGCCTACCAACCCGCAAATTATAGTATTCATTTGCAGCAGTATGTTCAGGCTATACAGAAGCATGCCCCAACCGGCTACAGCGAGTACAACGGCAAGACCTGCACGTGTTACTTCGTAGGCTTTAGAAAATTTTTCGTAATTCGCTCGATTCGGGTCCATGTAGCGGGCTAACCGGAACAATAGCGGTATCAGGCCCATCAGCACCAGCATGACGATAGCGCCCGTTTTACCCATATATCTGTCAGCCGTATTGTCAAAGCTAAAATGGGAAGCCATCATGGCAGGCAGGCGGTCATACAGGAGCAAAGCCCCTATAGCGGGTGATAGGGAAATCAAAGTCGTCAAAACATCCGTAAAGCTCCATTTCATTCGAGATTTCATTCAGATTCCTCCGTATCCTTGATGTCATTCGCATTTTGTTTCGCAGGGGCATCGGAGTGGGCAATGCTGAACATCCAACCGATGACATCCGCGACAACCGTCGTATGCAGGGTGTAAATAATGTTTTGCCTCTGTCGCTCATCCAGCACTAGCCTAGCTTGCTTCAAGATATTCAGATGGTGGGATATGCTGGGCTTGCTGATTTGAAAATGCTCAGCCACTTCGCCTGCGCTCATGCTTTTCTTTTTCAAGAGCTGTAATATTTTACGCCGAGTCGGATCAGCTAAAGCTTTGAAGGCATCATTCAAAATTCACTTCCTCCTTTAGATATTTAGATAATATTCTAAATATATAATGCAATAGTAAAATAGAACTAGGATACATGTCAAAGGATAAATACATCATTCTAGAAAAAGTTTTAGAGTAGGTTTGCTGATTTTGTTTGTAAAAGGTCGGGAAGTTCGCTATAATTCATTTATATGTAAAATAAGATTCTTAATTTAAAACAAAATTAGAGGAGGATATAAATGAAACACATATTCCGTAAAGGAAGTAATCCGCAAGCACCGGTTATTTTGCTGTTGCACGGGACAGGTGGGAACGAACAGGATCTGATCCCTTTGGCTGGTTTGGTAGCACCGGGAGCGTCTGTGTTAGGCGTAAGGGGAAATGTGTTGGAAAATGGGATGCCGCGTTTCTTTCGCCGTTTGGCAGAGGGGGTGTTCGACATCGAGGATCTCGTATTCCGTACCAAGGAACTGAGTGAATTTGTGGATACAGCTGCGGAGCAATACGATTTTGACCGCAACAACGTTGTGGCTCTTGGCTATTCCAACGGGGCGAATATAGCGGCCAGCATGCTCTTTCACGATGCCAAGGCGCTGCGCGGAGCTATTCTGCACCATGCGATGGTGCCGCTGCGTGGACTGAATCTGCCAGACTTGAATGGTGTTCCCGTATTTCTATCTTCCGGTGAAAACGACCCGATTGTTCCGGTTGCGGAATCCCGTGAGCTGCTAACCTTGCTGGAAGGCGCAGGTGCGCAGGTAGATGCACACTGGGAACGCAACGGTCACCAATTGACCCGTACCGAGGGCGAAGCCGCAGGAAAGTGGTTTGGGGAGCATTTTGGCCCGAGTGGAGAGAAGGTATAAAGAAAGATCATTTTATATAACATACAAGAGCCTCCATTCGAGGCTCTTTTTTGCGTAGCTTTCATAATCCCATTCAATTCATTTTCCCCCTATAATGCAACGTAGGCGCTAGTTCTGCGCTAAAAATGAATTTCTTATAAATAATGTTCTTGTAAACTAATTTGGCTTGATGTTAAATAGAAAAGAAAGCGCAATCATTTTAAGGAATTATCTTTTCATCATGCGAAGGGGGAAGGATATGCTGCTGCGAAGAAAAAGCATGGCGTTGATGCTCATGGCGGTGGTTTTGCTGGCTGGACTACTGCAAGGCTGTTCTGGCAAGGCCGACGAAAAGGATGGGCCGGGAACAGAATTGGTATTGTGGACGTTTAATGAACTGCATGAGAAGTTTTTTCTGCAAATGGCCGACCAATGGAACCAACTGCACCCTGATGAACCGATTATTTTGAAAGCGAATACATTTCCATATGATAACCACCACAGCAAGCTGTCGATTGCGTTGCAATCAGGGGTGGGGGCGCCGGATATCGCAGATATCGAGGTGAACAAGATCGGTAATTTCCTCAAAGGGATACCACAGCTGGTTCCGCTCAATCCGGTGATTGACCCGGAGCTGAAAAATATTGTGCCCTCCAGAGTACAGATTTACGGCAAAGACGGTAAGTATTACGGTATTGATTTTCATGTTGGAGCCGAAGTGATGTATTACAATAAAGAAATTTTGGATCAGGCGGGGGTAAACCCGGATTCTATCGTAACGTGGGCAGATTATGCTGCGGCGGGCAAGCAAGTACTGGCAAAGACGGGCAAGCCGATGGCGACCGTGGAAACGAATGACCTGTGGAATTACTGGCCGATGATCTCCCAGCAAAAATCGGATTTCCTGGATGATAAGGGTGAACTGACGCTGGATAACGAAACGAATATTAAAACACTTGAATTTCTCCAGCAAATGGTGAAGGACAAAATCGCCATTCCCGCGCCGGGCGGCGGACACCATATGGAGGAATACTACGGGTTTATGAACAAAGGAGGGGCCGCTTCGGTGTGGATGCCGATGTGGTATATGGGACGATTTACGGATTACATGCCTGACCTGAAAGGGAAAATCATCATCCGACCGTTGCCAGCGTGGGAAAAAGGCGGCTCTCGGTCAGCGGGGATGGGCGGAACGGGCACGGTGGTCACGAACCAATCGAAGCATCAGGATTTGGCGATGCGTTTTCTGGCTTTTGCCAAGCTTTCCAAGCAAGGGAATGTAGAAATTTGGAAGCAGCTCGGCTTTGATCCGATCCGCAGTGAAGTATGGACGATGCCGGAAGTCAAAGCGAAGAATAAGTTTACGGATTATTTCGGAACGAATATTTTCGATACGCTCATTGAGGTAAAAGAGGAAATTAATGCGGTGCATATCGGACCGAAAACGCCTGATATTGCCAGTGCAGTACGCAATAAAATACTTTATCGGACATTGCTGAATGGTGAGGATCCGGCCACGGTGCTGCATGAGCTGGCCGATGAATTGAGATAGTCCCCCAACAGGAAAGGGAGTGAGATCTATGGCAACGCCCGTTCATACGAACGCAAATGTACCGACAGGTCAGCCGCCGAAGCCTCAGCGTCCGACGAGAAGCCGATGGAGCCGCTTTATTCATTCCAGCCGCACGGCGCCATATGTGTTTGTCCTTCCGTTTCTACTGTCATTTGCACTGTTTTTTGCGTACCCGGTCATCTCGACAGTCATTATGAGCTTTCAGGAAGTGCTGCCTGGCATAACGACTTATGTCGGACTGGAAAATTATAAGGATTTGATCAATCCCACGTTTGGAAAAGCGATTCTGAACAGCGTCCTGTATACCCTGCTTACGCTGGTGGTGTTGATTCCGCTGCCACTGGTGCTGGCGGTATTGCTAAATTCTCCCAAAATGCCGGGCAGAGGTCTGTTTCGCTCGGTAATGTTTATACCTGCACTGACCTCAGTGGTGGTCGCGGGAACGATTTTCCGGCTCATGTTCGGGGAATTGGACGGTTCGCTGATGAATTCCTTGCTGGGTGTGTTCGGTCTGGAGCCGTACAAATGGCTGATGAACGCCAACACCGGATTTTTAGCGTTGATCGTATTGGCCCTGTGGAGATGGCTGGGCGTGAACATGTTGTATTACATGTCGGGACTGCAAAACATCCCCCCCGAGCTGTATGAAGCCGCACAGATTGACGGAGCCAGTCGCTTTGATTCCTTTTGGCGGATTACGATTCCGATGCTAAAACCAGTGACGATCTACGTATTTACGATTAGTATCTATGCGGGGTTGTCCATGTTTACGGAGAGCTACATGCTGTGGAACGGGAACAACTCTCCGAATGATATCGGCCTAACGATTGTCGGTTATCTGTACCGTCAAGGTCTGGAGCAAAACAGTATGGGCTTCGGAGCCGCAGTAGGCATTGTATTGCTCGTATTTACGCTGCTGCTGAACCTGGTCCAGCTCAAATTTTTCGGCTTGTTTCGGAAGGAGGACTAAGCGATGGTTCAGAAGCAAAAAGGCGCGTTATCCGCACTGCTCGTTGTTCTGTTCATCCTGTTTGCCGGGTTTGCCCTGTTTCCGCTATTTGCCGTGACGCTGGCCTCGTTCAAGCCATCGACGGAGCTGCTGCGGTACGGCTTGAATCTCAAGCTGGAGTGGAGCATCATGTCCTTGAAAAATTATGCATTCATCTTTCAGGGGACGACGGATTATTTTCAATGGTACTGGAACAGTATTGTGATAACCGTTGTGTTCACGGTGCTATGTTTGATATTGTCCGCCATGGTGGGCTATGGACTAGAGATGTATCGGTTCAAGCTGAAAAATGTGATTTTTACGCTCGTCCTGGTCGTGATGATGATACCAGTAGAAATTATTATGCTTCCACTCTATAAGCTGATGATCGGCATGAAGCTGATCAACACGGTATGGGGCGTCATTCTGCCATTTGTTGTCGCGCCGATTCCGATCTTTTTCTTCCGTCAATATTTGAGCGGGGTCCCGAAGGATTTTATGGATGCTGCACGGGTTGACGGCTGTTCGGAGTATGGCATTTTCGTGCGGATTATGATGCCTCTGATGGCGCCCGCGTTCGCAGCGATGGCTATTTTGCAGGCTATGAATAGCTGGAATAACTTCCTGTGGCCGATGATCGTACTGCGTACCAATGACATGCTGACGCTGCCGATTGGTCTGTCCAGTCTGTTGACGCCGTATGGCAACAACTATGATGTGCTGATCGCCGGGTCGGTGCTGGCTATTTTGCCAATTCTCGTCGTGTTCCTGTTCTTCCAGCGTTACTTTATTGAGGGAATGACCGCAGGCGGGGTAAAAGGATAATCGTTGCCGTAATTGATTTTCATTCTCATTTTCATGCTCTATGACCTGCACAAGCTATAGGTAAACGTGGTATGATATTTGAAAGATTTCAAATACAGACATATTCAGGCGGAGCGTGGAGAACCTATGGAACCAACAGAAACCCAGAAAACCGATCCGGCCCCGATGACGTCAACCGTCAGCATGGAGGATATTGTACGGGCGCATCATATGCTGCGTGATGTCATTGTACGTACACCTTTGCAGCGGGATGCCGTCCTGTCGGCCAAATATAACTGTAACGTGTATCTGAAAAGAGAGGATCTCCAGGTCGTGCGGTCCTTTAAAATCCGTGGAGCCTACAACATGATTCGCAGCCTGACTCCCGAGCAGATGGAAAAGGGCATCGTGTGTGCGAGTGCGGGGAATCATGCGCAGGGTGTGGCTTTTTCATGTAATGCGCTGGGCATTCACGGGAAAATATTCATGCCGAGCACAACACCCAATCAGAAGGTGAAGCAGGTTCGTCGCTTTGGCGGCAACAGTGTGGAGGTCATCTTGACCGGGGATACGTTCGACGATGCATACGATGAGGCCATAAAGGTGTGCAGCGAGCAGAAGATGACCTTTATCCATCCGTTTGATCAACCGAAAATTATTGCAGGTAACGGTACGATTGCGATGGAAGTGATGGAAAGTTTGGATACGCCAGCAGATTATGTGTTCGTGACCATTGGCGGTGGCGGTTTGGCGGCAGGCATAGGCACGTATTTCAAAACGGTCAGTCCATCCACCAAGGTCATTGGTGTAGAACCGCTTGGCGCGGCGTCGATGACGGAAGCCATGCGTTTGAACAAGGTGGTTACGCTGGAGCAAATAGACAAGTTCGTTGACGGAGCCGCTGTTAAGCGTGTCGGTCAGTTAACATATGACATTTGTACACGTACCCTGGACGATATTGTGAAGGTGCCGGAAGGTAAGGCGTGTACTGCGATTTTGGAATTGTATAATGAAAATGCGATTGTAGTGGAGCCTGCGGGCTCGTTGCCTGTAGCAGCATTGGATATGTATCGTGAACAGATTCAGGGCAAAACGGTTGTTTGCATCGTCAGTGGTGGCAACAACGATATTGACCGTATGCAGGAGATTAAGGAACGGTCCCTGATTTACGAAGGACTGAAGCATTATTTTATGGTAAAGTTCCCGCAAAGAGCAGGAGCGCTGCGTGAGTTTCTTCAGGATGTGCTTGGACCGGACGATGACATCACAAGGTTTGAGTATACGAAAAAGAATGACAAGGAGAACGGCCCGGCGCTGGTCGGCATTGAGCTGTTTCACAAGGAAGACTACCTTCCCTTGATTGAACGAATGAACCGCAAGGGGCTCGAATATACGGAACTGAACAAAAACGAAAATCTGTTTAACATGCTGATTTAACAAGGATGGAGCCTGCGGGCTCCTTTTTTTGTAACAGAAATTTGCAAAATTCGATTCCAGTCGCTCCAGGGTACATAACATTATGCGTAGTTTATAAATTTCATTTTATTTGAAATAAAGCGTTTACAAAACTGGAGTTAATAGGTTAATATATATGTAACTTCATAAGTATAAACACTAATGTAATCTGTGTATTACCTGATTTTCATCATAATAATGAATTTGGAGGTGCGTAAGAATGATGAAATCCTGGAAAAAATCAGTACAGGGTAAATTGGCTCGAACGGCGTTTGCCGCCGTAACCTCGGCTGCATTATTGCTATCCGTGGTGCCGTCGGTATCGGCAGAGCATTGGGCGTTAACTGGTGATGTCGCGGTACATGATCCGTCCATCACGAAGGAAGGCAATGCATGGTATATTTTCTCCACAGGGCAGGGGATACAGGTTCAAAGGTCGGATGATGGACGTAATTTTTACAGATTACCACAAATATTTCTGTCGCCGCCATTATGGTGGAAATCGTATGTACCTAATCAAACCCCGAACGATGTCTGGGCACCGGATGCTCAAAAGTACAATGGACGAGTATGGGTTTACTACTCTATATCTACTTTCGGTTCCCGCACTTCGGCCATCGGATTGACTTCTGCAACGAGCATAGGAGCCGGAAGCTGGAGAGATGACGGACTGGTGCTGCGTACAACGCAATCTGATGATTACAATGCCATTGACCCGAATATGGTCATTGACGCTTCCGGTAACCCTTGGCTTTCCTTCGGCTCATGGAACACGGGCTTGAAAGTCACCCGTCTGGACAAAAATACGATGAAGCCTACAGGGCAGATTTATTCCATTGCGAAGCGTACCGCTGGCGGTCTGGAAGCTCCACATGTTACATACCGAGACGGTTATTATTATCTGTTTGCTTCCATTGATAACTGCTGCCAAGGTGTAAACAGTAATTACAAAATTATTTACGGTCGCTCCACCAGTATTACTGGACCGTATGTGGACAAGAGTGGTAAAAAACTGATGGATGGCGGCGGAACCGTATTGGATGCGGGGAATGACCGTTGGAAGGGACCGGGCGGTCAGTCTATTTATAACAATGGAGTGATTGCGCGTCATGCCTATGATGCGACTGATAACGGAAATCCAAAGCTGCTGATTAGTGATCTGAAATGGGACTCCGCAGGTTGGCCTACGTACTAAAAAATGTGGGCTAGATGGAGTCATCCATATAGCGATCTCACCTAGGTATAGCCAAAAACTGTTCCTCCAAAGGGGGAGCAGTTTTTGGCTTGCAATGTCATAGAAACATGCTATTATGAATCGAGTTGATAATAATTATCATTATCGCCATCGTCATGAGCGTTATGGTGGTTTCAGGTATGGAGGGAGTGCCTCGAATGCAGTTTAAAGGCAGAGCAGATAAACCTGCGGCTCGGATAGAAGGCACAGCTCCCGAAGTAGCCTTTGTAGCCCGTCCTTTACTCCGGGCGGGCCGGATTCGGCAGGCGCTGCTATTCATAGGTGCTGCTGTGTTGCTGGCCTTGGCCATGTTTGCCGCGATTTCTCTTGGAGCCAAGGACTTGACCTTAGGCACGGTATGGGCGGCAGTATTCCACTATGATCGTTCATTGATGACACATCAGATCATTCATGAGCTAAGATTACCGCGCGTGCTGGGGGCGGCTGTCATCGGAGCTGCGCTGGCGGTGGCAGGCTCTCTAATTCAGGGGATTACGCGCAACCCGCTGGGAGATACAGGTGTGTTAGGCATTAACGCAGGAGCGATGTTCGTGGTCGCTGTGAGTTTTGCCTTTTTCCCTAATCTTCCTTATGGAACGTTAATCGTACTGTCATTCCTCGGGGCACTGATGAGCACCTTGCTGGTATTTGGTCTGGGAGCTTCCGCGCCCGGGGGATTGACGCCGATGAGATTGACCGTATCTGGAGCAGTGACGGCTGCTCTGTTAGGCTCTATGACTTCGGGGATTGCGATATATTTTGATCTGAGTCAGGATTTGGCCTTTTGGTATGCGGGCGGTGTCGCCGGAATCAAATGGTCGCAGCTTGAGATTCTTGCGCCAATTTTGCTGATTGTGATCGCTTGGTCTATGGGGCTGGCACGCTCTATATCCCTGATTTCGATGGGCGATGAGGTGGCGCTGAATCTTGGATTAAATCTCAAGCGTATCCGGCTGCTGGGTCTGCTGACCGTGGTGGTACTGGCCGGATTGTCCGTGTCCGCAGCCGGGGCCATCGGCTTTGTAGGGCTGGTCATTCCGCATATTGCCCGCAAGCTGATCGGTGTGGATTATCGCCAGATCGTACCGCTGTCTGCGTTATTGGGAGCTGTGCTGCTGGTGTTGGCTGATTTGGGAGCGAGAATGGCGAATCCGCCGGAGGAGCTGGCTATTGGCATTATGGTGTCTTTTATCGGGGTGCCCTTTTTCCTCTTTCTCGCTCGTAAGGAAAGGAGGGATTTGTAGTGAGTCGCTCTTTAGGGACCAGGGATGCAAGAAGGAGAAAGGCTTGGCTCGTTTGTTTGGTGTTGGCGGGGCTCAGCTTTGTTGTCATTGTTCTGGGTCTGAATACCGGAACGATTCGCATTCCACCGCTACGCGTGCTGGATACGCTATTTGGCGGGGGAAGCGGACGTGATCATACTGTTCTGTTCGAATACCGTCTGCCGCGTATCGTTGTAACGGTACTGGCTGGGGCCGGATTAGGAGCAGCCGGAGCTGTGATGCAGGGCTTGTCGCGGAACGCACTCGCTGACCCGGGGGTGCTGGGGCTTCACGCGGGCGCTGCGTTGGGACTGGTGATGTTCGTCAGTTTCTTTCGCGATCTTGAAGGATCGGCAGCCGTGCTGATCCCCCTGTTTACTTTTGCAGGAGGTGTCGTGGCGGCGGTGCTGATCGTGCTGTTGTCCTATAACCGGAACAGAGGAATCGTGCCTGTGCGTCTGATTCTATCCGGCATCGGAGTAGCCTCGGGCCTCAGCTCTATAACGCTGTATTGGTCCTTGCGGCTCGATGAGGATACTTACGCGTTCACCGCACGCTGGTTGGCTGGCAGCGTATGGGGCCGGGACTGGATACATGCGGCGGCTTTGCTGCCGTGGATAGTTATTGTGTTGCCCTACGTTTTGTCACAGACGCGCAGCCTGAACAATCTGTCGCTGGGCGACGAGACGGCGGCTGGAATTGGTACGAGTGTGAAGCGTCAGCGGCTGTTGCTGTTGGGTGCAGCCGTGGCCCTATCCAGCGCCAGTGTGTCTATGGCTGGAGGTATTGGCTTCATTGGGCTTATTGCGCCTCATCTGGCTCGCCGTCTGGTTGGGCCAATGTATCAGCATTTGCTGCCGGTGGCCTGCTTTGTCGGAATCGTCATTTTGGTCACTGCGGATACGATTGGACGCTCTGTGTTTCAGCCGAATGCGATTCCGGCGGGTGTGGTGGTTGCTGTGGTAGGGGCTCCGTATTTTTTATTTTTGCTGTCCCGTACGAAATGACGGATGGAATAGGTACATAAACCAACAAGCTGAAGCTTTCTATATAGATCATTTTATATGGAGATTTTATGACATAGGAGGAATAGTAATGACAAATAATGGTTCCTATTATTCAGGATTCAAGCGTTCATGGGTGGGCATGGTTCTTATTTTATGTATGGTGATGCTATCCGCTTGTGGACCAGCAGCAGACAACCAAGCTGCCGATACGAAAGCGGCGGACAACGGTGAGAAAACGGTCAGCGCGGATTCGCGTATTGCCTCGATGTCCATTCATTTAACGAACAATTTGCTGGCGCTGGGCATTACTCCGGCTGGTTCGGTCATTGGCGGAGATGTGAAGGACTTTTTGCCGCATGTAAAAGATCGTCTCCAAAATACCCGCAAGCTGGGCGTTGTCACAGACCCGGATATGGAAGCTGTGCTGGAGCTGCAACCTGATCATATTTTTCTCGACAAAAAATATTCGGGAACCGATGTAGCCAAGTATGAAAAAATCGCGCCAACCGAGGTCTTTGATCTGGATGAGGGCACATGGAAGGACCAACTGAAAAAAATAGCTGTTATGGTCAAGCATGAAGCGCAGGCGGACGCTTTCCTGAAAGATTACGACGCTCAGCAGGAACGAGTTAAAAAGCTGATTCATCAAAAAATCGGCGACGGAACCGTGATGGCTGTACGTGTGACGGCGAAGGAAGTCCGCGTAATGGGCATGAAGCGCCCGGTAGGCCCGCTGTTGTATCAGGATTTGGGCCTGAAGCCAGCCAAGGGTGTGGAAAAGATCAACAAGGCATATCAGGTCGTATCCCAGGAGGTTTTGCCGGATTATGATGCCGATGCGATCTTTGTCATTATCAGTAAAGGTGCGGATGCCCAAAAGGTGTACAAGCAGCTGGAAGGAAACGCGGTATGGCAAGGACTCAAAGCAGTGAAGCAGGGTCATGTTTACATGCTGGACGGACAGCCTTGGCTGGACTATTCGGCGATGGGACACAAAATCGCGCTGGATAATGCAGAGCAGCTCTTTTCCAAATAAGCTTTAGCGTACAGCAAAGCCGTATCCCTTGATGCATCTTATTGCAGGCGGGGAATACGGCTTTTTGGCACGAACAAAAATCGGGCAGCTCCAAGTACAGATGAGGCTTGCGTCTTATGAATGTTTTTTGCGTAAAAAAATCGGCTTGAGACCGATGAAGCCGATGGCGGCAAGGATCAGATTCACCCAGGGCGAGATGCTGAACACGGGCAGTACGCGGCGCAGGGCCAGCCCGGCGACGAGAATCACCACGACTAACACGACATACAGCAAGATGGATTTGAGGTCTATGCGGGGCTTCACGGGCGTATAGTCCTGCTGTGCTTCCTCTCCTTCTTCCGGGCGGTCCATAAAATTCATCAGCGTTTCAACCAGCAAGATGGCTCCTGCGGCGATGATGATCAGAGTGGACAGGTTAACTTTTTCAAAAGGAGCAACATCTCCGCCTGTAAACGTTACAAACCATCCGATGATTGCCTGTGTCAAGAAAAACATGGACAAGGAAATCCATGCAATAAGTGTATAATTTTTGGATTTATTCATTGCTTCCTCCTGCTTTGCGGGCGTATTCCGGTCTGGCGGAACCGCCAATACGTAACAAAAACAGTATACGTGAGTAAGCTGCGGATGGCAAAAGGCTTTATCTGCGCAATGTATATTACCGCAGCATTCTCCACAAACTGGATAAAGGGTGAGCACGCGGGGCATCCTGAATGTAAATGTGGGGAGGATGTGGCATCATGAAGCTGGATAAGCAGGCGGATTATACGGTTAATAAACGGCTGGAAGCCGCTCCAGTTAGAAACAGCGTGGAGGCCATGCCTGTGAACGTGAGTCATCGGAGCGTTCAGGGAACATCCCCGACGTACCGTATTCTGAATGATGCTGAATGGGCTCAGGATACCGAGTTTGCAGGTGATCTGGGTGAAGAGAGCTACCGCAGCTTATGGCATGAGGATCAGAATAGCGGTGTCTCCTGCAGGTTGGACTGGGAGGGGCGTACGGAGACCCACGAAATGTTCAGGAACAGCTACGAATAGTCTGCGGGATGAAAGTGACTTTCCCTACCAAGTAATGTAATATGGCGCTCTCCGTTATTCGTTGCGGGGAGCGCCATTTATTCCCTTTTTCTCCGTTATAACTGACAGGTTGACAAGGAAGCAGGGCAATGATAGACTGATTTTACTATAAAACTTATTAAACTTATCGGAATTAAAGTGAATGGATATTTTGCTGAGCATCCATGTTACAATATACGTTTGACATATTCGCATTAAATCATTAATTATCAATCATTAATCATTACAAGAAGCTTCACAAGGTGGGGGTGCCCATGCAGCATACAGCTTGGTGACGGTGAAGCTTGAAACAGGGGGACAATCATGATGGAACGGCAAATTGGAATTCGCTTTGAAAATGAGGAGCTGGCCGCAACGATTCATTATCCAAGCAATCCGAATGAAGGAGACGGTCAGAGACGGGTACCGCTCGTAGTGATATGTCACGGATTTGTGGGCAATCGGATCGGGGTAGATCGGTTATTCGTGAAGACTGCTCGTGAGCTTGCGGAAGGGGGATATTTTGTCCTGCGCTTTGATTTTGCGGGTTGCGGGGAAAGCACGGGTGAATACGGTAAGCAGGGGTTGGAGTCGATGATTAATCAGACACGTACCGTGCTCGATTATGCGGTGAATTGTACAGATATCGACCCGACCAAGGTGACGCTGATTGGTCACAGTCTGGGTGGCGCGGTCGCTCTTCTCACAGCGGTACGGGACAAGAGAGTACAAAATTTGGTGCTTTGGTCTGCGGTCGGCTACCCGTTCAATGACATTGTTAAAATTACGGAGCGGAGCGTGTACGATGAGTCCGTGAAAAGCGGTCAGGCCGACTATCTGGGCTATAAGTTCACACCTTCATATTTTGAGTCGCTTGCCCAGTTCCAGCCGTTTCAGGAGGCCGTCAAGTTTAACGGCGATGTGCTCGTTATTCACGGAACCTCGGATGATATCATTCCTGTGGACTATGCATTCCTGTTCCAAAAGGTATTTTGGATGCGTCAAGAGGGACGCTGTGACAAAGAGATTATTTTTCAGGGAGACCACACCTTCTCCTCCGGTAAAGAGCGACAGCGGTTGATCGACCGGACGCTGGAATGGCTGGATGAGCAGGAGAATATTCAGCGGGATTGGCAGCACTGGATGATCTGATTTCAGGCTGCAACGGATTGTATTGGAAATTACGCCTCCACCGGAGTAAAATGGAAGAGTAACACTATACTGGCGTGTGGAGGTTGGCAGCGATGACATTACCCTCAATTTTTGTTGCGCACGGTTCACCGACACTGGCTTTAGAAAACAACGCATACACCAGCTTTCTTGCAGAGCTGGGCGCGAGCCTGCCCCGACCCAAAGGAATAGTCATCTTTTCCGCGCATTGGGATAGTGCTGATCAATGTATCGGGGCGGATGACCGGCATGCGACGTTGCACGATTTCTATGGCTTTCCTGAACAAATGTACACACTTGATTACCCTGCACCAGGCGATCCGAAGCTGTATGAGGAGATAAAGCATCTGTTCAGTCAGCATAACCTGTTCCACCAGCCGGTACGGAACCGGGGACTGGATCATGGAGCATGGGTGGTTTTGCGGCATATATATCCTGATGTGAACATCCCGGTCGTCCCGCTCTCCATTGATTCCAGACGTGCTCCGCAGGAGCAGTATGAGATTGGGCGGATGCTGGCACCGTTGCGTGAACAGGGCATATTGATCATCGGAAGCGGCGGATTGGTCCACAACTTGCGAACACTCAAGCAGACGAATGAGCCAGCAGATTGGGCGGTTCAATATGATAACTGGATCGGTCAGCAGCTTCAGGAATGGAATTTACGTCATTTGTTCCAATATGATAAAAAGGCTCCTTATGCCAAACAGGCGGTTCCCTCTTATGGGATAGAGCATTTTTCGCCGCTGTTTTACGCGATGGGGGCTGCGGATGACCAGCGCTCGGCGCAGAAGCTTTTTCAGTCCTATGTCCTGGGCTCACTGAGTCTCAATTGTTGGGTTTTCGGTCAAGAACGTGATACGTAAATGTGAAAAAAGAACGTTCGAATCTATAAACCACGGCAGCATAGCTGCACAAAAAAACAACCATTAGCCCGGAGGGTAACGGTTGTTTTTTTGGGTAGCTTAAGCTATTTTTCGAGCAGGATCTGCTGGAAAGGTATCTTTATTTTTACGGAACAGTCCACGCAGGAAGGGCAATACCCAACGATCCAAGCCAATCCGTCCAGCGTTTGCGCCAGCAACGACAAGGAAGATTTCAAACAGCAGGTAGATTGCATTGGTGCTTACTGTGCCCGAGAATAGGAACGAGAAGTTCATAACCATTGCCATCAAGGCAGCTAATGTAGTCAGTGTACCAAGAAGCAGGCCAACTCCGACCAGGAACTCACCCAGTGGGATCAGGACGTTGAACAGACCGACATTGGGTAGAGCAAAGGCTTCAAGGAACGAACCCCACCAGCCTTGTACAGCGGGGTGTTCTCCGCCTGTCTTAGCAATGGCCCCCGAGATAAATCCGCCTGCATCGAATCCGCCAGTCAGCTTCTCAAGTCCATGGGTCATCCATTCATAACCCAGATAAACCCGTACTACAGTCAGCAGCCACATCGCTACTTTATTTTCTCGCAACCAGTTGTTAAACATTCAAACCACTCCTCTTTCTTATCTCTTATAATGTTGGTTGTATTTCATTGGTTTGGGATGATCATCTCTGCTACACCCTTATTGTATTAGGTTCAGTTACAGTTATTTGTGATAAAAATCACAAAGTATGAATATTTTTTAAATTTTAATGTCTTCAGATAAGTATTCTATAGTGATGAGGAGCTTCAATCAAGACAAAAACAGGAAATAACGCTTATAATGAGAAAAATGTCTAACTGGAGGGATGAATTTGTTCGGGCCCATTTTCAATCGAAGCCAATGGTTGCGTGTGATGACCTCGGTTTTGCTATGTATGACCATGATGTCCTGTTCTGCTATGTCCAAATCGGGTGAATCAGAACCCGTGCCCCAACCCATTAAGCAACAAACACAGCCGGAAGCGCTTGAACCGTCCAAGGAAACGAATATTCCGGCATTTACAGCTCCGCTTACCGGCCTTCCGGTGGAGCAGCGTGTTCTGGAACGACCGCTTGCGATTATGATTAATAATGCTCCAGCCGCACGACCTCAGGCGGGACTTAGCGAGGCTGACATGGTATATGAAGTTCTCGCAGAAGGTGGAATTACACGTTTGGTAGCTTTTTTCCAAAGTCATGGTGGTGATGTGAAAATAGGTCCGGTCCGCAGCATCCGGCCGTATCTGATTGAGCTGGGCGAAACTTACGGGGCGTTGCCGATACACGCCGGGGGAAGTACAGATGCCTATGCGATTTTACAGCAGCAACGAAAAGAGCATCTGGATGAGATTTCGAATGGGGGAGCTTACTTCTGGAGAAGCAAGGATCGCCGTCCTCCACACAATCTGTACACAGATGTGAACAGACTTCGCCAAGGAAGCGAAAGTAAAGGCTACGCCAAGCAGACGGTGGTTCCGGTATATAACTACCTTAAATTCGGTGAAGCTTCGATCATGGGAGACGGGGAGGCAGTATCTTTGCAAATCCGCTTTTTGCTTAAAAGCTACAAGGTATCTTACATCTACGATCCGTCAGATCAGCAATATAAGCGTTTTGTGAACGAAAAGTCACATGTGGATCAAAACAATAACAAGCAGCTCTCTGCGGCCAATGTCATTGTGATGAGCACCAGGCACCAAATGCTGGATGATGTAGGTCGATTGAGCGTTGAGCTTAAAGGCGGTGGAGAGGCTATGTTGTTTCAACAAGGGAAGTTGATACACGCCGAGTGGCAGCATACGCCCGGTGATGCTATTCGTTTTATGAAAAATGGAGTTGAAATTCCATTGGTACCAGGTACATCCTATATACATGTGGTTCCGGCGGACGTTTCGCTGAACGAGCATGTAAGTGTAGAAGTAAAATGAGGAATCCATAATCCACCTTTCTAGATATAATTTGTCGCATAATGAACTTCCTTGTCGGGCAATGTATACTTAATATTATGAAATTTGCCTTTACAAACTTTACAAAAACATTGATGAGTGTGATAAGATAGCAAAGGTTGTCTAATGCAGTCGAAACAGGTTGCGGATATTTTCGTAAAGGGGTAATCGTTAATGAGATTGAAGAAAAAGGATATATTCTTCGAGACGTTGGAAAATATGGCAGATACAATCGTGCAAGCAGCCGATTACTTTGCCCAACATACTTCAAATCTTCAAGATGTGGTTCTGTTTACTAATGAAATGAAGAAGTATGAAAATAAGTGTGATGATTACACACACACGATTATTACTGAGCTGAACAAGACCTTCATTACGCCGCTGGAACGCGACGATATCATGGAACTGACAACGACCATGGATGATGTGCTGGACGGTCTGGAAGCGACGGCCTCTCGTTTTTATATGTACAACATTACGGAGCCGGACGAGTATATTGTGCAGTTCGCTGATATTTTGCGTCAGTCGGCTTATGAAATCCAGAAGGCTGTACATTTGCTTTCACAGAAGAAGCTGCTGGCCATTCGTGAATACACCATTCGCCTGAATGATTTGGAAAATCAGGGGGATGAGCTGTTGCGTATTTGCATCAAAAACCTGTTTGCAACTGTGACTGATCCCATTGAACTGATTAAACGCAAAGAATTGTATGAACGCCTAGAAACGACAACGGATTCATGCGAGGATGTTGCAAATATGCTGGAATCCATCATTATGCGTAACTCGTAAGGGAGTCCTTTTACATGGATACAAGTTTACTGGTATTGGGTATTGTTATTTTTCTTGCTCTGGCATTTGATTTTATTAACGGTTTTCATGATACGGCGAACGCTATCGCAACCTCGGTATCTACCCGTGCGTTGACGCCGCGTCGTGCGATTATTATGGCTGCGGTTATGAACTTTCTGGGAGCCATATTGTTTACAGGGGTTGCCAAGACGATTGGTGGCAGTGTGGCTGACCCTACCAAGCTTACGAACGGGATTGATATCGTCATTGCGACACTGATCGCAGCGATTATCTGGAATCTGCTCACATGGTGGTTCGGTATTCCTTCATCCTCTTCCCACGCCTTGATTGGTGCGCTGGCCGGGGCTGTGTATGTAGGTGCGGGATCAGAGAAATTGAACTGGAGTGGCTTCATCGGGATTGTTGAGGGACTTATTTTCTCCCCGCTGATTGCTTTTGTTATTGGTTATATTGTGATGATCATTTTAAAATACGTTTTTGCTCGTCGCAGTCCGCATACGGTGAATAAAGGTTTTCGCACGATGCAGGTCATTACGGCAGCGCTTCAATCGTTCACGCACGGTACGAATGACGCTCAGAAGGCAATGGGGATTATTACATTTGCACTCGTTTCAGCGGGGTATCAGGATCATCTGGAAGTGCCAATGTGGGTTAAAATTTCGGCCGCAACAGCAATGGCGCTTGGTACGTCTATTGGGGGCTGGAAGATCATCAAGACGATGGGCACCAAGATTTTTAAAATCGAGCCGATCAATGGCTTCGCCGCTGATATTTCCGGAGCTTCGGTTATTTTCACAGCCACGCTGCTTCATTTACCAGTAAGCACCACTCATGCGATAACTTCGGCTATTTTGGGTGTTGGTTCTGCGAAGCGTTTTTCCGCTGTGCGTTGGTCGTTGGCTGGTAGAATTATCATTACTTGGGTTATTACCATTCCAATTTCTGCTTTATTGTCAGGACTGATTTTCAAAATTCTTTTTTAGTTCATCATTATTTCTAGGGAATAAGTACACACTATGGGATACACAATAAGCCTCCGTCCGCTTTTTGCGGCAGGGGCTTATTGGCATTAAAGAACAAACACAGGCCCAGTAAACCTTACTCGACCAGAGAGGTTCATGAAACATTTCAAAAAATATCTGACATCAAAGTAGTCAATTTTTGATAACTCCTGTAGAATAAACAAAAAACTTTGAACCGTTCAACTGACTGGAGGAACTTATGCAAAAATCCGGAAAAATAATAGCACTCATGATTTGTCTGTTTTTTGTGGTTGCCCTGGCCGGTAATTTTGGCGTAGTGGCACATGCAGAAAACATAACAAAATATGATATCGGCACGGATACAACGTTCGCGCCTTTTGAGTTTGAAGATGTAGGCGGTAAATTTGTCGGAATCGACATGGATCTGCTGGCTGCTATTGCCAAGGATCAGAATTTTGACTATACCATCAAGCCTCTTGGCTTTAATGCGGCAGTGCAGGCCCTTGAAACGAATCAAGTGGACGGCGTTATTGCCGGGATGAGTATTACAGATGAACGTAAGCAAAAATTTGATTTTTCTGAACCGTATTTTGATTCAGGTGTCGTCATGGCGGTCCGTAAGGATAATGATACGATTAAGCGCTATGAGGACCTGAAAGGGCAGCGTGTTGCTGTCAAAACGGGAACCGAAGGCTACACGTTCGCAGAGTCCATTAAGGCCAAATATGGCTTTACGACGGTTCCGTTCGATGATTCCTCTCAAATGTACGATGAGGTTAAGACTGGAAACTCAGTTGCATGTTTTGATGATTATCCGGTGCTGGCATACGGAGTGACACAGAATAATGGACTCAAGCTTGTGACGGATAAGGAAAAAGGTGGTTCTTACGGTTTCGCTGTAAATAAAGGGAAAAACCAGGAGTTGGTGGAGAAATTTAATGCAGGGCTTGTGAATCTCCGCAACAGCGGGGAATATGACAAAATCATGTCCAAGTATCTGGGCGAATCCGGTAAAGGTGCGGCACCTGTTGAACGTGGGCGCTGGGAACTCATTTCCGCTTCCCTGCCTTCGCTGATCAAAGGAATGGGAAATACGCTGCTGTATACACTTGTATCCCTGCTGGTAGCTTTTGTGCTGGGTCTGGTGTTTGGCTTTATGAAGGTGAGTCACAATAAACTGTTCCGTGGTATTGCCACAGTTTTTGTCGATGTATTCCGTGGTATTCCGCTGATCGTACTTGCTTTCTTTATTTACTTTGGTATTCCGCAGGCACTGGATTTTAAAATGCCGCTCTTTGTCGCGGCTGTACTGACGTTGTCTCTGAATGCGGGAGCTTATGTGACGGAGATCATCCGTGGCGGTATTCAGTCCATTGATCCGGGACAAATGGAAGCTGCTCGTTCTCTTGGGTTGCCATACCGGACGGCTATGCTCAAAATCATTTTGCCGCAGGCTGTGAAAATCATGATCCCGTCGTTTATCAATCAGTTGGTTATTACGTTGAAGGATACTTCGATTTTGTCCGTTATCGGCCTGGTCGAATTGACCCAATCGGGTAAGATCATTATTGCGCGGACGTTCCAATCCTTTGATATTTGGCTGGTGGTTGCGGTGATGTATCTTATCGTCATTACAGTCCTGACCAAAATTTCCAACCGTCTTGAAGGGAGAGTTCGCCGTGGGTAAAATTATCGTCAAGAACCTGAAAAAAAGCTATGGCAGTAACGAAGTACTGAAAGGCATTGATATGCAAGTACAGGAAGGCGAGGTTGTCTGCGTCATTGGCCCCTCGGGTTCGGGGAAAAGCACGTTTTTACGTTGTGTGAACATGCTGGAGGAAATTACCGCAGGCGAGGTCATCGTGGATGACTACAACTTGAGTGACAAGAGTGTGGACATTAACAAGGTCCGTGAAAATATAGGCATGGTGTTTCAGCATTTCAACCTGTTCCCGCATATGACGGTGCTCAAGAACATTATGTTTGCGCCAACAGAATTGGGTAAACAGTCCAAGGCAGAGGCCCGGGAGACGGCCATGAAGCTGCTGGAGCGTGTGGGCTTGTCTGATAAGGCAGATGCCTTGCCAGGACAGTTGTCTGGCGGTCAAAAGCAGCGCGTGGCGATTGCACGCGCGCTGGCCATGAACCCGGATATTATGCTGTTCGACGAGCCGACCTCGGCGCTTGATCCTGAAATGGTCGGAGAAGTGCTTGGCGTCATGAATGATCTGGCCCGTGAAGGTATGACGATGATGATCGTGACGCATGAAATGGGTTTTGCACGCGAAGTAAGCGACCGTGTCGTGTTCATGGATGGAGGCTACATCGTCGAGGAAGGAACGCCACAAGAGGTATTCGGTAATCCGCGAAATGAGCGGACGATTAGTTTCTTGGAAAAGGTGTTGTAAGTGTGGCAGGGTTTGCGTTGAATGTGTGAGTGTGCTTGTTGTGAGACGCTCCGTGGTCCATTTGATCTTTCGATCGCTGACGCTTCTTCAGATTCAAATGTACCGCTTCGCTACTACTCGCTGAATCGACTCCTTTTTTCGCAATAGCCTGCCCTACTCTTTTGGGGTGGAGCAGGAGAGGGAACTGGCGCAGCGCTGTGCTCTGCGCTGGGAAGCACCATCCGACCGTGGAGTGGCACTTCGTGGACGTTAGGTAGTTGTTCTTTTATGATATTTATTTTCATAAGTGGAGGGCTTACTTTGAAGATAAGGACTGCTCATCGCGAGGATATTCCGGCTTTGGCATATTTAATGGAGGAATTGGGTTATTCTACATCTATAGAGGAAATGAAACAGAGATATGAGCGTATCGCTTCTAATCCTAACTATCATACCCTGGTTGCTGAAATGGAAGGGGAAGTGGTGGGGATGGTGGGGCTACACTATGATGTTTTTTATGAAAGAAATGAAGATTATGCGCGTATCGTTGTTTTTGTGATGGATTCGAAACATCGTAATAAAGGCATCGGCAAGGCGCTAAATCAGGAGGCGGAAGCTTGGGCCAAAGAGAATGGTTTGGTTGCCATTGCTTTGAACAGCGGTAATCGGAGTGAGCGACAGGATGCGCATCAATTTTATCGACGGTTAGGCTATGAAGCGACAAGCACAGGCTTTGTGAAATTAATTGAAGCATAGTTGTCATTATAAGTTGAGGATTTTGTGAAATCCTGAAGTTAGCTCCTTAACAGATAGAGAGATGGAACATATCGTTTGAGTTGGATTTATATTCATAAGGATATTTTGGGGATGGTGATGGCCCGGAGATATCCTTTTCTTTATTTGGCTGTATGAAGCATGAATATGAGGCTTGAGATTTGTATAACGCTGAATAGCTTATATACAATATATATAGAATTAATGACAGTAGTGCTAGGCGAGGGGGACGTACGGTGATACGTACATTGGTTATAGGCCATGATCATCAGGTGACGGTGGGGCTGCCACTGGAGCAGATCGTCATGGAGGATTATATATGGATGTGGGTGGATTTTAGCGAGCCTACCGATCATGAATCAGAGCTTCTGACGAGTTATTTCCATTTTCATCCGTTGGCTGTGGAGGATTGTTTGCATGTTCTGCAACGTCCGAAACTGGACTATTATGAGGATGTGCAGTTTCTGGTGGTACATGCGCTGGATGTAGATACATTGGATGCGGAAGAAGTGGATATGTTCATTAGCAGCCGTTACTTGGTGACGTACCATCATCATGAACTGGAGGAGCTGGATCAGGCTTGGGAACGGATTGTCCAGCATGCCAATGAACGCAAAATTTGGTCGCGTGGGCCGCTGGCTGCGGCTTATACGGTGGTGGACAAGCTGGTGGATAACTATTTCCCGAGTTTGTTCATGATTGAGGATGAGCTGGCAGAGCTGGAGAGCCTGGGCGGGCGTGAATCAGTGGAGGACTTGATGAAGCAGGTATTTGCTCTGCGAGGCAGGCTACTCAAGCTGCGCCGTACAATTGTGCCGATGCGGGATTTGATGTACAGGGTCCTTAATTCGCAGCATGTGCAGGGTAAAGGAGAGCATATGGCCTATTTTACAGATATTTATGACCATCTGCTGAAGCTGACCGACATGCTGGAGGCCGACCGCGAGATGACAGCCGACCTGAGAGACAGTTATATTTCGCTAAATTCCAACCGTATGAATTCAATCATGAAGACGCTGACCGTCATTACGACTGTTTTTATGCCCCTGACGCTGATTGCGGGGATCTATGGTATGAATTTTTCGTATATGCCCGAGCTGGGCTGGAAATATGGTTATTTTGGAGTGCTGTTCTTTATGTTCATATTAAGTGCAGCGATGGTAATCTGGTTTATGCGTCGGGGCTGGTTTAAATAAAATTGCCTACTTCCTCTTGCGCTTGCTCGGACGTCTGCGCGGGGTCGTGGTGCTTTTGCGCTGTGTCTTTTTTCGGCGTGTGCGAGGTGGTGTGTATTCATCCAATTCCTTGGTGAGTTCCTTTGCAGAATTTTTGCTCGCCGATTTACCCAATCCTGGGAGTGAGCCCATAATCAGCTTCGCCATTGGCGCAAACTGCTGCACGCTGGACATGACCTTTTGTACCTTGCCGAAAGTAGCGACAATCCCGTCAATGCCGCCCATACGGTCAATGAAGCCTTTAATTTCGTTGAGATTGCTAAGGCTGCCAAGACTGCTAAGACCGCCGAGCAGTCCTCCTTTGGCTGGGACCGGATCAGATGTGACCACGGCGGCAGATTCTGTAATATTTGATGGTGCCTCGTAAGGCACGATTCCGGAGGAATCGACTTGCGGAACATCGCTGTACGTGTCGAGTCCCGGATATGAAGAGGAATTATACGGATCGGAAAGGGAACGCTGTGGCGGCCTCCGATGATAGTAGTTTCCAGGCATGAGATCACATTCCTTTGTTGGTTGATACTCTAATGTATGTTACAAACGCACAGTGGGTTTAGGCGCGTGTCCCGAAATTAGGTATAAAAGCGGATTTGGGCTATAGCACAGTACGATCCTGCTAAAAAAATAATGCTGTTCTGTGATGCGTGAAATCGTTAACGCTTGAAAAACCAACTATTCCTCGGGTACAATGGGGATAGATCGTAACCTTGGGAGATGATAATCCATGCAGCTCAAAAAGCTTAATGATAAAAGTATTGATCAATTGTTCGAAGCCATCCTAACTCTAAAAAATTTGGAAGAGTGCTATGTATTCTTCGATGATTTGTGCACGATTAATGAAATTCAGTCGCTCTCTCAACGTTTGGAAGTTGCCCGTATGCTGGGTAAAGGTAGTACGTATAACCAGATTGAAGCAGAGACGGGTGCCAGCACAGCTACGATTTCACGTGTTAAGCGTTGCTTGAACTACGGTAATGACGGGTATAAATTGACACTTGAGCGTCTGGGGCGCTAATGCGAAGCCCTGGGGTACTGGTCATTAGCCATGGCTCAAGGGAGTCGTATTGGGTGGAACAGGTGGATCAGGCTGCCGCAAAGCTTCATTTGCCGAAGGACATGCCGTTAGAGGTTTCATTTTTGGAAACGGTTAAAGGCAGATTGATCCAGAATGGAATTGATCGTTTGGAAGCTCTAGGTGTGACAGATTTGCTGGTTGTGCCCTTATTTATGTCGTCAGGCAGCACGCATGTAGATGAGATCAGTTATGCGCTGGGAGTCAAGGTTGCGCCAGACAAAGAAACGGATTTAAAGCCTTTTCGAATCAAGGCGTGTGTGCATTTTGGCAGTCCGGTGGATGACGGAGAAGATGTGGCTCACATGGTGTGGGACAAGGTTAGCCCATTGTCGGTCAATCCTGCGAGAGAGACTATTTTGCTCGTGGGACATGGCAGTGTGCATGATGGCTTTTTTCAGCGCTGGGAGCGAGGGATTTCTTCGTTAGCCCGTAGGGTGCAAAGGGTGAGTAGTATCGCTACGGACTACGCCTTGCTGAATCCTGAGAGTGTATATGATAAGGCAGCGTACTGGAAGCGAGAGCGGGGTCATGATGTTATAGTGGCGCCGCTTTTTGTAAGCTCGGGATATTTTACAAGTCATATCATTCCTGGACGATTACAGGGGCTTGAATACCGTTATTCGGGAGATCCTCTGCTGCCGCATCCCCTGCTTACAAGCTGGATGAACGGGCAAATTCATGAACTGCTGCAAAGAATGCAGCAGCAGGATTGAGCAACAGGGCGCTTGATTCAGCTACAGCTTTATCATAGCCTGAAATTTCCGTATTTAGGTAAGCGTAGGCTTCTTTTATTGTAAAAGAGGTCTTTTTCCAGTATGATGATATTTTGTATAGAGTGAATGTGATGAATGAGAATATAAACCTAAATATCATTAAATATACGGGTGGCGTAACGGGAATGAAAAGTGCTAGATTAATCTATAATCCGACCTCCGGACGCGAGGAAATGAAGCGTCGCCTTGCGGACATTTTGCAGCGTCTGGATGAAGGCGGTATTGAAGCCTCTTGCCATGCAACTACGGGAGAAGGGGATGCAACTCGTGAGACGATGGATGCCATTGAGCGCGGGTATGATATGATCATTGCCGCAGGTGGGGATGGTACATTGTACGAAGTGATTAACGGAATGGCTGAAAGGGAAAACCGTCCGCCCTTGGGCGTATTCCCGTTAGGTACGACGAATGATTTTGCCAGAGCCTTGGGCATTCCCAAGCAATGGGAGGACTATTGCGATCTGGTCATTCGTCAAAATGCGAAGCCGCTGGATATCGGAAAAGCTAATGACCGCTATTTTATTAACATCGCGGGTGGAGGGACTTTAACCGAGCTTACGTATGAAGTTCCCAGTAAGCTGAAAACGATGATTGGACAGTTGGCTTATTATTTTAAGGGTGTGGAGAAAATGGTCAGCCTTGCCCCGCAAGAACTGATTATCAAGGCATCGGGTCAGGAAGTGATACACGACGAGTTCATGCTTTTCCTGATTGCTAATACGAATTCGGTGGGCGGATTTGAAAAGCTGGCGCCCGGTGCGACCATTGATGATGGGCTGCTCGACGTGATCGCTGTGCGCAAATGTAATCTGGCGGAAATGATTCGGCTCGTGACACTCGCGCTGCGTGGTGAGCACTTGCAGGACAAGAAAATCGTATATTTTAAAACGGATTACATGGAAGTCACCTCGCCCGGCTATGTTCAACTTAATCTGGATGGCGAACTGGGTGGAACCCTGCCAGCAACCTTCCGCAATTTACCGCATCATTTGAATGTTTTTCGGTAAGGAAAGACGATGCAGTACAGTATATGAAATGTAGAGCTGGAAGTTATTTTTCGCTGTGACGATATCGGTTCTTGCCGTTCTCCGTGGGGAGTAACGGCATTTTCGAGTTCACGGTACTGGCGTTAATGAGTGGAGTAATGGCCGCGTGATATATATGAGGCTGTATGCCGATCATGAGCATCAGCAGGTTTGAAAAGATTATCAGAAAGAAGTGACATCTAAAATGACGAGTAGCCGTAGCGGACGTGGAAAAAGCCGCCGGAATGAAGCAGCTCCCAATCAAGGGAAGCCGCAGAAAAAGACCATGCCGATGAACAGTGAAAGAGGACAGGGACAGCTTCGAGCTGGGACCGGAAATGGAAACAGAAGTGTGAGTGGAAGTGCGCAGGAAAGGGAACGGAAGACATCGGAAAAGGGACGTGGATCGCATCGCGCTTCCCGTGGTGGACGAAGTCAGGATGCATCCAATCGTAACCGAGTTAGTGCAGAGCAGCGTACCGATCTGCCAGTGCAAAAAAACGATGAAGCCGTGATGGACATCATCGGCATGAACCATGACGGCGAAGGCGTGGGGCGTGTTGAGGGCTTTACACTGTTCGTCCCAGGCGCGTTGCCGGGTGAAAAGGTACGGATAAAGGTGCTGAAAACGAAAAAGCAGTACGGCTATGCCAAGCTGCTGGATATCGTTCAGGCAAGCCCCGACCGGATTGCAGCTCCCTGCGCCATCTACGATCAGTGCGGCGGCTGTCAGATTCAGCATATGAGCTACGAAGCGCAGCTGGGTTGGAAACGGCAGCATGTCGTGGACGTGCTGGAGCGTATCGGGAAGCTGGAGGTGGAGGGAAATGAAGGTTCCATCGCAGGTGAACAAGCTACGGTGAAGGTACTTCCTACGCTGGGCATGAACGATCCGTGGCGGTACCGCAACAAGGCCCAGGTGCCGATCGGCGTCACCGAAGGCGGGCTTGTCGGCGGCTTCTACGCACGTGGCAGTCATCGTATTGTGGATATGGACACCTGTCTCATTCAGGACGAGCGTAACGACGAAGTCGTTGTACGTGTCAAAGAGATTGGACGGACGCTGGGCATCAGCGCATATAATGAAGAAACTGGACGCGGACTGCTGCGTCACGTCGTCGTTAAGACTGCTTTTCGTACAGGTGAAATGATGCTGGTGCTCGTTACGAATGGACGAGATATCCCACACGCAGATGCCTGGATCGGCAGTATTCGTGAGCATATCCCACTCGTGGCAAGCATTTGCCAGAACGTGAATACCAAGCGAACGAATGTTATTTTTGGCGACGAAACCCGTGTACTATGGGGCCGTGACGTGATCTATGATTACATCGGAAACGTCCAATTCGCTATTTCCGCGAGATCCTTTTATCAAGTGAACCCTGTTCAAACCGAAGTGCTGTATAGCAAAACCGTTGAATATGCCGGACTCACGGGCAAAGAAACGGTAATCGACGCGTACTGCGGCATCGGCACCATTTCCTTGTTCCTCGCTCAGCATGCGGATCAGGTGTATGGGGTGGAGATCGTCAAAGAAGCCATTGAGGATGCGCGGAGTAATGCGCTGTTGAACAATATGCGCAATGTGAAGTTTGAGGTAGGCGCGTCCGAAGACGTCATCCCCGCATGGAAAGAGCAAGGCATCACAGCCGACGTCATCGTCGTCGATCCACCCCGCAAGGGCTGCGATCCTCGCCTGCTCGAAACAATTCTGGAGATGAAGCCAGAGCGCGTGGTCTATGTATCCTGCAATCCGAGTACGCTGGCACGGGATTTAAGGATACTGGAGGATGGCGGGTATAGAACGGTGGAGGTTCAGCCCGTGGACATGTTTCCCCATACGGTGCATGTGGAGTGCGTGGTAGTAATATATAGGGATGAGAAGCATTGATGTATGAGGGTTAAAGATTAATTTGAATATGTTCCTGCATTCAAAAAAGTGCTTTGGAGTTGAGTGGCATGAGGATTGCAGTATATTATTCACTTAATGGGGATAATACCAAAACCGCTGAAATGGCGGTTTTTCTTTTTTTACGAGTATCTTCCATTGTGGAAAAAGTAAGAATGAAATAATATTAAGGTATTACTTGAGTTGCAGTGAGGTGTTGATTTTGGAAATTAAGTTGTTTTACAAAACACAACGAGAACTGGCTACGGTTTTGAATGGTATTGTCGATGGGTACTGGGCAAACCAGATTACTGAAGAAGTTCTAATGAGCAATGTAACAGGCATTTACACAAACAATCCAAATAAGATTTTGAAAGAGAATGAATTTACAAAGATTCTCAAACAACAATGTGGAAAACGGCGACTTGAAGTGATTGAAAAGATATTACATATGAATGGAATAGTTGAAGATATTCATTCTAATGAGGTTGAAAACAGGGAGTTGAACAATGACCACAGAATTAAATTATAGTGTGACCATAACCGGCGCATCGTTCCTTTTTTACGAATTAAAGCAGGTTGTAGGACTTAAAGTTCAAGGGTTAAAAGAACCGAAAATTAAGGAAAAGGTGTCTACGGATAATCTGTTTCAATATCAGGCTAAGTCAAGCATTAAAAGAAGCCTGCCATCGGTATTGCGAAGAGCAAGTATACTCGATGAAACACTATGTCAGATGGTGTTGGAGCAATCATTAGAGTCAGGTAAGATCATTAATTTGTATGCCATTATGAAGACGGATAGGCTCTTTTTCGAATTTATGAATGAAGTAATTCGGGAGAAATTCCAGACTGACAACTATTTACTGGAAAAAAAGGATATTAACCTATACATTGCATCTAAAGGGGAGCAACATACTGGAGTTGCGACTTGGACAGAACAGACAGTCAATAAGCTGAAGCAAGTATATGTAAAAGTTCTTTACGAATCAGGAGTCTTGAAGGACAAGAAAACAGGTGAGTTAAGCAGACCGTTGATGGACGAGCAGTTGAAACAGCATTTGATTCAAATTGGGGACATTGCCTATGTAAGAGCGATGGGTGAGGTATAGTATGACTAACTTGAATAGTAGACTCGACAAGATCATACCTAAGATAAAGGAAGATAAGTTCATCGAGGGTAGAGGCCTGGGAAACGAGATCAGCTTCTATGTATTTGATTATGAACCTGAGCGTGAACTTGTTGTTAGAAACTACATTCCACATATATTGAAGGAATTTAGTCAAGAAGGCTCTAACCGCAGCCTCATTGAGTTCGATCTATACAAGATACTTATTGAGAATGCTAAGGAGAAGAGAATATTTGAGCGGATCCCTCAGATGGAAGAGAAGCAGGGGAAAGATGCTTTGTTTAAGGCGATGGCTAACTTTGCGAAACCTGATATTTTTTTGTACAAGATCAAAGAGCAATTGGGCGACCATAACGTTGTTTTAATCACAGGTGTGGGCAAGGTTTATCCTTTTGTGCGTTCTCATAATATCCTGAACAATCTTCAAGAGGTGCTGGATAAGATCCCAGTGATTATGTTCTTCCCAGGGAAGTACGATGGATTATCATTACGCTTATTTGATCGGTTCAAAGACGATAATTATTATAGAGCATTTCGTTTAGTTGATTAAACCAGAGGGGGAAGACTTGTGCTAATCAAAGATATGTTTGTAAAAGGGATAGAGCGGCCGATTAAGGGAGTCATCAAGGTCGGACAGACTGACGAAGAGAACATTTATCAGGAACTTGATGAATATGTTGTGACACGAGAGTTAAATAAGCACTTATCCAAATTTTACGAAAATTATCAGCAAGGGATCGACGGAAATACGGATAAAATGGGCGTTTGGATTTCGGGATTTTTCGGTTCGGGTAAGTCACATTTTTTGAAAATCCTTGCTTACTTGCTTGAAAATAAGAAGGCTAAAGACAAGCGAGCAGTTGATTTTTTTGCTGATAAAATTCAAGATCCAATTGTTCTTGCTAACATGAAAAGAACAGCTAACGTAGAGACTGAGGTTATCCTGTTTAATATTGATTCGAAAAGTTCATTGGACAACAAGTCTAAAGAAGATGCAATTCTTCGGGTATTTACTAAAGTCTTCTACGAACATCAGGGCTACTATGGTGATATTCCTGGTGTAGCAGAGATGGAGAAATATCTAACCAAAGAAGGCGTGTACGAAGACTTTAAACGTGAATTTAAAGCGGCGGCAGGCGAAGAATGGGTAGAGCGCAGAAACACCTTCTATTTTGATGCTGATTATGTCATAGGAGCTTTAACAAAAGTTACTTCAATGTCTGAAGAAACTGCGAGAAACTGGTTTGAGAACGGTGTAAATAACTTTGAGATTAGCATCGAAAAGTTCTCGAAGGATGTTAAGGATTACATTGCTCAGAAGGGTAACAACTTCCACCTGATTTTCTTTGTCGATGAGATCGGTCAATACATAGGCGACAGCCGACAATTAATGCTTAACCTCCAAACGTTGGCAGAAGATCTTGGAACGCATTGCTCAGGAAAAGTGTGGATTATGGTCACTTCGCAGGAAAGTATCGACAGTATTGTGAAGGTGAAAGGTGATGACTTCTCCCGTATCCAAGGACGATTCGATACGAGACTGTCTCTTTCCTCCATATCGGTAGACGAAGTTATCAAGAAGCGGATTCTCGAAAAGAAGGAGCACGTTACAGATAAGCTGAAGCTTCTCCACCATGAGAAGAGTGCAACACTCAAGAATCTGTTGAGCTTCAAGGATAGCACTGCAGATTTGCGAGGGTATGAGAATGACCTGGAGTTCTCAGAAGTATATCCGTTCCTTCCGTATCAATTTAAACTCCTCCAAAACGTATTCGAGCAAGTGCGTAAGCACGGCAGTTCAGGTAAGCACCTATCGGAAGGGGAGCGTTCTATGCTCTCTGCTTTTAAAGAAGCTGGCTTGAGGTATAAGGATTCGGAGGAAGGCGCATTAATTCCTTTCTATGCTTTTTATGATACGATCAAAGAGTTCTTAACCCCATCCATTTCAAGGGTTATTGAAGGTGCATATGAGAATCCAGCATTAAAAGATGATCCGTTTAACATGGATCTGCTTAAAGTGTTGTTCATGATTAAGTATATCAAAGAGCTTCCTGCGAATATCGACAATATAGCCACGCTCATGGTCACAGAGATCGATGAAGATAAGTTGGCATTGAAAGAGAAGATTAAAAGTTCACTACGAAAACTGATTTCTCAAACACTAATTCAGAAGAATGGTGAGTTTTACTTATTCTTAACGGATGACGAGCAGGACATTAACCGTGAGATCAAGGGTATGAAGATTGAAGAGGATGTCATCAAGCGGGAGATTGCTAATTATATCTATCAAGACTTATATGATGACAAGAGATATCGTTACTCGGCACAATACCAATTCCCGTACAATCAGAAGATTGATGAGAAGAATATTGGTAATCAAACATCAAGTATTGGCATCAATATTCTTTCGCCGCTTTCCGATCACTATGCTAAATTAGAGCAAGAACTAATGCTTATGTCATCTGGTACAGGTGAGATGATTCTCAAGCTGGGTGCGAATGAAGTATATGTGGAAGAGATAGAAGAAGTGCTCAAGATCGAAGAGTATCGGAAAAAGAAAAATCCGACTCAACTTCCAGAGAGCATTCAGAACATCTTGAACAATAAACAAGCTGAGGCGAGAGATCGCAGGCGTAGAGTGCGAGATATGCTGGAGGAAGCCATCAAAGGCGGCGTTTTCTTCATTAATGGGAATAAAGCAGAAATCAAAGGATCATCGGTTAAAGAGCGGATTAATGCTGGGTTTCAGTCATTAGTCGAAAATGTGTATACGAAGCTTGGTTATGTGAAAACGTTCCTTGACTCAGAAAAGGATCTTATTTCGATCTTACGAAGAAAAACCGAGCAATTGACTATTGATGGAGCGGCGGCGAACGCTAATGAGTTGGCTGTTAAAGAAGTCATGGATTTTATCAGTTTGCAGGATAGTATTCAGAAGCAAATTCGAGTCAAAATGTTATTAGATCGCTTCAAGGACAAGCCTTATGGTTGGAAAGATCTCGACATTTCGGGTTTGATTGCGGAGTTAATGAAAGAACAACGGATCCGATTAAGGCTTAATTCGGAATACATGGGGCCTGAAGATGGAAATGCTGTTAATGCTTTAACCAAAGCGAGCGAAGTCGAGAAGGTCATTGTTGTGAAACGGGTTATCGTAGACGAGTCATTATTGAAAGTTGCGAAAAACATCTGTAAGCAAGTATTCAATAAAACAGACGTAGCAGATGATGAGGATGGACTGATAAGGGACATTCGAGGGTTAATTGAAGATCAGGTAAAAGAAATTAATGGACTCAAAAGCCGCTACGAAGGTAGGAAATATCCAGGAGGTAGCCTCTTGGAACGAGGCCTTCAATATTTCGGTGAGTTCACAAAAGGATTAGATAACGTCTCATTCTTCACTAAACTTCGTGATTTGGAAGATAATCTACTGGACTGGGAAGAAGATGTTTCGTATGTGAAGAGCTTCTTTGCATCACAAAAAGATATCTTTGATAAAGGACTTCGTGCAATAGAAAAGTACAAAGAAAACGATGTTTATTTATCAGGTGACGAGTTTATAGGCTATACTGAAAAACTGCAAGAGATATTAACGGAAGTACAACCTTATCGAAAAATTAAGGATATCCCTGAGCTTGTGAATAAAATTGATGAGCAAATCCAGGGTGTACTTGAAGAGAAGAAAGTAGCGGCGAAGAGCATGATTCAATTGGATCTTGATCACCTCACGCTACGGGGAAATGAAGATGGAGTATCAGAAGAAACAAAAAAACGAATTGTGGATTACTACAATAATTTATTCAGAGGTATGAATGAGTTAACCGATATCTTCAAGGTAGATGCGACTATAACACAAAGCTCTGCATTTAGAGATAGACAAGATACCGCAATCAATTGTGAGATTCATGAGTTTGAGAAAACTCAAGTGAAACAGCAAGAAACAGTGGATGAAGGAAAAGGACCTTATGTATTAGTAAAACCAGTTACTCAGAGAGAACGAGTAAGAGTAAACAACTTACTTTCTACTAAAACCTTGAGGACAGAAGGAGATGTAGATATGTTGCTGAATACATTGTCAGCAAAGCTGAAGGAGATCATTAAAAGCAACAAACAAATCGAGTTTATTGATTAATCCAATGTGCCGTGGCTTAGGTCATGGCACTCCGACTATTGTATGAAATAATACTGTATGGGTTGGTGAACAGTACGCATGAATAAGACAGCATTGAAAAACTTTGCAACTAATGCTCGTAAAGAGCTGCTTGAGAAAGTCAAAGCTAAAGCCTTTAGAATAGGGATTACCGAGGAAGGCATCAAGAATGCCCAATTCGAAAGCTCGGATACTTTTTATATTGATGGTAAACCGCTTGATGCAATTGGAAAGAAACAACGTGAGAAGCTTATTTCTCGAATAAAGGAACTGGGGTACGAGCAGGTTGTAGAGGAAGTAGCCTACACTTGGTTTAACCGTTTTACAGCTTTACGTTATATGGAAGTAAATAACTATCTACCTTCAAAGGTAAGGGTACTGTCGTCCAGCAATCCCGTAAGCACCGAACCTGATATTATTAAAGAGGCATTATCGGTTGATTTGAACATCGATAAAGAATTAGTCTATGAGCTGAAGTTAAGCAATAATTCAGAAGATCTATATAAGTATTTGGTTATCAAACAGTGTAATAACTTAAATAAGTATCTTCCATTTATGTTTGAGACCATTGATGATTACAAAGAGATTTTGTTTCCTGATGGATTGTTAGGGAAAGATTCATTTTTACGTGGGATGACTGATGTAACAGCAATTCCAGAATCTCATTGGGAACAGGTTGAGATTATTGGGTGGCTATATCAATTTTATATTGCCGAGGAGAAAGAAAGGGTCTTTAGGGAAAAGAAAAAGTTCTCAAAAGAAGAAATTCCTTATGCAACTCAACTTTTTACACCTGATTGGATCGTTCGTTACATGGTCCAGAACTCTTTAGGTCGATATTGGACAGAGTCACATCAAGAGCATAGCGGCCTAACTCAAAAATGGGAGTATTTCATAAAGTCGAGTGAAAATGAAGATTTTGATGAGGAATTTTTCCCGAATGCGAATCAGGGGTTAAGGGTTGAAGATATTAAATGCTTTGATCCAGCGATGGGATCGGGACATATCCTTGTTTATCTGTTTGATGTTCTATATGAAATATATCTTGAATGTGGTTATATGGAGAGAGAAATACCAAGATTGATTATTGAGAATAACTTATATGGGCTGGATATTGATCACCGAGCTTATCAACTTGCATGCTTTTCTGTTGTTATGAAAGCACTTGCCTACAATAAACGATTTTTTAGAAGTATTGAAAATGAAGGTTTATCCTTACATTTGGCTCCTATTCAAGAAACAAACTTAATTAATGAAGAGGAATTAGCTTTTATTGCAGGCGAAAAAAAAGGTGCTAATTATCATAAAGTGAAAATGTTTGTTGAACAGTTTTTAAATGCAAAAACTTTTGGTTCTTTAATTAAAATTGCTGATTACGATAGATTTTTTTTGGAGTACAGATTAGAATACATTAAAGTTAATCCAGCAAAAGATATGTTTGAAGTAGTAATAAGAGAAAAAGCACTTAGTTTGTTACCTGAATTGCTAAAACAGGCTGATATAATGGCTACGCAGTATGATGTTTTAGTGACTAACCCACCATATATGGGATATGGAAATATGAATTTAGTTTTATCGGATTTCCTTAAAAAGAATTATCCAGATTCAAAATCAGATTTATTTGCTTGTTTTATGGAAATTGATCACTACCTGAAACCAGAGGGTTATTATGCAGGTATTAACCAACATTCTTGGATGTTTTTAGGTAGTTTTGAAAAATTGAGGGAGAAGATAATTAGAGAAAAGACAATCTCAACGATGGTACACTTGGGTGCAAGAGCTTTTGAAGAGATTGGAGGGGAGGTTGTTCAATCTACAGCCTTTGTTTTGAGGAGAGGATATCTGCCTAACAATAAAGGTATATATCTTAGATTAATTGACGAGAGAACTGCAAAAGATAAAAGAGATATGATTATTAAGTCCGCAAAAAACGAAATAGTCATACACCGTTACAGTTTTGATCAAGGAAACTTTGCTAAAGTTCCTGGGACTCCTATTGCATATTGGTTAAATGATTCACTTTTAGATCTGTTTGAAGAAGGACAAGTAGTTTCAATTAATTATGAAGTGAGAAATGGAATCACGACAGGTGAAAATGGAAAATTTATTCGTTATTGGTACGAGGTCGATTTTGGTAATAAAACTAAGTGGTTTCCTTGTAATAAAGGGGGATCTTTTAGAAAATGGTATGGAAACAAAGATTACGTAATAGATTGGAAAGATGATGGTGAAAAGTTAAAAACATTCATAGATCATAAGGGGAAACCGAGGGCAACCCTGAGAGGTATTGAATACAATTTTGAAGAAGCAATAACAATTTCAAGGGTTTCATCCTCAGATACAAGCTATCGATGGCTGTCTGAAGGGTTTATCACAGAAAGTGCCTCGAATAATATCTATTTTAAACAAAAACAAGACAAGATAGGTGCACTAAATCTATTAGGTTGGCTAAATACAAAAGTAAGCAATTATATAATGAATATTTTCAATCCAACTATCAATATTATGCCTGACGATATAAGAAATTTGCCTTTAAAATTTTGTGGAAATGATGTTTCAAATATTGTAAGAGAAAACATAGAAATTTCTCAAATAGATTGGGACAATTTTGAAACAAGTTGGGACTTTAAGAAGCATCCTTTGATCCAGTGGAAGGTTGCAAATGGTGGTATAGACGAGGCATTTGAAAAATGGAGTGAATTTACTGAAAGGCAGTTTTTACAACTAAAGAGTAATGAAGAGAAACTCAATCATATTTTTATTGAGGTTTATTGTTTGCAGAATGAACTAACTCATGATGTTAACGATAAAGATGTGAGTATCCGAAAAGCAGATTTAGAACGTGATATGAAAAGTTTTATTTCTTATGCGGTTGGGTGCATGTTTGGGAGATACTCGTTGGAAGAAAAGGGTCTTATTTTTGCTGGTGGGAAATTTGATGTAAGTAAATACAATTCAATTAAAGTTGATAAAGATAACATAATCCCTATAGTTGGTCATTATTTGGATGGAGATATAACCTCAATGTTTACTGAGTTTGTAGGAGTTACATTTGGAAAGGTGTCATTAGAGAAAAGTTTACAATTTATCGCAGGGGCCCTCGGAAAGAAAGACGGAGAAACTGCGAAGGAAGCAATTAGAAGGTACTTTCTAAATGATTTCTTTAAGGATCACCTACAAACCTATAGGAAGAAACCTATTTACTGGCTATTCACTTCAGGTAAACAGAAAGCATTTAATTGCTTAATTTACATGCATCGCTATGACAAATCTACTCTATCGAGAATTAGAACGGATTATTTGCATGAACTTCAGACTCGGATGGATGCCGAGAAGAAATCTTTACTCGATATTATTAATGGTAACGGAACAACTAAAGAAATCAGCAATGCCAAGAAAGAACTCAAGTCTCTGGACTTGAAGATCGAAGAACTGCGAGCATATGACGAAAAGCTCCATCATATGGCAGATATGCAAATTGAAATTGATCTGGATGAGGGTGTTGCTGTGAACTATGCTAAGTTCGAAGGCTTACTCGCTCCAATTAAATAAATTGGGTACAATGGGGATATGCCAGTAAACTTGGTGTATCCCTGTATTTTAGCCTGATGAAAAAGGTGTTGATGACCGTGAATATGGATGAAGTTACAAAAGCACTGCAAGAAGCCTTTCTGCAACCTCTTAATGAGGGGGAGCAACGGAAGATTATCTTTTGGTTTGATAAAGACCATGAGTTTGTTGAATATATACATGAGATCTCCATAGAGAACGTCAAGGTACATACATTGACTGAAGTTAATAACTTCTATACGAAGGTATTGCTCGAAGGAGAGGATCCGACCTCAAATTACTTGATTTACTCTAACTTGGACATGAGCATGGAAGATAACTGGTTGTTAGATACGATTTTGTACTCGAAGACCTTTTATGCGGATAGAACATCCCTACTCATGAATGAGCTAAATATAGATCCATCTTTGCGAAGCTCGGTGAAGAAATATGAGAAGTTCTTTGGCAATAAAGATAGGATTCGGAAATTCAAGGGGTATGAGATTTCGGTATTTAATGAAGGAACTATCGAACTGGTAATGATGAGTGCATTGTGCAATCTCAAAATACCTGATTTCGAGGATGTCCTAAAGGTTATTCTTATGGACACGCTTAATGATAGCCAGAACAAATACCTGGATTCGATCTCAAAGCATGTTGGGTTAGATGTGTTTTGGAATGCAGTAGCGGAGCAGTATGGCTATGAGCAAAGTTCCAAATCGCTCAAGACACTGTTTATTCATTTAACCGTCACTTCACTAAGTCATTCGGTTAATGAGGAGCATCTATCGCTCTTCAAAAACTATATCTCCACTCGAAACAAGTCCAATGCGTTGGTTTTCGTTGATCATTGGATGCACCATAAAACCGACTATCTTGTTTATGACCAATATGCTGATACCACCGAGAAAGAAATCAAGTTATCGGATATAGTGAACCAGCTTCCGATAGAAGAATTCAAGGCGGCGGATATATTCCCTTATTTCGATAAGGCCTTTATTATCTATATCGCTAATAGCTTAGAAGAACGGCTAGAGGATTATGATACGTATATGAAGCTGATTAGCCTGCGTAGAGCGAAGCATTACTATGAAAGGTACCAATCCGTTTATGAAGCTCTTTACTACACTGTTAAAATGTTCGAATTCCACAAGAAATACAATATGGGCATTCCGAAAGCACAAGCCGTGGACATGTACCGAGCATATGTAAATGACTATCACCAAATGGACATGTTCTATAGGAAGTTTTATGTTTCTTATGATAATGACTCCAACAGTGAAATCTTGAAGAAGCTCAAAGTGATGGTTGAAAACCTCTATACGACCTGGTACATGGGCGAATTAAGTTCACACTGGTCCGCCGCTGTGCAAGAAGAGATGAAATCAAGCTGGGTGCTTCCAGGTATCCAAAGCCAAAAGGACTTTTATAGAAGCTTTGTTGCGCCCAAAATTTATAATGGTGATCGGGTATTTGTTATCATCTCGGATGCTCTTCGTTATGAGATAGCGGCGGAATTGGCGGACAAGCTGAATTCAGAGACGACAGGAGCTTGTGACATTCAGTCATTGTTAGGCGTAGTTCCTTCCGTCACGAAAATGGGAATGGCATCGCTTCTTCCGCATAAGGACTTGGAAATTGATCTGAGTGGTAAGGTGTTGGTTAATAGCAAATCCTCAAGCGGAATGGATAATCGAATGGACATCTTGCAAGCGGCAGTAACCGATAGCACGGCGATTCACTATCAAGAGCTGAAAAACATGAATAAGATGGGGCGGAGGGAAACATTCAAAGGTAAGAAGTTAGTTTACATTTACCATGATAGCATCGATGCTACGGGAGATAAGGCTTCCACAGAAGTTTATACGTTTACAGCGGCGGAGAGAGCCATCGATGAATTGTACGAAATTGTTAAAATCATTCGAGATGATTTGAGCGGTACGAACATTTTCATCACTGCAGATCATGGTTTCGTATATCAACGTGATGCATTAGAAGAAAGTGATAAGATTGAAAAGGAAGCTATTCAAGCCTTCGAAGTGAAAAGGAGACATCTCTTCTCACAGGAAAAAGGGGAACGAAGCGGTCTTCTCGATATTAATATGGACAGCCTAATCAAGAATGAGCACCAGATTACGACTTACGTTCCAAAAGCAACAATCCGCTTCAAAATCCAAGGAGCTGGAGCCAATTTTGTTCATGGTGGAGCTAGCCTTCAAGAGATCGTTGTGCCACTCATTCAATTCAAGAACATCCGAAGCGGACAGAAGAACAGTCGTGAAATTGAGAAAGTGGATGTAAAACTCACGAACACCACAAGAAAGATCACGAATAGCCTGTTCAATCTTACCTTCTTCCAAACCGAGAAGGTGGAGGATAAACGAGTTCCTCGGATTGTAAAGATATACATGGTGGATGAAACGGATGCGGTAATTAGTAACGAGGAAATGTTGATTTGTGACCGTACCTCAGATAAGCCAGACGAACGAACATTTAAGCTTCGCTTTGCATTGAAGTCGATTCCGTATGATAAGAGTGCCAACTATTATCTCATTACGAAAGATGATGAGACGAATGTCATCGTGGAGAAGACACCGTTTACAATCAATTTAGGTATTGTTAGCGATTTTGATTTTTAGAGGAAGGGAGGATGTCAGATGGAGATGATAAATGAAGAACAATCATTCGATTTAGACTGTAAGTTGAACGATGTATTCTCGGGCAGAGTCGTTCGAAAAGACTTGACGAAACTCATGAAAGAAGGAGCGAATGTTCCAGTTTACGTACTTGAATATTTGTTGGGTATGTATGCGGCAACGGACGAGGAGGATAACATCCAAGAAGGAGTTGAACGGGTTAAGAAGATCCTCTCGGAAAATTTTGTTCGACCTGATGAAGCGGAGAAGATCAAATCCAGAATTCGAGAGCTGGGTCAGTATTCCATCATCGATAAGATTACAGTCACGCTCAATGAAAAAATTGATTCCTATGTAGCAGAGTTCTCAAATTTGGGTCTTAAAGGTGTTCCCATTTCTCCAAGCTATGTCAAAGAGTTTGATAAGCTCTTGGCAGGAGGGATCTGGTGTATGCTCAAGATGGATTATTTCTTCGACGAAGAAGTGAAGAACAGCAATCCTTTCAGCATCAGTAGCTTGAAACCGATTCAAATGCCGAATATGGATCTAAATGAAGTATTCGAGGGTAGGAAGAACTTCACGAAAGAGGAATGGATTGATGTACTCATTCGCTCGACAGGTATGGAGCCGACACAACTGGAGAACAGGGTGAAATGGCATCTTCTACTTAGACTTGTGCCACTTGTCGAGAATAACTATAACATGTGTGAATTGGGACCAAGAGGAACGGGTAAGTCCCATGTTTATAAGGAGATCTCGCCTAACTCGATTCTTGTCTCTGGTGGCCAATCGACGGTAGCCAACCTTTTTTACAACATGTCCACGAAGAAGGTCGGGTTGGTAGGTCTATGGGATACGGTGGCGTTCGATGAGGTGGCGGGTATAACCTTCAAAGATAAAGATGGCGTTCAGATCATGAAGGATTACATGGCATCGGGGTCGTTTGCACGAGGCAGAGAAGAAAAGGCGGCTTCTGCTTCGATGGTTTTCGTCGGAAACATCAATCAGAGCCTTGATTCATTGATTAAGACATCGCATCTGTTTGCACCATTCCCTGAAGCGATGGCGAATGACTCAGCTTTCTTTGATCGGATGCATTATTACTTGCCTGGCTGGGAAGTACCGAAGATGCGTCCAGACTTTTTTACGGACAAATATGGTTTCATAGTTGATTACATGGCCGAATATTTCAGAGAGATGCGGAAGCGTTCATTTGCGGATGCTATTGACCAGTACTTTAAGTTGGGTAATAACTTGAATCAACGTGATGTAATTGCTGTGCGAAAAACGGTATCAGGTTTTATAAAACTCCTTTATCCGAACGGTGAGTATACAAGGGATGATGTGGAAGAGATTTTGAAGTATGCTCTTGAAGGTAGAAGACGAGTAAAAGAACAACTCAAGAAAATTGGAGGCATGGAATTTTACGATGTCCACTTCTCCTACATCGATAAAGAAATGCTAAGTGAAGAATATGTATCTGTTCCTGAGCAGGGTGGCGAAAAACTTATACCAGAAGGGCTTGGAAAACCAGGACACGTTTATACCGTGGGCCATGGAGATTCAGGTATGATTGGTGTGTATAAGCTGGAGAATCAAGTTGTTTCTGGAACAGGTAAGTTTGAAAAGTCGGGTGTGGGTTCTCATAGAGGAGCAAAGGAGAGCTTGGATACGGCGTACCGCTACTTTACTTCTAATAGTAAGAGTATCAGTGGCTCAATCAGCACCAAAACGAAGGACTATCTCATGTACATCAGCGATTTGCAAGGGATAGGTTTGACGAATGAATTAGCTATAGCTGAACTGACTGGGTTATGTTCATGCGCACTGGAACGACCAATTCAGGAAAGTTTGGTTGTGCTTGGTAACATGACCGTTGGGGGCACAATTGCTAAAGTTGAAGAGTTCGCCAATATCCTTCAGGTTTGTGTAGATGCAGGAGCAAAGAAGGTGCTGATACCTGCTTCATCGGTAGTAGACTTCCAGACTGTCCCGCCAGATCTGCTTATTAAAGTACAGCCTGTATTTTATTCAGATCCGACTGATGCGGTATTTAAAGCTTTGGGAGTAAGCTGATTCAAACAGAAGTGAAGAGGGGACGTATGGACGATATGCAAAAACTCATCACGAATCTCAATTACGGTACAGGATACATCATCGCATTTATTGGAATTGGCAATCAAGTGTGCTATTAGTTTCACATTCAAAAGTTGGACGACAATATTGGTTGTTTATGCTAGTGGATCAAGATGCATTCACCGATCACATGGTTAGCGAGTATTATCGTAAACTACTATTGTAGTAGTCCGAAAGGAAGATTTTCTCCCTAATATTAAGGGAAGATTTCTTCCTCTTATGATAAATTTGCAAATAAAGTGTCCATAATGAGCCGCAAAAGGGTGAATTGCCGAAGGCAAGAGGGGAAACGGCGGCAGGTCGATGAATACCGTTTACGAAGCGTAGCGAAGTGGTTTTTATCGAGATGGTGAGAGAGTTTCCCCTTATTTGGTACAAACGTTCAGATCAAAAGAAACCGTCAACAAAAATTTGTAAACAAATTATTTCTTTCCGTAGCCATCCAACAATAGTTGGCTGTCTTCATTTTATTTTTTTGAACATGATAGATTGACGTGACCCTACTTTTCTATATATAGGGGAAACTGGGGTCAGTCCATGGAATGTAGCTTAAACTTTGGCATTTACCTCATACGCAAGACACGTATTCATTTGTAGTCAGGTTGCTTATTTTAAATTTTTTGATTTACAGGTTGAAATTAATCTTGCTGAATACCGACTGCTATTTGCAAAATTTTAAACTACACGAATTGAGGACTTGAACCTACAAAGAGTAAAATGTGTCACGTGACACAATGAGCAAATTTAAAAATATATATCTTACACGAGAACTCTGGCTACGAGCTAGGGTTCCTTTTTCATTTAGAAAGGAGAAATATAAATGCTATTAATGTTACAAGCATTAGTCATAGAAATCATACGCGCTTTCGCTTCGGTAAGTATGTTTTGTGGCTTGATTTGGACGATTCAGTTTTCAAAAGTCAGTGTGGAAAGGGGAATGAGTTGGATTGGAAAGCAAATTCGAAAACGTAGAAATGCTGATGCCTTACATAAATAGGAGTATTGAGATTATGGATTTAAAGAAAAGGAGCAAATTCTATAAATGAAATGGATGAAATTGAAGATCGATCAACTGGTACACGCCGAATATAATCCAAGAAAGGATTTAAAAGCGGGTGATCCAGAGTTTGAAAAGATCAGGAATAGTGTAGTAGAATTCGGTTATTGTGAACCAATTATTTGTAATAGCGATTATACCATTGTAGGAGGCCATCAACGGGCTAAAGTATTGAAGGCACTCGGATACGATGAAGTCGATTGTGTCATCGTCGATGTGAATAAGTCGAAAGAGAAAGCTCTGAACATAGCGCTCAACAAAATTACAGGGGAATGGGACTTTGAAGCATTGGCTGCATTATTAGATGAGTTAAAAGAAGCAGAATATAATATTGAGCTAACGGGCTTTGATTGGTCTGAAGCGGAGAAGTTGCTGGATACATTGCATGAAGAAAATGTGGATGATGAGGATGATTTTAATCTAGAAGAAGCATTGCCCGAACATCCGATTACTCGTAAAGGTGACATCTGGCTACTTGGGAAGCATAGGCTCATATGCGGAGACTCGACTAATCAGCAGGATATCGCAACATTGATGGATGGTAAGAAGGCACAACTCATTGTGACGGATCCACCTTATAACGTGGACTATACAGGTAAGACCAAGGATGCATTGAAAATAGAGAACGATAAAATGGATGACGACCAGTTTTATAATTTCCTATTGGCTGCCTATACTCGGATGTATGAAGTAGCTGATGGTGGAGCAAGTATTTATGTGTTCCATGCAGATAGCGAAGGGTTGAACTTTAGGAAAGCATTTATTGAAGCTGGATTTAAACTAGCACAATGCTGTATATGGGCTAAATAAGCAATGGTAATGGGTAGACAGGATTATCACTGGAAGCATGAACCCGTATTATACGGTTGGAAACCAACAGGTGGACACTACTGGAACAGTGATCGGAAGCAGACAACCCTTTGGCAATTTGATCGCCCATTTCGCAATGAATATCATCCCACGATGAAGCCGATTCCCTTGATTAGTTACCCGATCAAAAATTCCAGTAAGCTTGGTGACATCGTGTTTGATCCTTTTGGTGGTTCAGGTTCAACGTTGATTGCTTGTGAGGAAACGGATCGACTTTGCCATACGAGTGAGCTTGATCCCAAATATGTAGATGTGATTGTGAAGCGATATATTGCCCGTGTTGGCAGCTATAGCGGCGTATATTTAATTCGGGATGGCAAGCGGTATGGCTATCAAGAAGTCGTTGCTGAGTCAGAATTAGAGTGCGTGTAGTTAACCTTTTCTTGATAAAAGTGTAGTTATAAATACCAAAATAGAAAACAAGGAGACACTGAAGCTAATTATTGCGTAAGTTTTTCGATTTGCCTTAAGTTCTGAGAAGCCAGAAAATAAAAACATGAGACCGAGGAAAAATTGTGAGAATTTGAATAGAATATGGTCGCCGGGATAAGCAAGTGACCAAAGGGACGTGATTATCACAACAGCGGCACATACAAATTTAAGAACTTGATAGATATTCAGTTTTTTAAGCATAGGTAAATACCCCCACTTCATGTACCGAATTATTCAATGAACCCCATTATACAATATTATACAACTATTTAGTTTATAAATGGTAACCAATATGGCTATCAAGAAGTAGTTGCTGAGTCGGCAAGGTCAGAGGTATCATGTGCTGACTAAACGAAAGGGTGATTCAATTGGGTAAGGCAAAAGTGAATATGGTGATTCGGTTCCTAAAGGGCATGCAAGCCGAAAAGGTAAATGTGCTCGGGGCTGAGGAAGCTTGTGAGGATAATGAGTTGATTCAGAAGGTGATTGA
>NZ_JBITPH010000011.1:0-44628 GCF_050467685.1 Paenibacillus sp. NRS-1782
TTATTCAACAGGCGTGCTATTATACTCTTCATTACATAAAAATCAATGACTTACATCCATTTTTTCAACTAGGATTTGGATTTAGTTCGGTAACGTTTCCTGTTGCGGTGCCAGATAGTTTATCTGCGACGGAACGGAGCTTTTGGCGACTGGAGGAAGGCTTATCTCGGCGGTCGTCGATTTTAACCGAGGTGGAAACGCGCTTGGCTCCTGACAGGAATGGCGCTTCGTGCAGCGCAGCAATAGCGGTGAACACATCGTCCAGCGAACCTTCAATAATCGTACTCATGGAGGTAAGCTCATAGGTAATTCCTTTTTGCGTCTTCAACACTTTTTGCATCTGGGCAACGTAGTCGCTCAGGCTCGTACTCCCCGTTCCAATCGGGATCACTGTCACTTCTGCAATGGCCATCGCCAAGTTCCTCCTTTAATTTAAAATCGTCACTTCTTTAAAAATCTAAAACCTCTGTCCGATAAAGCAACCTTATTTCATAAAAACAGTCCATATGTATGCTGCTTGTTTCTGTAGGAAACATCTTTATCATTCATTGTACCGTTCACAAAGCCTCAATTCAAATGCAGCCCGCGACTACTCTGCAAAATTTGATTTTCCATTCCTTTTCCTTTACGTATGGCTTCAAATGTTGCTATAATACTCCTTGCGCTTATTTGAAATTTTAAGTTTCTCAACACAACATGTTGGGTTAAATATTTATAAGACGTCTAAATGTAGTGATGTAGCCGATAAATCGTACGGGAACCATCTTTTCCCCCTTCATTGGCAAGCGCATCGCTATTTCTATGTTGTTGGATTACATACAGCCCCAAAATGCTGTCTGAACCAAGCAAGTAACCCGGGAATTTTCAGCGTCGTTTTTCATTTTCACTGTCATTTATTTTCAAGTTTATCTCCCAAGTCAGGAAAGCGAGGAATTAATCCCATGCCACAACTCGTAACGAAACCAAACAACCGCCAGTTGGCTTTTGATGAAATACGCATTTCCGTATATGCCGACCGTATGCTCAGCGGATTGGACAAGCTGGATAAAGATCGCCTGATTCGCGGTGTGGTCAGCAAGCTGCGCCGGGACGAAGTCACGGGCGACGAAATCAGCAACGCATTTGCGATGGCTGCGCTTGAACTGGTCAGCAAGGAAGAACCGGACTGGAAATTCGCCGCTGCGCGCGCTTTGCTCACTTCCTTATATAAAAAAGCGGCTACTCACCGCCGTTACAAATCCTATGCGGACGAGCCTTACGGCGCTTTTTATCCGCTGATTACCGAGCTGGTCAAGAAAGGCATCTATCGTCAAGAGCTGCTCGACTACTACACTAAGGAGCAAATTGATGAGCTGGGTGCATCCATTTTGCCGAAAAATGACCTGCTGTTCGATTACATCGGGCTGTTGACGCTGTCCGAGCGTTATCTGGCGAACGATTTTGACGGACGGGTGATGGAGCTGCCGCAGGAACGCTATATGATCATCGCAATGTACCTGATGCACAAGGAGCCTGCCGACAAGCGTATGGAGCTGGTGAAGGAAGCTTACTGGGCGATGAGCAACATGTATATGACGGCGGCTACGCCAACCATGTCCAATGCAGGGAAAAAGGTCGCCGGACAGCTCTCCAGCTGCTTCATCGACACCGTAGATGACTCGCTGGAAGGCATTTTCGATTCCAACACCGATGTAGCCCGTCTCAGCAAAATGGGCGGCGGCATTGGCGTATACCTCGGTAAAATACGGGCACGTGGCTCCGACATCCGTGGACACAAAAATACAAGCTCCGGCGTCATCCCGTGGATTCGCCAGCTAAACAATACAGCGGTCAGCGTAGACCAACTGGGTACACGTAAAGGCGCAATTGCCGTCTATCTGGACGTATTCCACAAAGATATTCTTGCGTTCCTCGATCTGAAGCTGAACAACGGTGACGAGCGCATGCGTGCACATGATGTTTTCCATGGCGTATGTCTGCCCGATCTGTTCATGGAGCGGGTGGAAGCACGTGGCGAATGGAACCTGTTCTGCCCGCATGAAGTGAAGAAGGTCATGGGCTGGAAGGATGACAGCGGCCGTCCACTGGGGCTGGAGGATTTTTACGATGAAGGCTTTGGTAAAGGCTCCTTCCGCGAGAAGTATGAGGAAGCGTCACAGCATCCCATTCTCTCCCGCATTACGGTGCCTGCCATCGACATCATGAAGCGCCTGATGAAATCGCAGCTGGAAACAGGTACGCCGTACATGTTCTACCGCGATACCGTAAACCGTGCGAACCCGAACCGTGCCCACGGTATGGTATATTCCTCCAACCTATGTACGGAAATTATGCAAAACCAATCGGCGACCGTGGTGGAAAAAGAGGAATTAGTCACCAAGGATGGACAAACACGCATTGTCATTTCCAAAATTCCCGGCGATTTTGTCGTCTGCAACCTGAACTCCATCCATCTGGCTCGCGCTGTTCCGGCAGGTGTGCTGGATCGTCTCGTACCGATTCAGGTACGTATGCTGGATAACGTGATTGATATCAACAACATTGAGGTGCTGCAAGCACAATATACGAACAGCCAATATCGCGCAGTCGGTCTGGGTACATTCGGACTGCATCATCTGCTCGCACTCGAAGGCATCCGTTGGGAATCCGATGAAGCGGTAACCTATAACGATCATTTGTACGAAAAAATTAACTATCTGGCTGTAAAATCAAGCATGGAGCTGGCGAAGGAAAAAGGCCGTTATGCCAAATTTGAAGGCTCTGACTGGTCTACCGGGCACTATTTCACATCCCGTGGCTATACGGACGGTATGCGTGAAGGCAAATTTGTCACCACCTCAGAGTGGAGTGAACTTGCGGAAGAAGTCAAACAAAACGGTGTCCGCAACGCATGGCTGTTCGCCATCGCGCCTAACGGCTCCACGTCCATCATCGCAGGTTCTACAGCCAGCATTGATCCATTGTATGAGCTGCTTTCCTATGAAGAGAAAACAACCTACAAGATCGCTAACCCTGCACCGGACTTGAATGAAAAGACAATCTGGTACTACAAAACGGCTTTCCTGCTGGATCAGCATGCTTCGATCAACATGGCCTCTGCCCGTCAGCGTCATATTGACCAGGGCCAAAGCTTTAACCTGTATGTGCGCCCGGATATCAAAGCTACTGAATTCCTGGAACTGCACATTCATGCCTGGAAATCAGGGATGAAATCAACCTATTATGTACGCAGTCGCGCACTGACGATTGAGGAATGCGATAGCTGTGCATCCTAATATAACGAAGGAGAGAATCTCCCATGCAGTTACAAAAGATTTTTAACACGGAAGCACCTAACCGCTCTACCCGCATTATTGAAGGCGAAAACTCCGGCATTCTGAACTGGAACGATATTCGCATGCCGCATATGTACAAGCTGTACAAGGTGTTGCTGCTGAACCACTGGATTCCGGATGAAATCCCGATGTCCAAGGATGCGTCCCAATTTCCTACGCTGGATGCCGAAGAACAGCGCACGTTCAAAATCAACATCGGCCTGCTGGCCGTGCTGGACTCCATGCAAACGATGTTTGTCGGGGATGTAAAACGCTACTTTACCGATTCCTCGCTGGAAGCTGTGTCAGCCATTATCGGGCAGCAGGAAGTCGTGCATAACCAATCCTACTCCTACGTGCTGTCCTCTCTGGTATCGGATCAGGAGCAGAAGGAAATTTTTGAATACTGGAAAAATGATCCTGTATTGCTGGAGCGTAACACGTTCATCTCAGACATTTACCAGGAGTTCCGTGATGAGCAAAATCCGCAAACCTTTTTCCATGCGATGGTGGCGGACTTGATTTTAGAGGGCATTTTCTTCTATAGTACGTTCGCTTTCTTCTACAATCTGGCCCGTGATCAGAAGATGATGTCGACCAGCCAAATGATCTCGTATATCCAGCGGGATGAAAATCAGCATTGCTACTTTTTTGCCGAAGTGTTCAAGCAATTGCTGTCTGATTTTCCTGAGCTGGACACGAAGGAAAATACGGATTATGTCTACCGCATGATTGACCGCGCAGTGGAGCTGGAAACGAATTGGGCACACTACACGCTCAAGGAGGTTCGCGGCATCGACTTGAACGAGCTGGGCGATTATATCAAGTATATGGCGAATATGCGCCTGAGACTGCTCGGTATGGACAAAGCCTACGAAGGCGTAGACGTAAATTGTATGCCTTGGATCAAGCCGTTCTCGGATGAAGCGCTGAACGCAACAAAAACAGACTTTTTTGAAGCAAAATCGCGCAATTACGGCAAGGTCGGAGAGGACAACGGATTTGACGATTTGTAATTAACCAGATACAGCCTTAACTCGGTATTTACCGGGCTAAGGCTTTTTTTCATGAGTTTCATCCGAATCTTCGAGATACATTTTAAAACAGTCGTATGCCCAGAACCTGAAAAGTTCACTTTCGTCCGATGTGGTGCATACATATACCCTAGAACCGTGTAATCCAATCCATCGCTCCACAGTGTATCAACGTTGCTCACGATGGAGGCATTAACGCTGTTTTTACTTGCTTTGTATAGGAAGGATAGCCGCCCGTATGCTGGAGCATTTCGATTTCACGCAAAATACGCGGCAAGTCAGCGACCGAGTTCATGACGATGTGGGCTCCCGCCCTTTTTAATCCGTATACGCTCTGCCTGCGCCGTTCCTCAGCCACTCTGTCGTCGGATTCACGGCTTGTTGCTTGCGACGTGATCAGCGTACCTTCGCTATGATTCAGCACACCTATTGTCCACACACCGGCATTCCTGCCCTCTTGCATATCAGCTGCCGTATCTCCTACTTTCACAATATCGCTAAGCGGGAAAACCTGTAAGCGGTGTGCAATCTCATAGATCATCCATGGATAAGGGCGCCCTTGCGATACTTCACAGGGAGCTACTGTGCAATCCAGTGCATATGGGGACTGTGCAGGCATAAAAACGTTGCCCAGCATCTCCATCGGGCAAGATGCGGTAGCGCCTGACTGAATCCGACGATCCTGCAATTCATTCAGCGCTTTATCGATACCGAAAGTGGGCTCAGCTCCCTGGATCAAAGAACGGAGAACAGGCACAAGCTCAAGATATATATGCTCGATATCCGTTCTCCCGGGATGCGTATCGAAGCAATCCAGCCATTTTTTCCGAACCTCTGAAAGTGCCAGCACATTCGCAATATGATCACGAATCGGTAATCCTCGCCCATGAGATGCCTGTTCTTCGGTTACCTGTACACCCTTCCATCTGAAAATATCACGTATTCCCTGGATTAAGCCTCGTCCTCCGGGGTCCAACAATGTACTTTCGAGATTAAAAATAACCGCTTGTATCATGCAATCCCCGCCTCTCCGTAACGCGGCTATCTGCTGTCAGTGTTTCTTAGGACCATGATACACAGCTAACGTAAAATGAAATGCCATAAAGCGTCAGCGGATTGTAATTGAAAATAAATTCCTGGATTGGTTGCCGATTACTGATTGTAATGAAGTGTACTAAGGAGGACTCACAACATGAGACATCCATGGAATGAATATAATCCCAAGATGCCTTGGCGGATGGAGCTGGGTTGTTATGCGCTGAACAAGCTGGCTTGCGGAGGGATGGTGTTTGGTCTGATATGGGCCTATTGCTATATAACAGAGGCAATGACGGGGATTCCTGTAGCCATAGCAGGCAATAGCGGTGAGCTGACCGCGCAGCTGTGGGCATATGGTTTTGCCCTCCCGGCAGCTCTTACCGCCGATGCGCTGCACGATCTCTTGCCCTGGCTGCGGAAGCCGGAGCGGCTCACCCTGTACCTTGCCGCAGGATTCAGTATTTTCCTCCTGCTTGGTTCTTTTATATCCCCTGAAGGAACGGGTGTCTTATGGAGCAACGGCATCGCGGGTATCGTGATTACGTTACTGTATTATCGGGGAAGGCATTATGCGGGAAGACTCTGGCTGAGTCGTGGATTTGGGGTACAGATCATCCTGGCCTTCCTCCTGCCCTTGCTGTTTTGGTCTATAGGGCTTCAATGATATCCCCCGCAATGACCGAGACAGCAAGCCTGCGATGATCCCTGTCAGCACATCACCTGCGCCGCCTGTCGCCATCCCGGCGTGGCCTGTCGTGTTGACATAGGCCGTTCCGTCCGGGCACGCAATGACGGTACGCGCTCCCTTGAGCACCAGCGTGACCCCGCGTGTCCGGGCGTACAGCCGGGCATGGGCGATGCGGTCACGCTGCACCTCGGCCGTAGATAGGCCCAGCAGAGAGCCATCTCGCCGGGGTGCGGTGTCAGTACAACCGCCGCGCCTCTCGGCGGTCACAATATACATGCTTCTTCGCCTCCCGTAGTGCCATCCCTTTTTTAATACCCGACCGTAAAACGGGAATTTACAAATTCCCCTTCTACCAGCTCATCAATCAGGGCAACTGCATAATCCTCAACCGAGATGCGGCTGTGACCCAATTCATCAACAACTACATGGTCCAAGCCAATGCGAAACTGCCCTGTACGCCGTCCCGGCTCAATGATTGCGGCAGGACTGCAATATGTCCAGTCCACATCCGCAGCACGATACAGCTCCAGTGCATCGGCATGTACGGCAGCCAGTGGCTTGACTTCCTCTGGAAACTCGGCGGTATCCATCAGGCGTTCACCGTTTTCCGTTTTCAGGCTACCAGCTCCGCCAACCACCAGTATGCGCTCTGCGCCGGAACGCCGGGTTCCTTCCAGTAAAGAACGGGTTGCTTCGAGCAATTCTTCCTCAGCTCCAAACTTGGGACCATACGCGCTGATCATAGCATCATGTCCTTTGGCCACGGCTGTTACGGAATCGGGATTCAAAATATCCGCTTGAACGACCGTCAAATACCCACTTTGCTCCGTTACACGCTGCAGATCACGCACCGCCGCCGTCACCTGATACTTGCGCTTGATGGCCTCCTTCACCAATGCTTGACCAATGGTTCCTGTTGCTCCAAAAATAATGACTTTCATCTGTACTTGCCTTCTTTCTGTCTATGATTTACTTACTATTACTTATCCGCTTTAGCCTCAGCTTAAACCTGCTTCTCTTACAGCCCGTCCGGGTGATTCGATCCTCTATGATGTTCTGCGGTACTTTCTATATGCTCGTATTGCTCGTTCATGCTGAATCTCCCCTCCCTGCTTGTAATCTTGTCTATTTTACCAAAAAATACTTCATATATCTCTGTCAGACGTGACCAAGCCCTTGAAATGCCTGTGTGGTCTGTGCAATAGTGTAGAAAGAACAATGGAAGGAGGGATTGCGGGTGTCCCCGACGGACTTCGCGGCATTGGCCGCATATATCTCACCCGGTCTGATTGCCGTCCTGCTGGCATTGTCCTTGCTGGTATGGCTGTATGCTCACAGCGCAGCCCAGCTTCGCAATTCGCGTCAGCAGCGGCTGAATGAATTACAGGAATCGCTACGTATCTACGGACGGCTGGCAGGCTTTCTCCAGACCTCTACTCAGTACAGCTTAAGCAGCCACGAAACACGCCAGCATCAGAGTGGACTGATTCATGCCCTTCAGGAAGCGAAGGCTGCTCCCTATTTAACCCCTCACCTTCAGGAACAGGTTCAGGCATCTCTAAGAGAATGTGACGCATTCCGCAGGGAGCTGCTTCTCAAATCACTGGAGCGCGAAATGAGCAAGCTGATCGACGAGCGTCGGCTTGTTCTGCTGGAATCACATGCTCCGGGCTGGGGTACGGCTTTATGGAAGCTGCTGCGTCCCGCTGCCGGGCCGTTGGCTCTGGCGGGTATCGTGTGGCTAATCTCACGGCTGATTGTGGAACTTATGTCGTATAGTACAATCTATAGTAGTCTGCCCGAAGCTGTCTCATCTGCGTCCTGGCTCATAGGGTGTACATGGATGAGATTTGTTTCCGGCTTGATCGCCCTGCTGTACGTATATCGGCTGATGACCCTGCGCAGACAAAATGATCTGGATGTGACGGCATCCCATTTTCCAACGAGCCTGTTGTCCATGGTGATCGCCGCCGTTGCCCTGTTTCAATGGATCGGACCGGAGGCTTCTCCCTACATACTGGCTGTGCAGCTTGTCCTGTTTGTGATCGGCTTCCGGCTCACCCGGGGCCGCTCACGGAGTGATCGCCCTTATGTCGGTCATCCCGGCTTGATGAAGGTCGATCCTTCTCAACATCAGGAAATGCACACGACAGACAAAGACAGAACGTCCGACTCTTCTTTGGCGGAGGAACATAACCGTTCCTAGACGCCAAGCGATGCAAAATCGTTTACAGCATGAACGTTAAAACCACATCCCATCACAGGACATCCCGACAGACGCCGAATGGTTTTATGGGGTGTCCTGTTTTTTGAACAATTTTAGACTTTTTGAAGGGTTAAGCTTGTGCCAGCAATCAAGGAAAGGGTATATTGTTTATATAAATGTAAATCATATCGTTTTTTATGTATGAATATTGAAAAAAATCCATATATGTTAAACTATCATCAATTGTTGATGTACGTTAGAATTGGAGGAACTATGCAACTGGACATTTCTGAAAAATCACTTCCCGTATATGAAGCACTGGCCAGTGAGGTTCGGCTGAACATGATTGTTCTGCTTGCGGAGAAGCCTATGAATATACGCGAGCTGGCGGAAGCACTGGGACTCAGCAGTGCCATCATGACCATGCATGTCAAAAAGCTGGAGAGAGCATCCATTATTTCGACCAAAATGCTGCCTGGTCGCGGTGGCGTTCAGAAAGTATGCTCACTGGCTACGGACAAAATTGAAATAGCTATGCCCCGCTATCAGCAGGATGTACGGCAATTTCATCAGACGGAGATTTCCGTCGGGCACTTTACCGATTTTGAAATTCAGCCGACCTGCGGGCTGGCTACCGTCGAGAAAATTATCGGAGAATTCGACGAGCCTCGTTCGTTTCTGGACCCTGAGCGCTTCAATTCCAAAATTCTGTGGTTTAGTCAAGGATATATGGATTATAAAGTACCCAATTTCCTCCTGTCCAGCCAAAAGGCCGAGGAGTTGGAAATTTCGATGGAGCTATCCTCCGAGGCCCCTTTTACCAACGACAACTGGCCTTCGGACATTACCTTTTTCCTGAACGATGTGAATCTGGGGACTTGGACCAGCCCGGGAGATTTCGGCGATAACCGTGGGAAATACACACCTGCATGGTGGCCTGATTTTATCAACCAATACGGTCTGCTCAAAAGACTTCGTGTTACGTCTAAGGGTACCTTTATGGACGGCAAGCAAATATCCGATGTGACCTTAAGCCAGCTGGTGATAGATCAGAAGCAATGGAAATTCCGCATTGCCATTCTGGATGATGCCCAGCATGTTGGAGGGGTTACCCTGTTCGGTACTGGATTCGGTAACTACAATCAGGACATTCTGTTCCGCTTGTACTACAAGCCTGCGGAAAACCATACGAAAACAGCAACAGTAGAAGCTGGCGACAGCAGCAAATAAACTTTCAGAGCCTGTTCTCCTCACACCCTAAAACACGCCCCTTTGCCCCATGCGTTCATGGCAAGCAAAGCGCCGTGTTTTTATTTTTCATCTTCTTTTAACGTGCCTTTTTGCATACGCTATGACTGCCGCACAGGCTCAATGCATACAGGTAAAGGAACTTCCAGCACATATCCTGTTCGAGTCAATCGTCCGTCTTCGCTATGAATAGCAAAGGATACGATGTTATTTCCGTCCTGATTCGCGACAACCAGATACCCGGACAGGATGTTGAAGTTACGCGGCGTGCTGCCAAAAGTCTCCACCCATTCAACCGTCTCCAGCTTACCGCTGTCCAGATCGACATGGTACAGCACGATGCTGTTATGCCCTCGGTTGGACACATACAGATAGCGTCCACAAGGCGTAATCCGAATGTCTGCGACTGTGTTTTCCACATCTATGCTGCCCTCCGGCAGCGTGGACAAGCTTTGCAGCCATTGAAGCTCCCCGTTGCGTTCGTTGTAGCTAAATACAGCGACCGTATTATTTAGCTCGTTAGCCACAAAGGCATAGGGACGCGAAGGATGAAAAACCAGATGACGCGGACCGGAGCCGGGCGGCAGCTCTGCCTCACGATGGGTCACCAGCTTCCCATCTTCCGTCAAACGGTATACCACAATCTGATCCAGCCCCAAATCACATACCATTGCGTACTGCCCTGAAGGATCAGAAATAATCGAATGCGGATGTGCCGCATCCTGACGGTCCTGGAGAATACCTGAGCCGGTATGCTGGACCTGCCCCGACATTTCCCCCAACCCGCCAGCTTCCGTCACCGGGAATACAACGGCATTCCCGCCTGAATAATTGGAAGCCAGCACATACCGTCCATCCGCTGTCACTGAGACATAGCAAGTGTGCGCTCCTTCGGTCCCTTTTCGATCCAATGGGTGCAACTCTCCCGTCTGCGCATGCACCTGATACGCATACAGCTCGCCTTCCTCTGTCTCACTGGCAGCATACAGCTTGGTCCCATCTGGATGCAACGCCAGAAATGAAGGACGCTCTATTCCTTCCACGCCTCCAATGATACGCATATCACCATTTTCCGCATGTAAAGCGCATACATAAATTCCTCTCTCATGGCGATGTGCATAAGTTCCTGTATAAAATAACTGTTCATTCCACTCTTTCATCGGCTCTCGTCTCCTTTGTAAACTTACCATGCATTATTACCCACGATGCAGTCGTTTCATTAACCATTTCTCTATGTATACCAAAAATAGTCTCCTTCGGCGCGACCTGTGGTTCACAAGAACGTCACAGATCGCACCAAAAGAGACTATGTTTACAAGAAAAATAACATTAAACCGCTGTCGTTTGTGTACCTTTGCTGTTCCATTTTACAGCCAGTCCCAAACTAAGGATGAGAATAACCGCCCCGAAAATGTATGGCAGATTGATATGCACCTCAAACAACGTACCCGCCAGCGCAGGTCCTAAAATGTTACCGATACTCATATAGGCATTATTCATCCCGGCTGCAACTCCCTGTTCATCCCCGGCCATTTTGGATAAAGCCGTATTAATGGCTGGTCGCAGCAGCGACGTAGCAGTAAAGAAGATGAGCGATACCCCGAGTACATAATAAAAGTTGCCAGAGAGCAGCATAAGCACAAGAGAAATCGCGGAAAACAGAAAGGAGCCGATAATAACACCTTTTTCACCAAAACGATTCAACAGCGGACTGATCACAACCGCCTGAATCACCGTTCCGACCAGTGCCCCTACCGTAATAATGATCGCAATATCGCGCTCATTGTAATGAAACTTGCCTGTCACAAAGAAAGGAAACATGGTTTCAAAATGCGTCAGCCCAAAGGTTAGGGTGAAAATCATAATCAACAGCATGAAATACGGCTTGCGAAAAGAAAGTGCAAACTGCTTAATGACATTGTCGCGTTTGGCTTTGACATTCCGGAACTTCAACTGTTTCTCCATCGACAAGGTTTCCGGCAGCAAAATCAACGAAACCAGGGCAGCTACACCCGATACTCCAGCCGAAGCGTACAAAGGCGTGCGTATCGAAATATCTGCCAGCAAGCCGCCCACACCAGGGCCGATAACAAACCCGAGAGACATGGCCGCGCCCAACAAACCCATTCCCCGACCGCGATTGTGTACCGTCGTAATGTCGGCAATATAAGCCATCATCGGAGGAATCATAAAGGCAGCCCCTGCGCCTCCGAGCAAACGGGATATATACAGCATCGTCAACGAATGCCCTATAGCAAATAGTACTGAAGAAATCGTCATGATCACCAAACCGATAATGATCATTTTTTTGCGTCCGTATTTATCGGACCATTCACCAGCTAACGGTGAAAACAGAAACTGGGTCAAGCCGAATACGGCAACCAGGTAGCCTCCCGTTTCACCAGTACCTCCGAGGGAACCCATGAATTTGGGGAGGATCGGAATGATGAGACCAATTCCCAGCATGGCAATAAACATATTAATCATCAAAATGACCAACGGTCCCATTTTCAATTGTGACTCTGACATGTTGCGTGTTGTCCTCCCAGATTATATATTTCGCATACGAAAATCTTATTTTGCAACTATTAGTTCAAAACTCTTCACTATATTAATAGACCCACGAGTAAATAACAATCATAAATTACACTAAAATGTTATCAGTAATCTGAAGCCGTTATAAGATTCTTGAAAAATAGAAAAGCAGTCTTAGCAGCTCGCATTAGGCATTGTGGAGCACATAGATAACGCTTCTGCATTAATTATATACAAACATGCGTTCTATATTCAATACACAAAAAAAGGAACTAAAAGCATAATAATGGCAGAACCCTACACGCACTCATATAGAGTGCGACTTTTTATATGGCAAACGAGCTATTGTCGATTATTGAAAACGGTGGGAGACTGGGCGCACCTATCCCTTCGGTTATCCGGCAGGCGGTCGAAGTGTTGAAGGGTAAAGGCGGTTTGGATCAACAAGCAAAAAAGGGAGTTGACGAGTATGACATACCGTAAAGATCACATACCACAAGACACGGCCTGCAACCGTCGTCCGAGGCTTCCGCTGTCCGCTACTACTATTATACCATTCATAATACAGGGAACCCGTCCAGCACGGCAGCGAATGAGCGTGCGTGGCTAACGAACTTTCATATTGCAATTGATGATCATGAAGCCGTGGAATGTATTCCATTGACAGAAAATGCTTGGCACAGCGGAGACAGGGGCAAACCGGGAAGCGGCAACCGTTCCAGCATAAGTATTGAAATTTGCGAAAGTGGGAACTACGCTAAAACGCTGACCGATGCTGTTGCGCTGGTAGCTGGTATGCTGCGGGAACGTGGCTGGGGGTGTGGATCTGCTGCGGCGACATTACGACTGGAGCGGCAAGATTTGCCCGAGATTAATGTATAATTAACGGTAAAACCTATGTACCGCTGCGTGCTGTGGGCGAGGCATTGGGTGCTGCTGTTGTGTGGGATGGTAAGACCAATATGGCTACAGTTACAAAGTAAATCCTATTGAATAGCAAATCCCCTGCCAGCATATGAATTGGCAGGGATTTTTTTGTTAGGAGTCGTTAACCTTAGCTCTTAAAATTAGAGTTCATCTGGGTTAGTGGCTGATATAGCCCATGCTGAGGCGTCAACATAAGCTCCGCCAGCGCGCCACTGTATTTCATAGTTTCCTGAGCGCAATCCGCTTGAAAACCCATCCGTGCTGTACCAATTAAATGTATCACCAGCACCCACATACTTGGTAAAATAATCTCTCCCACTGTCGACATGCTTTAAGGTAAAAGTAAGCGTCGCCCTGGTGTTGTTTTTTACACGTAGCTTAACATGACCATATCCAGGAGATATGGAGAACTCTGTTAATGGCGACTTGCCGTCAAGGTTCACATTAAAAAGATCTTTTGTTCTAAAAAGACTCACTCTGTCATGATTAACAGGTGTTGTCACCTCATTTTGGGTCGCGTAAGTCGATGGACTTGCAGAATTAGCACCTGAATCCGCAAAAATCGCACTCGGCACGGCAACAGCCCCTAACAAACTCAAAGATAAAGCTGTTGTAATTACTTTTTTCTTCTTCATGGATTATTCCTCCTTATATTATACTACCACCTCAATATACTAAAAGATTCCATATTTTATATATATTCTAAAAAAGAAATCATGAAATTACAATTAATAATTTTTTATTGTAATGTATACTATTTCAAGCGAATACCTCACAATAAGTTACAAAAATTATTGACAACTGTTAAATTGTGGTCAACAATAGAACGCAAGAATATAAAAATCTTGGAATTTTTATGTGAAGGGTGGATATGACATGAAGCATACACCTACGATTCGGACGGAATTAGACAGTTACCTCCAACAGGAAGGTTGGAGCTTAGCACGATTTGGGCAAATTGCAGGCATGAATCGGGGAGCAGTAAGTGCTATCTTGACAAGAAACAAACCTATGTCCGTTAACCAACTGGACCGAATTACTGAGACGATGGGTTTACCGGAAGGCCACTTGTATGACTTGTTTATAGATAACTATATCATCGACTTACCACCGAATATGAGGCGGATCGAGCCATTTTTGTATCGCTGTGCGGAGTTGGACAAGTTGGATGCAATCCGTCGAGTGGTGGGGATCATCATGGACAATCTACTTTACTCGCCCAGACTATATGATATTGCGGAAACTTTATTTGCACAGGGAAGACATGCTGCTGCATTACTACTCTATGAAGGTGTAGCAGAAGCGGAAAAATACCAACATTCGGAACGTTTGGCAATCTGCCATTATCGTATATTCACGATTCAGATTGGAGACGATCAAAGTCGAAACCTCAAAGCTGGTACACGATTTGAACCCTTTGTCGAACGTCTGGATGAGATAGACCAGCTTGACGCATTGAAGGATTTGGCTAACGTGTATAGGTCTTTGCGTCTATGGGACGATGTTGATGAAACAGCGAGAAAAATGAAGGAGAAAGCAAAAATTCAATATTCGATGAAACATCAGGAGAAGCGCAAGAATAGAACGCATGCAAAGAAAACAAAGAGTCCATTATTTGGTTACGTTGCTTATGCTGACCTGTTGTGTGCAAGTGTCTGTGAAGCCCGAGGCAATTACCAACAAGCTCTACAGTATACATACGCCTACGCTGATTTAGATTGGGTCAAAGAGACGGACGAGGATACTCAGCATTGGGTCAACTTGTTCAAGCATTGGTCACACGCTAATGTTATTGTGAATAAGCTTTTATCTGGAGATATAAGTGTGCTACACGAATATCTTAACTATATAGATGCATCGACAGATACAACTCAAGAAGATAGGGTTACTCAATTACTGAACATTATGATAGCGGCTAACCTATATGCAATAGATGTAAATGATATACTTAAACAGTTTGAAACAGAGATTGAGTCTTTTTCACAGCAACCATCGGGTGATATATATGCGCAACAAGTGATGCCGGATTATTTCGCGTGGTTTGGTTACGAATTGGCTTACTATTATTTACATCAAGGGATGTACAGTGATGGTTTTAAATATTTAATGAATGCATTGTTAAAAGCGAATACACTAAATAATGAGACATATTTTATAAACTGTATGGGATTGTTTGCTCGTTTTCAAGCCCATGCGGTTCCTGAAACCAAAGCAGAGTTTTTCAATTTCATTGAGAGGGTGTGGATAAACAATGTTGAGAAAAATGATTCTTCTGATCGTCGCGACTAGCTTTTTGTTTATCTTAGGTATGCCTGTTCAGCCGCATAATCGTCATGAAGGTATTAAACCTCTTGTACAACATGGAGGATACTAAACGGATAGGAATAACAATCCCCGCTAACCTTAACTGGTCGGCGGGGATATTTTTTTGCTCAATACGGAGAACTATTGTACACCCGTTTTGCATCCTCGACGGATTTAAAATCAAACTTCCTTGAGGTAAAGCTAGGCGAGATACTGGAGCATGTAGAAGAGCAGGAGAAATGATGATGCTAAAAAAATACCAAGAAGAGTGGTTATCCTATAACACACATAAACGTATCGACTGCGTGCTTCGGGGTATAATTGCAGCAGCATTATAGGGATATATCATTTTAATCATTTGTGGGCATCAATTCTAATCAAAAAAGGAGCAGGAGATTTCAATCCACGCACTCATATAGAGTGCGACGTTGATACCTTTTGCATCCATTGCACTGTTAATAGATATTTCAATCCACGCACTCATATAGAGTGCGACACTTGTGCTTCAGACAACTTTCTAGCTTGTCCATTTTCAATCCACGCACTCATATAGAGTGCGACGCAAGGTAATATTGCTGCCTCCATGATTAGTAATTGTTTTCAATCCACGCACTCATATAGAGTGCGACTGTATCTTATCCATGATTGACCGCTTCCTTTTCAAGATTTCAATCCACGCACTCATATAGAGTGCGACGAAGCACTTTGTTAATTTAGGCGATTTCGGATCAATCATTTCAATCCACGCACTCATATAGAGTGCGACGAAGATGAAAGAGAATTCCCAGACTTCGACTCCGAAATTTCAATCCACGCACTCATATAGAGTGCGACTTTGCTACAGGCGCAAAGGTTGTTGTCGATGAGGATATTTCAATCCACGCACTCATATAGAGTGCGACTACTTTTGTATCCTTTTTATTCGCCTTTCTTGATTTCAATCCACGCACTCATATAGAGTGCGACCCGTTGTTGACAGCGACGAAATCCTTGTAGTTACGCAATTTCAATCCACGCACTCATATAGAGTGCGACATAGAAGGCGCTATGTAAGCCGCCCTCTACAAAGATTTCAATCCACGCACTCATATAGAGTGCGACGTCAGCGAAGGGAATATCGGTTTATTACTTGCTGCAAATTTCAATCCACGCACTCATATAGAGTGCGACTTTAAATCGTTAATTGTGAATTGCCCAGCAGCCGTAAAATTTCAATCCACGCACTCATATAGAGTGCGACCCATATCCCCTCGAGCAGCCAAATGAGCCAACCGAGAGATTTCAATCCACGCACTCATATAGAGTGCGACCTAAGCAAGAGGCATCACAATCACAACGCTTCATGATTTCAATCCACGCACTCATATAGAGTGCGACGGTAGGAATAGGTGGCACCTGGACGGATTATAATATTTCAATCCACGCACTCATATAGAGTGCGACGAAACACCCGCAATACAAGGGCTTTATCGCTTCTATTTCAATCCACGCACTCATATAGAGTGCGACGGTGGTGTGATTGACTTTTTAACTGGTGTATTTACTGGATTTCAATCCACGCACTCATATAGAGTGCGACGTTTATTCTGATTGGCCTGTTCATAGCAATAATATTATTTCAATCCACGCACTCATATAGAGTGCGACTGCTACGCTGTTCCAGTCCGGCGGCGGTGGATAGGTAATTTCAATCCACGCACTCATATAGAGTGCGACCTATTACAAAACGGACGATCCGGCATTAAAATTTCAATCCACGCACTCATATAGAGTGCGACTTATATTTATTTATTTGTTTAAAATGATGTGAATAATATTTCAATCCACGCACTCATATAGAGTGCGACATTTTCTTGAAACTGCATGAGGCGAAATACATAACAATTTCAATCCACGCACTCATATAGAGTGCGACTCAACGAACATTTGTCAGCATATCAAACGTTAAAATTTCAATCCACGCACTCATATAGAGTGCGACTGAAATTAACTATTTCTTCTTTGTATCGCCGCTTTATATTTCAATCCACGCACTCATATAGAGTGCGACAGCGAAAAGTGGGGTAAATCAATCTTTCGCAGCTCTATTTTATCATAAATTTTAACAATAGGTATCAACTAATGAATTTGCACGCCGTACACGTTCACACTTCATTCACATTCGACATATTTTCGACAAATTTCGAGGTGCGAAGGATCCGGGGTTTTTATGTGAGCTTCACATTCGCACTTCTACGATTTCATTGATTTCTATTTGCGTGTGCTTATTTACCCTCTTTCTCATCACTTATCTGTTCAATTTCCAGCAGTCTACCGTACCCTGCGTTGGTCTTCCCACCGATCCCCTCCGTGTTTAACGCTCCAAGCAGGATCGTCTTGGCCAAGCTTAGCCACTTCGTTGCCTGTTCCGGCTCTCCCTCACAGGTTAATACGATTTGGAAGCAGGCTGACGCTGTAAGAAAGGGAACGGGGATAGGAGAATCATCGTCACGTGGAGCCTTATAATCCAAGCCCTTGTGATAAGGCTCTACTATAATTCCGTTGTAATCCTGATGATGGGGTGTAAGCACATCCTGCCTGAGAGCATGTTCAACACTTTTTGGCGTGGGAAGTGCATCGTGAAATTGAACAAATCCGGCAGACGTCGGTGTACCAAATAAAATGCCAAAGTCATCCCCTGTACGCTTCAATGTCGGATATTGGTCGCCCAGTTGCCGATGTACATAATGGGAGGCTACACCCTTTAATGCAGTTGCTGGCAGGTAAGGAACTCCGTATATGCGGTGCAAAGCCAAGCTTGTCTCCAGCACAGAATGTCCATCTCCAATGACAATCGGTGTTTGTGATTCAACTATGAATGACAACCTTGTAGCTGCTACAAAATGCTCAGGCTTGTAGTATTGGTTAAAATAATGCTTATACAAGTTCATTTTCGCCGTGGTCCAGTTCTTTTGATATGCACAGATCCGTTCATAGAACGCTGCCTTGGTATTGTCTTTGTTGCCCTTTTCCTTCAACACTTGTTCTAAATTTATTTTTTCTCCATGCCAATGCTTGTTACTCTTCGTCATAGCTAGATAGGTATTCATTTTAGAAACTCTCCTGTTCCAGCGTATCCGCTCCTTGCTCAATTTTCAGAATGGCCTCCGCATAACGCTTAAACCAGACAGAAGCACTCAGCACCTGTCGCGACAAATGAAGGTAGGCAGCATTTTGTACTTTGAGCGCATCTTCCCACGTTTGATTCAGAGCGAGCGCATTGTGCAAATGCTTCAAATATACCGTATGTGGATTTTTTTCATCTCCCGCTCCCTTTGACTGAAAAAAAGTAACAGCCAAGAGCAATCCATTGGTCAGGACGAGCGAGGGAAAACGGTGGCAGAGCTGTCCGTATTGCTTGGCAACAGCGGAGTCCGCCTCCAGTGATTTTATTCCTTCAAAAGCGACCCGTGCATACTCATGCTGCGATGATTTCATTGATCCCCGCCTCCCGAGCGTCGGCAACGCACACGTCCTTTGCCAATACTTGCGTTGCCTCCGAGCTGTACGAATATTTCTTTCTCTAATTGTTGAAGATGGGCGGCCCGTTGGGATACATCTGACGATCCATTAACCCGATCACACCAGATCATCCCATAAAAAATGGCTTCCGTGGGGACATACTCCTCATACCATAGCGCGCCTGCTTTAGTTGTTTTCGTCTCTTCCTGTATACGAATACGAGGATTCACTTCACAACACATCGTAGTAAAGTATCTAAATGTGTCATCTGATACTAACACCAACCGCTCAGTGAACAGCTTTTTTGAATCCGTCTCACTTGCTTTGAACAGTTTATTCGCCAGCAAAATTGCCCATTCGGTAAATTCCTGCGATTTTTTAATTTTTCCATAGAACTCATCCATAAAAATCTGCTGCTCATGATCCACTACACCCTGTGTAGTTACCCAAGCTACCTCACCTTTTTTTATATCCTCCTCAAATAGATTCAAATCGGGTATCCCAAAGGACAATCCCATCGCTTCTCCGTCACGTGCCAGACGCTTCAAGACCATAGGAGAAGTCACATAAGCAAAGGTTCCATATCGGCTAGCTACTGGAAAAGCAAGGATTCGCCCATCCGAGAAAACAAGCGCCCCAGCCTCTGCTCCATTACTGTTAGATTGACCAAATGCCTGCTTGCACCAAAATTCCTTTTCCTTTTGTGCATGATAATAATCTCTGTTTACTCCTTTCATGCTGCTGCCCGGAATCATGGGCCACTCCGTCACCTTCTCGCGCATGATAGGCAGGTCAATCGCTCCTAGTCCTTCTCCCGAGCCGATATGTAGTGGGGACAAACAGTGAATCCAGTACCACTGGCTTACATTTTCCATTTTTTCTACTCCTTCATGATTAGGTTTATTGATTTTAAGAGAGGTTATCTGTCAAGTTCCAGTTCCCCCATAAAGCCAGCCCATAGCCGTCTTCTTTGTCAAAAGCCTCTTTACGGCGATTCGTGTCAGACACGGATTGCAGCCACATCTCCTTCGCCAAATCAGACGGATTTCCCTCGATAACCTCAAAGAAATATACGCTGCCTGCCGGAACCATACGCCGGACTGCCTTTTCCTTGTATAAAGCATCCTTCGAGTAGCTCCATCCCGAAATCGGCTGCCAACGAGGGACACAAGCCCAGCGCAGTTGAAGCTCTACTCCGCACTTCCATGGATGCTTGGTACGAAGATTTTCGTCTAGCCAGCCAGGCAGCCAGCCTTTGCGAAAATAGGCAGGAGTCGCTAATATCATACGAATATAGGGCGCTCCCTGCATACTTTCTTGAATGGCCTGTGGACAATCCCATGATGAATCTGCTTCCACTTCGCTAAAGTAAGCCAGTCTGCGCTTGCCACCCATGGAATGTATTTCAGATACGGTATCTTCCAAGCTGACTGCTTCCTCTTTCCACTCCATTTCGGCCTCCAACGTAAGCTCCGCGGGAAAAACCAGCGATTCTGTCGAGAACAACTGCTGATCCCTGGCGGTATGTGTCTTGGGATCAATCGCTGTATGTGTGCGTTCCTCGCGGCTAAATGCAGCCATAAAAGGGGACGTTTCACCAGCTACGGGCAGCGGATTGTTTTTTTGTTCCTTGCGCCACTTTGCAAGAGACTGCATCCAATCCTCTTTGGATAGGGAATCTGTCAGCCAACGCTCCATCCATTCCCTGGAGATATACGCAGGTGCATTCTTCATCTTTTTCTGTGTTCCCGCTCCAAGTGGCGGCCAAAGTACATCTACCAGCCGCCCTTCCTGCCCTGTGCCAAAAAAGCCCTGCTCGCCCTGTGATCCATTTGTCAAATAAACAGGTTTAATGTTTTGCACACTAGCTCCGTTTTGCTCTTCATATATTTCGACGTCCTGCGGCATCGCAAAATACAAGCTGCCCTGGTGTTTATATAACGGACCTCGGACGCTCAATTTGGCAAAATGGTTAAGCCCAAGCGACGAATTCCCTGTCTTGGCCTGCTCTCTTTTAGCCAGCACCGTGCGGATCGTGCCTGCAAGCACACTTGGCGTGATATCACTTAAGGTATGCGCCCGAATCCCCGGTGTAGCGTTGAACGGCCTTCCGTCACGCACCATTACAGGGTCAAGGGGTTTTACTTGCAGCCGTTTCTTCATGAACCATTCCCACCTTTTCCAGATGAATCGTTAAAATAAGCTGCTCCGCTAATGTCCGCAACCGTTCCAACGGTTCTTTGTCAGTATCGTATAGCTCCTTCAATTTTGGAATCCAGTTCTGCTGGAGCAAGTCCTTGTCTTTCCCTTCCGGCTTCTTTTTGAACGCCAGACGCTCGATCTCCATCCACAATAAATCCCCAAGCAGCTTACGGTCACGAAGCCACGAAGAGCCTGTATCCATCTCCTTGTAGCTTTGATACATGCTACGCAGCTCATAGGCAAATTGGGATGAAAAATACGATCTGTGCTCGCTTAAAATCTTTATTTTTTCCACCGGATTCTCTCGAAACGGCAGAGCTACTTTCATCAGGCTGCCACCGCCGCGCTTGTAGAAATGAACCTCCAATGCATCACGCGTTTGCTTGGCCCGACTCTCTGCTTCATGCGCCATTTTACGTACCTCTTCCAGCGGCTCGAGCATATGAGTAATCACAATCCCCACAGACAACGTAGGAGCTGTAATCACAGAGCCCATTACATCTATAAAAGCTTGTCGCAATGCATGGGCTGCATTCAGACAGGTGTGGACTGGCAAATAAGCCATCACATCATCGCCGCCACTATACACTAGCTGCCCCTGATGATCTTTCATTATTTGGGCTGCCCGGACAGCGAAGCTGGAGAGCGCCTTGGAAAAACGAATATGGCTCTGTTCATCCTTGATGCCACGAAGATGCTGACCCATACGATCACCATCTGCAACCAGAAAAGCATAATAGGGGGTGGGGCGAACAAAATCCAGTCGATCTTCCCGTGATTTTTTTTCCAATTGGCTATACATATTTTCCAATTCCTTGGAAATTGAATGTTGAAGGCTCTCTTTCTGTTCTCCACCAACCTTAACGCATTCCTCCAGATAGTCCTCGATTCGACGTTCATAAAACAAGCGCGCATCATAGCTATCAGCATGTGATTTACGTGGTGGTTTAATCTTTTGTTCGCCAAGCAACGTATTCACCGTACGCAAATAATCGTCCACTGCCGAGCGGATATTTGCCTTGTCGTGAATTTGATTCTCAAAGGGCAGAAAAGCCGTTTCACATACGGAATAAAAGCGTTCCTGTTGCGGATGAAGTAATAAGGACAAACGTTTAATGACGGAAATGGCATCCAGGCTCTCGTTTTTCTTAATTCCCAGTGTGGACAGTCGTTCTTTATCCCTGTCCTGATTGATCCAGACGGACTCACGACCGCCATCCAGTGAAGATTTTTTCTCGCCGTACATGGCCCCTGGATCGTTCTGCTTGAAATCCCGCAGTGTTTTTCGGGCCGCTAATAATTGTTCTGTTTTCGCTAATGCCATGTCGTAGTCAAGCCCTTGCGTTGCAGTCCAGGCCGCTTGAAACTCCAGCAGATCGCTGACCTGACGATCCCATGTGCGTATATTAATAATGCGCCCGAGTTGCTGCTCAGCCGCTCTGGCATACTCTTTCCATTTCCCCTGAATAGCTCTTCTGACCTGCCAAGCTACCTTGTTCGGCTCATTCGTATCTATTAACCCCAAAATTTTGTTGGGTGCGCTGATCTCCTGTTCTTGCTCAGTTGTCGTCTCTGAACCCATTGCAGGAAAAACCAATCGTCCTCCCTGCTCTATGAACTCTTTTGCTCCAGCTTTGCTTAATTCAGAGAGCAGGTGTGAGCCAAACCACAAGTCCCGCGTTCTACGTGCCTGAGCGATGAACTCCTGCACGGGCCCGATAGAAAAGATCATCATGATTTCTTTCGATTCGTGCTGTCGCAAAATTTATTGACCTCCTCACTGTGCAAAAAAGCCTCAACGGCTGATTGATAGTTTTGCATCGGGTTATGCTCGTATAAAGTTTCAGGATAAATTTCTTCAGCTCGCAATTTTTTTATAACGTTATCTTTTTGATTCAAATGAACTTCTTCCAGTGCAGGCTGATTCAGGATAGCGATTATTCCAAGCGACCTATCCAGATTACATGCCAGTGGCTTTACGATGACAGGAGACGCAAGGCGTTCCTTATCTTTTGGAACAAGTTGTGTATCATAGGGCTCTTTTTCCCAAGGTTTTCTTTTGCGGAGTTCTGTAGTTGGCAATTTTTTGTCTTCATCCATCGTTTGCTTAAATTTAAAAATAATAGGCATTCCGAGTTGTGCTCTTGGAAAAGCAAGTAGCTTATCCGGTTTACTAGCAGGGTATTTTTTTATATGTTTAGGATGCTTCATACCTGTAATGTTACGAATAGAATCCGCTTCGGGCCATTGGCTTCTTCCAGGTCGGCTGCTGCTTTTTCCCTCATTCGCACGTCTCCGGAACAAGCGATAGGCCTCAATTGCTTCATCCCAAGCATCAAACATCCCCTCTATACGGGGGCGGAACCTTATTTGTCTACTAAGCGTCGGCCATTCACGACTTTGCTTCTCCTGCAATAATTTCAACTCATACTTTTGAATGTGTTCTTCAAACCAAGCCTGAAATTTTTGATGAGTACAGTGATCTGAGGTAGGAGAGATTCCTTTGCAGTATAAACTCCCGCATCCTCTACGTGTCCTTGCTCCGACTCCACCGAAGTTAATCCAGGCCCATAGTGCAGGTGCTATTTCTGTGCGTTGTATTTCCTCAAGATTAATAGATTTTGTGATATCATCAGTCGGTTGTTTGTAGATAATATGAAGCTTGAATGTATGCCCTATAGTGTAGTCAATGGATTTTCTTTGAGCTTTCTTCACCTCTTCATCCGCTGAAACCAATGAATACTTTGGAAATCTGGCCCTGCGGTTAACATTTTCTACAGCACGCGATTGCTCAATGCGAATTTGTATACAGCTCGGGCGACTGGTGTCTCCAAAAATCTCTGCTTCTCGTTTGCGTAGTTCATACACGTTGTCAAATGCTGCACCCCGTGTTGCTCGCCACCAGAAACGCAGCTGTCCTCGCACTGTGCTGGTACGAACCAAACGGTCTGTATCAATTTTTCCTGCAAGATATCCTCCTCCAAACATAGGCGTTACGATAGTGATGTCATATAGCTTATGCAGCGCTGGAATTTGGGCAATGCTTTTTTCCAGATTGGCGACTATCGTTGCAGGACTTTTCAGCGTTCTTCCCATACGAATCTCCTTTCCTCATCCTTTTAAATTAATCCGCGGTTTGTTCATTCTGGTCTTTCTTAGCTGTTGCAATGTCTCTAAAAGCCTGAGCATACGCCAAATGCGGAAATAACATGGGGTTATTAATCAGCATAAGCAACTGGTTAAGCTGAAAGTTCAAGGTGAGAAGGGGGTTTTCTGGTATTTTCAGATCGCACAGCGTGTTTGCAAGAGATATATCCGAAAATTTCAATTCCTTATACTTATTACTGTCGACTATGCTCTTTTTAAAATTGTCTCTATCTACATCCTTCCAGTATGAAGGTGTCACATCCATAGGACAGTCACGATTTATTTCGGCTTCATTTGCGCCCATATTCAATCGCTTTCCCCACCAGCCAAGCGTCTGCTTCTCATGTTCTACCAGCAAATCAAATGCCCTGTGCGCCCCTTGAGTGCCTGATTCAGCTCTTTTGAACAGAATAAAATCGAATACACCTTCTAGCTTCTCCCCGACATTGTCTATGGCTGTCTGTTGTTCGCGCTGAAGGTTACTGGCGAGAATCAAAATAGGTCGGGTGCGTTGCTGTGATACATTTGTAATTCCTGTTACGTACCCTTGTACCATTCGCGCAATGCCAGTTGGTCGCGGTTGTAATTTTTTAATACTATCTGCCCAATCCTTAATTTTTTTTTCATCCCACTTTGTACTCTTGCACTCAATTGCTACTGCTACAGCCTCAATGGGAATGAACTTGAGCGTATTGTACTGGAACACATAAGGCGTAAATTGCTCATCAAAGACAGCGATATCCACTTCCATAGATCGCTTTTTCTCCGAGTCAATAATAATCACTCCTTGGGCTAAAGAGTATTTAAGCGGGATAATGCTGCGGAAAAATTTGATCCACATCTCCTCGCGATAGTTTCCGCTAAGAGTGCCATGCTCAGAAGCAATGTCGATCTCTTCCACCATCATCTGATTCAAGTAGCGGTAATTATGATGAATGCGCTCAAAAACATTTCCAACCTTTCTATTTTCACCAGCTTCATCTGTAGTTTCGCTCATGTCTTACACCCTTTCTTTCATTTGAATTCGCATTTTCATGAATCTTTAGTCCTATAAATAGGTTAAATCAGATTCAAAAAAGGAAAAAAGTTCAGAACCACATAGGTATTTATATTCATTCTAATTATAATTATCTTTGTATGTATTTTACAAGGATAATTTTTCATAGATCGTGACACCAAAGTAAATAACCGTGCTACAGCAGTCATCTGTACTATATACGAAGCCCAAAAAAACAGCCCCCTGTAAATTTCAAACAAGAGATTACCAGGAGGCCACTAGCTTCATTTCGTCACTATGTTTTTTGAACTCTACTTAGAGAGATACGTCGCTGTTTCGGCATGAAATAGGTAGCTTACTTCTCGTTACCATTTATTGTAATGTACTTTGCATTGATTTCAGGAATCGTTACATCACTGCGCAGAATTGTTTTATACGTCTTCAAACCCTCTACAGTCCCCCATAACGTAACAATATCGTTCTCCAGAAGCCTTCCTTCGCCCTCTGACCTACGGTAATTCACAAAAATAGTATCTTGCCAAATACCGTACTTGCCTTTACTAACATTGACCCTCAGAGCAACAGTATGACCTGACTCAAGCGTTTGAATTACCTTCCCAGTAAAGGTGACTTCTTTCGACTTGTAGTTGTCAGGGTTTCTTGCCAAATCAATGTATTTTACATATTTTGCTGAATTTTTGAATTGTTCTGGTGTTTTTTCTTTAGCCAACAGGTTCTCCGCTTGTGAAAATAGCAATAGCGCCAAACAATGAAATAATACTAACAAGGATATACATGACGACCCGAAAGAATTTAACAAAAGGACTTAGCTTGATCTTTCCGTTTCCGTCCGAATAGTATCCCTTTACGTGCTCATCATGAACGTAACTGTATACCTCTTGTTGCTTGGATTGTTCCTTTTGAATCTTTTCCATTTCTTTTTTGAATCGCCGTTGACTACTGTTCAGCAAGTCCTTCTCCTCCTAAAGTATAAAGGCCAAAATTAACAGCATTATTCTATAGATCAATGAAAAAATCCCATTATTAAAGAAAATGAAATATTCACTATTCCGATTTTTGGCTTTTCGTGGCCGAAGCGTATATTGCAGAAGATCGAGTGAAATTCTTTAAACTGTAGTTTACGTTTGTTACTTTGTGTAATCCCCATCTACATACCACGACTCGCGTGGGGCGTAGCAAAGAAATGGATTATAATGTTATTTATGTAATCAAATTTAAATCCTTTCACTCATATAGAGTGCGACTTGATAAACAGACATCCGAAACCGTTTTTTCAATTTCAATCCACGCACTCATATAAAGTGCGACCTTCCAAGACTTAGCTAAAGAGTTTACAGTATTCCTATTTCAATCCACGCACTCATATAGAGTGCGACGTGGCAGGTGTCTGGTGAGGCAATGGCAGGCAAAGAATTTCAATCCACGCACTCATATAGAGTGCGACCTTATCTCTAGATGGATGCTTACGCCCCTTCATAGGGATTTCAATCCACGCACTCATATAGAGTGCGACCGGGGGAATCTCTCCCTCTATCCCAGGAGCCAATCCAATTTCAATCCACGCACTCATATAGAGTGCGACATAATGAATATGCTTATTCAAAATCACTTCTTCAAATTTCAATCCACGCACTCATATAGAGTGCGACGTGAAACGAAACAATGGATGGGGCACGTGCTTCACAATTTCAATCCACGCACTCATATAGAGTGCGACTAAGCCCTGACCCTAACGGGCAGGCGGGGTGAAAGGAATTTCAATCCACGCACTCATATAGAGTGCGACTACACGGTACGTGGAGTCCTTAGATGACGAATACATTTCAATCCACGCACTCATATAGAGTGCGACTGTATAGCAGCCGCGGCCCGACAAAAGGCAAACTATTTCAATCCACGCACTCATATAGAGTGCGACGATGCAGATAAGCTAATAAGCTGGCTTGAAGCAATTTCAATCCACGCACTCATATAGAGTGCGACTTGGAGTGCATCATTGCTTCGAAGGATGGAGAAAAAAGAAATTTCAATCCACGCACTCATATAGAGTGCGACTTAATTACCGCGCTCAATGTTTACAACTTAAGACAATTTCAATCCACGCACTCATATAGAGTGCGACGGCACGACATCCGGATCATTGCCGAAGCTTTAACTATTTCAATCCACGCACTCATATAGAGTGCGACTAAAGTATACGTAAATCAAGTCCAAAAGGTAGAAGGTATTTCAATCCACGCACTCATATAGAGTGCGACGTTGAATACGGCGAGAAATGGCTTGATGATCTTGAGATTTCAATCCACGCACTCATATAGAGTGCGACCACACTGGGCAACACTTGGTTCGGCACGACTCCAGAGATTTCAATCCACGCACTCATATAGAGTGCGACGGTCCAAAGATAAATAAATTCTTTTCGGGTGTAGGAATTTCAATCCACGCACTCATATAGAGTGCGACATAGTTTAATTATGTATAACTTATATAAGTCTACTAATTTCAATCCACGCACTCATATAGAGTGCGACGCCGGATCTGAAGGCGACGAAAATGTATACAGGAGGATTTCAATCCACGCACTCATATAGAGTGCGACATCGATAGCTATAATGTAGAAAATTGAGATATGGTATTTCAATCCACGCACTCATATAGAGTGCGACCCATACACGTTACGTAGAATCCCTTGATGACGAATATATTTCAATCCACGCACTCATATAGAGTGCGACATAACTACCCGCAGATATATTGCACTGCTACCAAAATTTCAATCCACGCACTCATATAGAGTGCGACGACGAACATAGATGGCCCGCAGCATTAGGGCAGATTTCAATCCACGCACTCATATAGAGTGCGACAGCGAAAATGCAGTCATTCATACCTTATTGATATAAATTCCATACATTTTAGCAAAAAACGATGCCAAAAAGGCTTGAATCAACCATTGACTTCTACTGAAGAAAGCTGATTTAATGTTTTTCGACAAATTTCGAGGTGCGAAGGATCCGGGGTTTTTATGTGAGCTTCACATTCGCACCTCATGATAAGAGCAGCATGCTCATTTTATTTACCCTTATACATATACCATACATGAGCATGATAACCAATAATAAGGTGTAGAGCCGGTGAATATTTGGGCAAAAGACAAGCTTCGATCTCATCTGCTTAGACCAACGTATAGCTATATGAGTATGGAAAGCCCTCTTGAGGTTCACCCATTCCTTATTGGGGATCTTCGAATAGCTCCTGCATCATCTTTTCTTTATTGTTCAGAAATTGTTTCATGATGATGAAATGATCGGTTTCCTCCAGCGTCCGGGTGTCTATTCCTTCATGTGTCAGGTGGTACAGAACAGAGTCGGGATAGGCCATCAAAATGGGGGAATGCGTAGAAATGATGAACTGTGATCCCTGCTGTACCAGCTCGTGGATACGTGCAAGCATGGCCATCTGGCGCAGGGGCGATAGCGCGGCCTCTGGCTCATCCATGATATACAGCCCCTGACCGCCAAACCGATGCAAAAACGCGGCAAAAAAAGACTCGCCATGCGACTGCTCATGCAACGATTTTCCTCCATAGGAGTCTCGAATGGGGCGGCCACCGTCTTCCCGATCCAGCTCGTCGATATGACTCGCCAGATTGTAGTAGCTTTCTGCACGGAAAAAGAAACCGTCCCGCGGCTTGCGGACCCCTCTCACCAGCCGAACATACTCATGCAGCGAGGAATGCGTGGCCTGTGTAGAGAAATTAAAATTTTGGGTGCCACCCTCCGGATTAAATCCCCACGCGACCGCTATCGCTTCCATAAGCGTTGATTTACCCACACCGTTTTCTCCAACAATATAGGTAACAGACGGGTGAAATTTCAGCTCATTCCATTGATGCATGGCTTTTAAATTAAAGGGATATCGGCTCTCGTCAGCATCCTGCGGCCACATCAGCTCCAATCGGCGTACAAAAAGATCACGATCCCATATACTCATGTCCGTTCAGCTCCATTACCAAGCAAATGACTGGATTTTCCATCATTATATTGGAATTATTTACGGCAATCAATCTGAAATTCGGCTTTCGTAACCCTTCTGTTGTTATTCAGGCGTTTATTACAGGTATAATATATAGTAGCCTTTCATTGGGCATGATATCTCCGTGTATCATTCAGAATCTATTTTATTATTTTCAGGCAGGTGAATCTATGAATTCAAATCACAAACCCATTCAATCCTTTAAAATCGTACAGTTCATGATGACCATCTACAGGCAGCGGCTGACACGTATTTTGCTTCCGCTGGCTGTATTGGCTTTTATTATATGGGAGGCTGGACGAGAGCTGAAAGGCTTCAATCTGGCACGTATGCTTCATGAGCTGCGGCGAATGGATGCTACCTTTCTCATCGAAATCGGCGTGTTCTCACTGATAGCGGTGGCCGCCATGAGCGCATACGATTACGTGATCAGGCATCATTTCAAGCTACAGGTCAAGCCCGGAGCCACATTCCGGTACGCCTGGATTTCGAATACCTTCAATAACGTCTTTGGCTTCGCTGGCTTTACAGGAGCGGGATTGCGTACGGTGCTGTACAAAAAAAGCGGCGTGCCGCTGGGGATCATCACCTCTGCGGTTGTGTTCCTTTCGCCTGTAGTCATTACCGGGCTTTCCTTGCTGGCCTGGGGCGGGATTGCCCATCTATATCCGGTACAGCCCGTGCTGAATGCTCATCCGTGGCTTCATTGGGCGTTATGGGGAATGGCGCTGTACCTGCCACTGTTCCTGATTATGCAGCGCTCCAAACGGTACGCCACATGGTTCAACAAGGGAGCAGGCCAGCTTTCCTGGTCCACCATCTCCGCCTCCATCGGCGCTTCGCTGCTGGAATGGCTGCTGGCTGGCCTTACCTTTGCATGGATCGGCTCGCACTTGCTGCATGAGCTGCCGATGAATGCCGTGTTCGGCATTTATGTCATTGCCGCGATTGCCGGGCTGATCAGTCTCGCGCCGGGTGGAGTCGGTGCCTTCGATATTATTGCCCTGCTCGGGCTGCAAATGGCAGGCGCCAACTCGGATCGGGCATTGGCTGTGCTACTGGCCTTTCGCGTCTTTTATTACATCCTTCCGTGGCTGATCGGCCTCGTGCTGGCTGCGCTGGAAATGATTCCGCGCAGCGAGCGTCTGAGCCAACTGGCAGAAACAAGCTGGGAAACCTCACTCAACGCTTGGCAAAAGGTATGGGGCTGGCCCGGTCAATTCCGCTTTCTGGCCGACCTGGGGGTATGGGCACTTGGCAAGCTGGTACTCATCTCCGGCGTAGTGCTCCTTCTGTCGGCGGCTACGCCCGGTCTGCTCTATCGGCTGCGTTTTGCTGAGCTTCTGCTCAGTCTGCCCGTCATGCGCCTGTCGCACGAAATTTCCGTCGTCATCGGAATTATGCTCGTGGTGCTGTCTCACGGAATATCCCTGCGCATTCGCAGAGCCCTGCGGCTGACACTCGTACTGCTGCTTGCAGGGTCCATTTTCACCTTCATTAAAGGTCTGGATTTCGAGGAAGCTCTATTCCTGCTGTTCGTAGCGCTGATGCTGTGGATCTCGCGCTCGCGGTTTTATCGGGTTAGTGCGCCGCTGAATCGGCACAATATTTTAATCTGGGGCGGATTGTCTCTGCTCGTGACTGGAGCTTATTTTGTCATCGGGGCAGGCTCCAATACTGCGTTTATGCGCAATCTGCACGCCAAAGTCCATCTGGACTTTTTTATGAACCGAAGCGATTACGGGGTTACAGCGGTGTTCAGCCTGATTTTGGCGTGGGTGTTCCTGACAGTGTATCTCTTCCTCCGTCCCCAGCGTGAAATTGGCAATCTGCCTGACTTGCAAGAGCTGGATAAGTTAAAAGCATTTTTGGACAAGCAGGGCGGCAATTTGGTGTCACATATGCTCTTTCTCGGCGATAAGTATCTGTACTGGACCAAGAACGAGCAAGTGGTTATTCCCTATGCCCGCAGTCGGGACAAACTGATTGTGCTAGGTGACCCGCTCGGTCCGAAAGAACGTGTGAGCGAAGCGATTCAAGAATTTCAGCGCTTCGCAGACCGATATGCGTTAACGGCTGTATTTTATCAGGCATCACCAGAGTATTTGTCCATCTACCACGAGAACGGCTATCGGTTTTTCAAGCTGGGCGAGGAAGCGCTGGTGCCGCTGGAGTCCTTTACACTGACAGGTAAAAGCAATCAGGTGCTGCGCAGCGCCAAAAACCGCTTTGACCGCGAGGGGTACACGTTCGAGATAATCCAGCCGCCTTTAGATGGAGCATTCATTGAGGAGCTTCGTCACATTTCGAATATCTGGCTGGATGGACGGAAGGAGAAGGGCTATTCGCTCGGCTGGTTCAAAGAGCCTTATCTTCAGTTAGCCCCGATTGCGCTGTTAAAGGACACTGAAGGAAAGATCATCGCCTTCGCGACGATGGCCCCTGCCTATGATCGTGGACAAACGGTCTCCATAGACCTGATGCGTCATCTGCCCGATACACCGAATGGCACGATGGACTACTTGTTCACACGAGTGATCGAGTGGGCCAAGGACAGCGGATATACGACCTTCAATCTGGGCATGGCTCCGCTGTCCCAAGTAGGACAAAGCGAAAAAGCGTTGCGCGAGGAAAAGCTGGCTCGGCTCGTTTTCCAATACGGAGGACATTTTTACGGCTTTCAAGGGCTTCGCCGCTTCAAGGATAAGTTCAAGCCGCAATGGGAGCCACGCTATCTGGCCTATCCGGCTTCTGTCTTTTTACCTATTCTGACGCTGGAGCTGGTATATTTGGTCTCCAAACGATCAGATTAGGTAGAAGCATTTCTTGCAACGAAAGCATAACAAAAGGGTGTTCCCCCAACCACGACGGTTGCAGGAACACCCTTTTTATGTGAGGATTTTGCAAAATCCTGATGTTAAAAATTCTTCTTAGAAGCTACCTTTTACAACAACTTCAGACAATGGGAAACGTCCGGATGGACGTGCTGGTACTTGTGCTTTACCTACCGTAATCAGCATCGTTGGCAGGTAACGTGCAGGAATGTTGAATTGCTCAATCAATTGCGCAGGAATGAAACCACCCATAGCGCAAGTATCATAGCCCAGAGATTTGGCAGCCAGCATAATGTTTTGTGCCGCAAAAGCAGAGTTCAGGATCGCTGCATCGCGAGCTACTTGTGCGTTTTGGTAAGCACCGTTGATTTGACCTACCAATGCGTCACGGATTTCCGCAGGCATTGTACCAGCGTCTACCGCTTGATCATAAATCACAGCGTTACGGTTCGCTTCCAGATCACCCAAAACGGCAATGGTCACAGAGCTTTCGGCTACTTGCCCCTGATTGTAAGCGATAGGCAGCAACTTTTGCTTGTCAGCTTCGGTTTCAATCACGAGGAATTTCCAGTGTTGAAGGTTCCAGGCGGAAGGAGCTTCTATCGCAGCTGTCAAAATAGCTTCCAGGTCTTCCTCTGGCAATTTAAAATCCTTAACATAACTTTTTACCGCATGTCTTTCACTAATGACAGACAGAGTTTCGTTTTTTTGGATACTTGACATTCTGGACACACTCCTACATTTCTCATAGTATATATATCTGATCTTGAATCCTTATTAACTTCCTAAACTACTGTAATTATAAAAACGGTAGTGAATGATGTCAATATATTTAAGTATGATCCTGCACTCAAAATACAGTACAATATGGATAAGACATCCATATCAGCAGATAACTGCTGATCGGACAAGACACGGTGAGTTCATTTTGTTCTCATTTGAATCGAAAAAGGAGCGTTACTATGATTGGATCGTTTAAAAAAACAGATATAGCTTTGTTTGCCGCCTGGGTTGTGGCTTGTGTGGCCACATTAGGCAGTCTGTATCTCAGCGAGATTTTGGGGTACGAGCCTTGCAAGCTGTGCTGGTTTCAACGCATTCTGATGTATCCCCTGACCCTCTTGCTCGGAATCGCTTATTTTCGGGGAGATACGGGAATACGTCGTTATGTCATGCCGCTGGCTATTATTGGAGGCGCCATTTCGGCCTATCACTTTACGATTCAGCGTATCCATGCAGCCGCCAAAGCAGCTACGCAAGCTTCAACCTCCTGCGGCAGAGTATCCTGTGAACAGGATTATCTGAACTGGTTTGATTTTATTACCATTCCTTTTCTCGCACTCATCGCTTTTATCCTTATTATTGCAGCCATGGGGTATATCATGCGTCAGGAGAAAAAATCGGTGCAAGGAGAGGTACAAGCAGAGCATCTTGCATAAGTATGAAAGAGGCCCGAGGACGTGGGATCAGTCACCACAATCGAGCGTATAATCCGCTTGCCGGAGGAAAGACTGTAACTAAATATATCCATTACATATGTGGTATAATGAAAAAATATTTGCAGTCTGGCCAATAACGCTTACATTTCTGATAGAGGGGGCCCCGTCCATGATTCATATCAGCACCCCAATTCTGCAATATGGCGCAACCTTCGGCATGATCTTGATCGCTGTTTCGGCTATTTTCATCCGTATGAAGACAGGTCATCGCCCGGTTAACGCCAAAAAGATTATTATCCCTCCGCTCGGTATGAGCACCGGCTTTATGATGTTTATCGTGCCAGAGGTACGAGTTCCCTCGCTTTGGGCAATGGGCGCTTTTCTGGTCGGCTGGTTTATTTTCTCGTACCCGCTGATCCGCAGCACCAAGTTTGAGATGCAAGAAGGATTAGTTTTTGTACAACGCTCACGCACCTTCTTTTTTATCCTGATCAGTCTGCTGATCGTTCGCTTGCTGCTGCATGAGTTTATCCAGCGCTACATTACCATTCCACAGACGGCAGGGCTATTTTTTATCCTTGCCTTCGGGACATTGCTTCACTGGCGACTTCGTATGTATTTTCAATATCGTCAGCTTAATCCTGAAACGGTTTAGTTCGTCTATCTATTGTACTTTCTACCGTCGGGAATCGAATGTTGTAAAATGCTGAACCCAAAAAGACACGATCTTCCAACAGGAGTCGTGTCTTTTGTACTTGTTGTAAAGCTGCATTACACCTGCCCGGAAAAAGCTACCCGATTGCCCCCTCCATCTTCACAGTATACATAACAACGAGGTGCCTATGCTAAAAGAGACTGCCCTCTGGACAGCCCCTTTTCTGTAATACGCCTACCTGGTTTATTGCTGTGTCAAAATGATCGGGCCGTCCGCTGTAATCGCCAGCGTATGCTCGTATTGCGCCGACAAACCGCCATCCAGTGTACGCGCCGTCCAACCATCCGCATCCACCTTGCTGCGGTAGGTGCCTGTATTCAGCATCGGCTCAATCGTAATGACCATGCCTTCCTTCAAGCGCGGTCCGCGATGCGGTGGTCCATAATGCGGCACCTGCGGTTGTTCATGCATATCTTCCCCGATGCCGTGACCAATAAATTCGCGAACAACCGAGAAGCCTTCTGCTTCCGCATACGTTTGAATCGCATGGGAAATATCTCCGATCCGGTTACCGATTACAGCCTGCTCAATCCCTCTGTACAGGGATTCCTTGGTAACGTCCAGCAGCTTTTGCGCCTGCTCGGAAACATGACCCACTGCATACGACCAAGCGGAATCCGCCAGCCACCCGTTCAGGTTTACAACCATGTCAATCGTCACAATGTCCCCGTCCTTCAACGGTGTCTTGTTCGGGAAACCGTGGCAAATGACATCGTTAGGCGATCCGCAAGTCGCAAACTGATAGCCGTTATAGCCCTTTTGTTCGGGCGTTGCGCCATGCTTTTTCATAAATGATTCCGCAAAGGCGTCAATTTCCAGCGTTGTAATTCCCGGCTTGATCATTTTGGCAATTTCCCGGTGGCAAGCAGCCAAAATGTCGCCAGCTTTCTTCATATTTTCAATTTGTTCTTTGGTTTTAATAATAATCATTAAACGGTCTCCTTCTTTTCCGTGTTCGTTCCACTTTTCACTGCTGCTTTTTTCTGCTTCTATTGTAACGCTAAAAGCATTGAAATGAAACCGATGTCCAATGACACCGTTTACAAGCATCTTTTACGGGGTTTATAATACGAAATGACTTGTGACCGCTTTAAACCGAATGATTGACAAAATGAAAGTCGCTCTCAAGCACAGAGACGTCGTTGAATTTTCTCTGCAGGACTTCAATTTCCATGAGGCTTTGGTTCTGGAAGAACCATCGCACCTTTGCAAACGCTTTAAATAAGATTATGCTGCTGAGTGTGTTAATTTAACGATAATGAGCTAATAACGGTAAGTGAAGGGGAGATTGAATATGGCAGACACCCGATATATGATCGGAGTCGATATTGGCACGACCAGTACCAAGGCGGTGCTTTTCGAAGAAAACGGCAATATTGCTGCTCAGCATCATGTGGGCTATCCACTACATACACCTGAGCCGGATGCGGCGGAACAGGACCCGGACGATATTTTCAAAGCCGTCGTGACAACGGTGCAGGAGGTCATGAAACAAAGCGGAGTAGCAGCCGAGCATGTGCTGTTCGTCTCCTTCAGTTCGGCCATGCACAGCGTGCTGGCGGTGGACAAGAACGGCAAGCCGCTGACCGCCTCGATCACATGGGCAGATAACCGCAGTGCCAAATGGGCTGAAGCGCTCAAGCACGAATACAACGGACATGATATTTACTTACGCACCGGGACACCCGTTCATCCCATGTCTCCACTGACGAAGCTGATGTGGATTACACGGGATTTGCCGGATATTGCGACTCAGACGTACAAATATATTTCCATTAAGGAATATGTATTTGCCCGGTTGTTCCAGCAATATGTCGTGGATCATTCGATTGCATCCGCTACGGGTCTCATGAATTTGCAGCAACTGGATTGGGACGAAGAAGCGTTATGTATTGCTGGTGTCACAAAGGAGCAGTTGTCTGAACTGGTGCCGACAACTCATGTCCTGAAGGGACTGGACTCGACCTGTGCACATGATATGGGCTTGCTGGAGACGACTCCTTTTGTCATCGGAGCCAGTGACGGTGTCTTGTCCAACCTTGGTGTGAATGCCATCAAGCCGGGGGTTGTCGCTGTCACGATCGGTACCAGCGGAGCCATCCGTACCGTGGTTGATAAGCCGTTGACCGATGACAAGGGACGCTTTTTCTGCTACGCATTGACGGAAAAGCTGTGGGTGATCGGCGGCCCGGTGAATAATGGCGGCATTGTGTTCCGCTGGATTCGCGATGAATTTGCAGCCTCCGAGGTGGAAACCGCCAAACGATTGGGGCTTGATCCGTACCATGTGCTGACCCAAATCGCGGAACAGGTACGCCCCGGCTCGGACGGCCTGCTCTTTCTCCCGTATCTGTCCGGTGAACGTGCGCCCCTGTGGGACCCGAATGCCCGCGGCTCCTTCTTCGGCTTGTCCCTGCGTCACAAAAAAGAGCATATGATCCGCGCCGCTCTGGAGGGTGTGTTGTTCAATCTGTACACGGTTATGCTGGCCATGGAAGAGGTCATTGGCAGACCTTCGGTCATTCACGCCACTGGCGGATTCGCACGCTCGGAGCTGTGGCGACAGCTCATGGCGGATATTTTCGATCAGGAGGTCATTATCCCGGAAAGTCTGGAAAGCTCCTGCCTTGGCGCAGCTATTTTGGGCTTGTACGCATTGGGACGGATTGATTCGCTGGATGCTGTATCCGGTATGATCGGCACCACTCACCAGCATAAGCCCGTGGCGGAGCATGTGGATATTTACCGTGATTTACTGCCGATCTATATCCGTATTTCGCGTAAATTTGAAGAGGAGTTCAAGGATATTGCCGAGTTTCAGGCCAAATCCTTAAAGCCTTTAAACTAGTGGAACCTGCCTATGTCAGAAAACGATCTAACAGGCATTAAGGAAGCCATTGGCTCCTTCAAACCCTATAAAGCGAAGACCCTTCTCATCAAGGGCCTTCGCTTTATTGTTGTACGCCTGACGTTATGCAAGGCAACATCTGTGCATTTTACGGGAAGCCGTCTATCACCGGAATTACAGAAATAGAGTCTTGGATATGATTACCAGCAAAATAAACAGAACCAGAATTGCTCCTATGGAAGTCCAACCTCCGCCGCACCCCATACCGCCCATTCCACACATATGACTCATTTACAACACTCCTTTCGCTCATTTACAGGATCATTGTATGTAGATATGGTCAGATGCGTAAGGGGGGCATTCCCCCATTTTTACGGCGAATGCCCGTTACCGATATAAGACCACCAGAACCGGGAAGAAGGTCTGATGGTCTTATCATGCCTATGCCTCTCTTCGTCTGCGTGGTGTCAAACCGAGCCAGGACAGCAGCGAACCGCGTGACTTACGCTGTCTACCCTGATAGGTACGCAAATTGGTGATTAACTGCCGATCCCGTTCCTCTTCCACCCGTTCTTTCATCCAGCGCTTTTGGTCCTCCAACTGATTGGAAAGGCTGGTGTTCTTCTCCACCAAACGGCTATGCTCCACTTCCAGCTCTTCCAAACGACTTCGCATCTCCTGTAGCGCGCTCTGAACCATAATCTGCATCTCCGTCAGTGCCTGGGACTCTATAGGCTCCTGCGTTTGTAGCTGCACTGGTGTTTGTTCCAGCTCTTCTTTTTCCCTCTCCCTTGTTTGCTCCAGCCTGTGCTCAATCGTTAGCGCCAAGGTACGCGTTTGTTGTTCCTGCACGCTCACTTCATCCCCTAATCCTGCCGATTCAAGAGTAGCAGCTACTTGCTCCTGCACTACAGTCTCCTCCCTGCTCTCTGCCGCAGCCAATATTTCCTCCCAGGTTGCAGCCAGCGATTCACCATCCGATACGGATGGCAAGCGGATGCCTGCATCCTCGATTTGGAAGGGGGCTGTTACCCTCTCAAGCACCACCTGAACCGCCTGCTCCATCGTCAAATGCTCCTCACGCAACGCCCCTCGCATCACCTTCAAGCACTCTACATCCTCTGCACTGAACATTCTCGATTGGTTGGCGGAGCGCGGGAACACATAGCCCTGCTCCTCCAGCGCTGCCGCATATTTACGAAGGGTACTGGCCCCGATTCCCAACTGCTTTGCTGCTTCCGTCGTCGATCTGCTTTCTTCCATTGATCATTACCTCCCCGGATGGTATGGAAAGAAATAAGCTTGTATATGTACAATTCGCGGAATCAAATGGAAACCCTTTGGCAAAAATGTTCTAATATTGCGGACTGCTAGGAACCTTTGTCATAACCGAATATTTTATAAAAATGCAGGAAACGACTTCAAATCAACCATATACAGTCGGATAAACCAGCAGCATTTAAAATCTGACAAAATATGTGGTGCCTTGCCTGTTTCCCATTCAATAAGGAGCCTTTTTAGAAACGTCACATAAATGTCATACTTCACATAATTACATGGCACTATTCCTACCATCAATGCATCGGAAAGTACAATCAATGCGTATACCACCTCAAAAAGAAGCTACTCACCCCCTGCAATCCACACCTGCAAAAGCACTGCATATTCCACGTATTCTCTATATTTCAGCATATATTTGTGCCTCTGGTCATCGTTGTTTTTATATTTTTCGGAATGAAGGTAAAACAATGGATATTTCCAAAAGCTCAGCAATATGTTATGTTATGTAACGTAAAATGGTTTTTAGACATAATTTATAGCATATTAACGTTCGCTGGAACGAGGAGGAAACATAAATGAAGGGGAAGGCAAGGAAGGTAGCTATTGTCGGCGCGGGTATGGTCGGTTCGAGCTGTGCCTACTCAATGGTCAATCAGTCCATTTGTGATGAAATTATGATGATTGACCGCACATATGATCGGGCTTTGGCCCATGCGCTGGACCTATCCCACTGTATGGATTTTACGTCCACACGTACCAAGGTACATGCAGGAACATTTGCAGATTGCACGGATATGGACGTTGTCATTATTACGGCTGGAGCTAACCCCAAACCAGGTCAAGATCGTCTGTCCGTACTGGATGATGCGGTGATCATTACGCGCGAAATTGTAACGGCGATTATGGAGAGCGGCTTTGACGGCATTTTCGTCATTGCGGCTAATCCTGTCGATATTGTGACCTATCTCGTACAAAGCATATCCGGTCTGCCACGCAACAAGGTGATCGGCACGGGCACCTCCATTGACTCGTCCCGGCTTAAGACGCTGCTTTCCGAGGTGTTTTCCATAGATCCGCGCAGCGTACAGGGGTATGCTCTTGGCGAGCACGGCGATTCCCAATTCGTTGCATGGTCACACGTTACCATTGGCGGCAAGCCAATCCTGCACATCCTGCGTCAGCATCAGGAGCGGTTCAGCCACGTCGATCTGGATGATATTGCCCGCAAAACGAAGGATGCAGGCTGGGAGATTTTCACCCGCAAAGGAGCTACTTATTTCGGCATTGCTAATGCGCTGGCGTATATTACCCGGTCCATTTTAAATGATGACGGTAAAATTATAGCAGTTTCGGCCGTATTAGACGGCGAGTACGGACATACAGATGTCTGCACAGGCGTTCCAGCGATCATCGGCAGTAAAGGAATTCAGGAGGTCATCGAGTTGGAGCTAAGCCCGGAAGAGCAAGCCAGGTTCGACGCCTCCTGCCGCCTCATCAGCGACAATATCCGTGCCCTGCCGGGCTTGGTATAAAATGTGTCATACGCCGGATTGAGATGTATTATCATATTTTATCAATCCGGCGCGATGTATACTTCAAAAAAATCCACTTATCCAATACACTATATTCATTCTAAAAGCTGTAGAGAGACCATGATATTGAATCTGTGGTTCATAGCCTCAATACGTATATTTCCATCGTATTTCTCCGTAACCCTTCGAATGTTAGCTAATCCGTTTCCGTGAAAATCAGGCTCTTGTTTTTTCGTACGAAAACTACATGTGAAATCCTTCATCGTGTTAATAACATTCATAAATAGCGTGTACTCATTAGAAAATATATTAATTTCCACATACTTATCATCTGTCTGGCCTGATAATATCGCTGCTTCAACTGCATTGTCCAGTATGTTTCCTAACAAGACACAGAGATCATATCTTTCGATTTTCAGGTTTTTATCAAGAAGATTAAATTTGTATTTGACCCGTACTCCGTTATCCTGTGCAATATTTAATATATTACTTACCAACGCATCAATGACCAGGTTTCCAGTATTTACTCTCAGATACGAAATGTCTATCTTGTCCAGAGTTAGATGGATATATCCTGAGGCCTCATGCAACCTCCCCTCCTCAATACATCTATCTATAAACAAGAGATGCTTATTGGTATCGTGTATAACCCGCTTGATGTCCTTAAAGGAATTAGTTGTTTTATCATAAGTTGTATCCTGATATTCCATTTGTCTTAGCAATTGCACAATCACTTCAGCCAGTCTAAACTTTTCAATCATATTGAAAAACAGATAAAAAACCAACAAATTAACGATCAATAGTCCAATAACAGAGATTACACAAAAAATATTTGTACTGCAATAAAGAAATAACGTGTTTATAATGAGTGTACTGATTAGTATAACAAGTACTATTATTAAATAGTATCCTCCGTGTACCTTAGAATTACCTCCGCGTTTAATGTTTTTTTTAAACATAATAAATATAAGTGTTATTATAAAAGAAACTGACAATACCAGCAGCCTGTTCACATATTCTGCAATCGTTCAGTGAGCCTCCTCCCATAAAACGAATTAAATAACTTCCCATCATCCGCTGATTACCTTCATGTATGTACTTGCTACATTAACTTCAAAACAATATCTCACACAAGAAACTTGTATATCATTAAATCACCCATTTACCTTAAATTCACCAATCATATATTTGGTATAAGTGTTCTTAACCGACTTTAATTTGGACCGACCTATAGGGAATTCTGTACCATTCGACATAAAAACGGAATGGCTAGAGAATTTGTTAATATGCTCCATATTAACAAGGATAGAACGATGAACCTGTAAAAATTGATAATGCCCCAGTCTTTTTGCATAATCGGACAGAATCCCCCTCATGAGGAATTTGTCGCATACGGTTGTAATTTCCAGTTTCCGACGACTCATAGATCCACCATGCATTTCTACAGATATAATATCGGTATATTTCAATACAATCTCTTGACAATCTACTTTAATGACCAGAAAACGCTTCTTTAAAGAAAGAATATATTTTGATAATTTAATGATTTTTTGTTCAAAAATTTCGTAGGAAACAGATTTGAGCAAATATTGAAATGTCTGAACATCAAAGCTGTCCATCACATACTCAGGGTAACTTGTTAAAAAAATAATCTGAACATCATAATCTGGAATTGCACGTACCCTTCTTGCTGTCTCAAGGCCATTCATACCTATCATCTCAATATCCAAAATAAGAACATGAAAAGGATCATTTTCACTTTCTTGATAATATGCTAATAACTCCTCGCCAGAGGAAAAACAAGAAATATGAAATTCTTGGTCCATTTTCAAGAATAGCTTTTTCACATGATTTTGTTGCTCCACTTCATCATCACAAATAGCGACCTTCAGCAAAGTAACATCCCCTTTCAAAACTCCCGACAGATTTTAATGATTGATTACAAACAGCTCTTTTAAAAAAATAACCTGACATAAAGATGTCGTTCATACCTAAAACGAATCCATTTAGACCATTTTAAAGAATTTTATTGTTAAATATGTATATTATGATACCAGATAATGAATAAAAAAGGATACAAGAAATAAAGGGTTTTAAGACCTAATCTTCTTCCGAAAATAGAATGGTTGTATTCAGGTAATACCTCTGACGAAGTGCGTTTACCTGATTCAATATACTAAGGCTGTCACTTCTTCCCTTTGTTTCTTTTTATAACATTACATAAGCTTACTTTTACCATGGTCTTTTATAAAAATATCAAAGGGCTGGATGACCACTTTTACATGTGGAGGTGAATTCTGACTTTGATTCAAACGAAAAACTGAAAACCATGTATCTATGTATGTAGTGTATTGTTTTATCTAATTTATTAACGATGGAGGCTGAGGTAATATGAACAAATTATTTAAAACAATTATATCTTTAAGTGTTGTAATCAGTGTTTTGGCACTCCCTACTATTCAAGTCAGTGCTGAAGAAGTGAATTCATCCATTTCCACTGATGTTTACCAGGAAATGAAGGGTGCAGGAATGTCTGACCAAGATATTGAAATGGTTGAAAAGCATAATATGGAAGAAATTAAGTATATCAATAGTGGAAAATTAAAAGAAAAAGCACTCGAAGACCAGCAAACCATCGCGTTGCAAGGAGATAAATCTGACGAACGGAACACAGCTATTTCGCCGAACGCTACCAAATTGGGTTCCTACGGAGATATTTTAGTAGCCTTTAATGCAAGCTCTTGGGGAATTGATTTTGGTTACCCTGGACATGCAGGGATCGTATCTAATACCAACGGCTACACAATAGAATCATTCCCCGCAGATGGAGTACAGTATCATACAAACGATTGGGGTAGTCGTTCCAATATTTATGCTATGCATGTTAAAGGTGCTAGTAGCAGTAATTATACAGGGGCTGCCAGCTATGCCTATACGAAAATAGGTAAACCTTACAATTGGAATTTTGTTAATCCGTGGTCTGAAGATAAATTTTATTGCTCACAATTAGTATGGAAAGCGTGGAAAACTCAAGGAATTGATGTCGATTATGTCACTATCGATCCTATTGTAACTCCATTGGAAATTGCAAAATCAGGCAATACGAGTATATATTATAGTAATTAGTCATAGTAATCAACTATAACACTTAAAATTCCAGTTAGTTGAAGCACGTGATTCTGCTAACTGGAATCATTTTTTATATTGATATCAAAATTCTCATGGGGGTAAAGACATTGCTAACAAAGAAACAGGTGGTTTGGATCGTCATTGTTATGGCATGCATAATCGGTCTACTTTTAACCCTTTTTATTATTAATAAAAATACAGAAAAAAAATCATCTCAAAATTCTAATCCATCTATGAGTGCTCTCTCAAAAAATATAAAACTGAATACCGCTGAAAAAGGCTTTGTGGCCATCTACTCTGACGCAATGAAGGAAGGTGCTGATCTTGTAAGCTACAGCCCGACTGGAGATATTATAGGTGTGCAGAAACTAGAAAATGGCCGTGCCCTCTATTATTCTACCAAGTTGTCTGGCAACTACTATATCACCTCTGAACGACAAAATCGGCATTATGTTCTGGATAAATCAGGGATCATTCGCTCTTTTTTTGGTCCTTCAAAGTACGACCAGGATAGAGCAATCGGCACCTCTTTTGTTAAAAGTAGTGGAGAATATCTATTTTTCTCAATGAATGTGGGTAACAATCCACAATATTCGCCAAAGGTATATGCTAATGAGTTGGTATATTCAAAGACCGGCAATTCGACACTTCATCACATAATGTTGCCAGGATATTTCCAATCTGTGGTAGAAAAAGATAGTAAGGCTTATGTACTATACATAGACGGGAATGGAGAAAACGTTGGTATTTATGTAATTGATCTAAACACAAATAGCTTGCTTCATAATTATTCTATCCCAAATCATAAGTCTCAGGAACAAGCATATTATCCAGTGGGGCAAAATAACGGATCGTCCCTTCAATGGTTTCATAATCGTTTAATCGTCATGCTGGATGGAAATCGTCCGGGTATTCAGGATCGGCCTGTTATGCAAATTGTAAATCCCTTAAATGGTACCCTAGATAAAGAAATTTCTATCTCTAACGAATCATTTTCCTTGTATGATACTGCAATACATGACGGAAATTTGTATGTCATATCAAATAATAATAAAATTATGGTTTGGGATGATTCCTTACAAAACGTTAAAAAAATTCAATTAAAACAGAGTAAAGATTTTATTCAAAAAAAGGAGACTGAAAGAGGATATATATCAGGTACACATATTTCTGGAAATTCAATTGATATATTATATGACTTTGTTAAGAAAAAACCTTTGGACCGAGTCAGAGAAATACGACGCTACAGTTTAGAGACAGGTTCCGAGGAGGCTGTCATTCCCTTGAGCTATCATTCCGATAAAGAAATAGTTCGTTTTTTGGGCACAAATTAGCTATGAAGCTGCCATACTCCTTCAAGGCGAGGTGTATTTATGATTTATTTAGTTTTTCACCAACTGAACCCCCTTGTTCCCACTCTGCTCGTATGCCCTCTAATCGCCATTATATTGGGAATTATGTGTGCAATTCTTCATTCGAGGGTTCTGCCAGGTGTAAGTGTAGCTCTTTTACTTCCCCTCCTGTTTATCACAACAAATATAGCCACCTTTAAAGCCAACTTGGACACATGGGCGATGTACGGTATTATTTATGCCCTGATGACCTATGCCGCATTTAGAATAACTTCCCGAGCTATATAAGTTGAACTAAAGA